>JBFYOQ010000264.1:0-17647 GCA_041303735.1 Mycobacterium sp.
GCCAATACCAACCCGGCGACAAAAACACGCGAACCTACCGCAACCGCGCGCCCAAACCGACACCATGAGTGTCAGCGATGACCCGAGACATAAGCGTCAGCGATGTCCCGAGACACCACACCTCGCTGAGCGACGATCACCGCGCCGAAGTTGGCTGGCGCGCTAGGCGGACGTGGCCGCCCGCAGCATGTTTCGCAGCACGTACTGCAGGATGCCGCCGTTGCGGTAGTAGTCCGCCTCGCCTGGGGTGTCGATGCGCACGACGGCGTCGAACTCGACGGCGGTCCCGTCGGACTTGGTGGCCGTGACGTGGACCGTCTTCGGGGTCTTGCCGGTATTGAGCGCATCGATGCCGCTGATGTCGAACACCTCGGTGCCGTCCAATTTCAGCGACGCCGCGGACTCGCCGGCCGGGAACTGCAGCGGAATCACGCCCATGCCGATCAAGTTGGACCGGTGGATCCGCTCGAAGGACTCGGTGATCACCGCCCGCACGCCCAGCAGGCTGGTGCCCTTGGCCGCCCAGTCGCGTGAGGAACCGGAGCCGTACTCCTTGCCGCCCAGCACCACCAGGGGGATGTCGGCCGCGGCGTAGTTCTGCGCGGCGTCGTAGATGAACGCCTGCGGGCCGTCCGGCTGGGTGAAGTCACGGGTGTAGCCACCGGAGACCCCGCCCTCGACAATCGCGTCCAGGAGTTGGTTGCGCAGCCGGATGTTGGCGAACGTGCCGCGGATCATCACCTCGTGGTTGCCGCGCCGTGAGCCCAGGGAGTTGAAGTCGGCCGGCTGGACCCCGTTGGCCTCCAGGTACTGGGCGGCCGGTGTGCCCTTCTTGATGGCACCGGCCGGGGAGATGTGGTCGGTGGTCACCGAATCACCCAGCAGGGCAAGGACTCTGGCACCGGTGATGTCGGAGACAGGCTGTGGCTCGGCGGGCATGCCGTCGAAGTACGGGGGCTTGCGCACGTAGGTCGACTTGGGATCCCACTCGAAAGTCTTGCCCGCCGGGGTGGGCAGGTTGCGCCAGCGTTCGTCACCTTTGAACACGTCGGCGTAGCTGTCGACGAACATCTGCCGGTTGATCGAGGAGGCGATGGTGTCGTCGATCTCTTTCTGGGTGGGCCAGATGTCTTTGAGGAAGACGTCGTTTCCGTTGGTGTCCGTGCCCAATGGATCGGCCTCGAAGTCGAAGTCCATCGTTCCGGCGATTCCGTAGGCGATCACCAGGGGCGGCGACGCAAGGTAGTTCATCTTGACGTCGGGGGAGATGCGGCCCTCGAAGTTGCGGTTACCCGACAGCACCGCCGTCACCGACAGGTCGTTGTCGTTGATGGCCTTGGAGATCTCCGGGGCCAGCGGGCCGGTGTTGCCGATGCAGGTGGTGCACCCGTAGCCACCCAGGTAGTAGCCCAGTTTCTCCAGATACGGCCACAGGCCGGCCTTCTCGTAGTAGTCGGTGACGACCTGCGATCCCGGTGCCATATTGGTCTTGACCCACGGTTTGCTCGTCAGCCCCTTCTCGACGGCCTTCTTGGCCAGCAGGGCCGCACCCAGCATCACCGACGGGTTGGAGGTGTTGGTGCAGGAGGTGATCCCGGCGACCACCACCGCGCCGTGATCGAGGACGAATTCGCCGCGATCGGCCGACCGCACCAGAACCGGCTTGCTCGGCCGGCCGTGCGAGCCGTTGGCCGCCGATGGTCTGGCATCCACGGCACCGTCATCGGCGAAGGACAACGACACCGAATCGCTCGCCGGGAACGACTCATCGACTGCCTCGTCGAGTTTGGTCTCCGGAGTGGGCTTGTTCTCCTCCACATAGTTGTGGATGTCCTTGCGAAAGGCGTTCTTGGCATCGGTCAGTTCGATGCGATCCTGCGGGCGCTTGGGGCCGGCAATGGATGGGACCACCGTGGACAGGTCCAGTTCGAGGTACTCGGAGAACACCGGCTCGCGGTCGGGGTCATGCCACATGCCCTGCGTCTTGGCGTAGGCCTCCACCAGTGCGACCTGCTCATCACTTCGGCCGGTGAGGCGCAGGTAGTCAATGGTCACCTCGTCGATCGGGAACATCGCTGCGGTGGAACCGAATTCGGGGCTCATATTGCCAAGCGTGGCGCGGTTGGCCAGCGGCACTTCGGCCACACCCTTGCCGTAGAACTCCACGAACTTGCCGACCACGCCGTGCTTGCGCAGCATGTCGGTGACGGTCAGCACGACGTCGGTGGCGGTCACGCCGGGCTTGATCTCGCCGGTCAGCTTGAAGCCGACGACGCGGGGGATCAGCATGGACACGGGCTGGCCGAGCATGGCGGCCTCGGCTTCGATGCCGCCCACGCCCCAGCCCAGCACGCCCAGGCCGTTGACCATCGTGGTGTGGCTGTCGGTGCCCACGCAGGTATCCGGGTAGGCCCATTTCTTTCCATCGCCGTCGCGGACCATGGTGACGCGCGCAAGGTACTCGATGTTGACCTGGTGGACGATGCCGGTGCCGGGCGGCACGGCCTTGAAGTCGTCGAAGGCACCCTGGCCCCAGCGTAGGAACTGGTAGCGCTCGCCGTTGCGCTCGTATTCGAGCTCGACGTTGCGCTCGAACGCGCCGGCATTGCCGAAGAAGTCCAGGATGACCGAGTGGTCGATGACCAGTTCGGCTGGAGCCAGCGGATTGACCTTCTCGGGGTCGCCGCCCAGGGAGGTGACGGCCTCACGCATGGTGGCGAGGTCGACGATGCACGGCACGCCGGTGAAGTCCTGCATGATCACCCGCGCCGGGGTGAATTGGATCTCGATGCTCGGCTGCGCCGAGGGATCCCAGTCGGCGATCGCCCGGATGTGTTCGCCGGTGATATTGGCGCCGTCCTCGGTGCGCAGCAGATTTTCGGCGAGGACCTTGAGGCTGTAGGGCAGCTTCTCGGTGCCGGGAACCGCGTCGAGGCGGTAGATCTCGTAACTGGTGTCCCCGACCTTCAGGGTGTCGCGGGCCCCGAATGAGTTCAGGGAAGAATTTGCGCTGCTCACATCAACTCCCGGCTCGGTGAGCCCGTCAACGCCGATCAGTTGCCGGGCAGGTCGGATACTAACGGTGCGGGCGTGGCGCCCACAGGGGGGACCGGCGGCCACCCTGACCATCAGTCTCGTCCTGTTCGGCGCGTGCTGCCACCACGGGTGGGCGCACGCCGGTACGGTCTGGGTTCGTGACGACCCCGCACGCCCCGACCTACATCCCCGTTGAGGTCTGCAGCGCGGTCGGGCTCGCCGCCGACACGCCGCTGGACACCTGCATGGCCACGGTGCAGGCAGATGTGGCGGCCAACGGGGTGGCTGCTCCGGCCGCCGATGCGGCCGGACTGCAGGAGGTCCTCGCCGGCGCTCGTGATCGCGGGGTGGACCTCAAGGTCGTGGTGATGGAGAAGAGCCCCCCGATCGATACGCCGTTGCGCGATATCGCCACCCGGATCGGCCAGTCGCACCCCGACTCCACCGTGCTCGTGCTCAGCCCCGGGTGGGCCGGCAGTTACAGCACGACCTATGACCGGGTGTTGCTCGAAGCCGGCCAGGATGTCGCCAAGACGGCACCCAATCCGGTGCAGGGGGCCCAGAATTTCGTGGATCAGTTGGATACGCCTATTTTCCCGTGGACGGCATTCACCATCGGGCTGTTGATAGCGGTCTCCGGAGCCGTCGCGACGACCCGGATTCTGCAACGGCTAGCAAACCGTCGGCGGGGGTCGGAAACCCCGGTTCACCAGGGCTGATTCCTGTCTTTGGCAAGTGCCTAAGATAACCGCAAGGTCACATCTTCCGAATTACAAAACTGTAATTCTTGCCTCCGGTTTCCGCTGCGACCAATGTGGCTTACGGTGCAGTTGTCACCAATGTTATTGAAGTGGCTCATGTGACTTGAGTTACTGGCGTGACCAATGCGGAGCTTAGGAGTCAGAGTCGATGAGATCTCGGGTGAGACCTTCCCAGCGTGTCCAACGCGACTCTTCGGTATGGCCGGCGGCACGTCACGTCGGTCGCGTGGTCTGCCCGTTGACCCTCAGCATCGCGATGACGCTGTCGATTCCGGGACTCGCGCAGGCTGAACCCGATCAGGCGCCCACCAGCCTGACCGCCCTGGTGGCTGACGTCGCCGAGGCCAACCAGCGTCTGCAGGACGTCGGTGCGCGGGTCCAGATGCAGCAGGAGAGCGTCAACAAGGCGATCGTCGAGGTCTCCGAGGCGCGGGAGGCCGCCGCGGCGGCCCAGCAGCAGATCGACTCGACCCAGCGGGCGGTCGATGACGCCACAGCTGCGATCACCGCCGCCCAGCAGCGCTTCGATACCTTCGCCGCGGCCACCTACATCAACGGCCCATCGGCGTCGCTGGTCATGGCGCGCACCCCCGACGACATCATCGCCACGGCCAGTGCCGGACAGACACTGGCGCTGAGCTCACAGAAGGTGATGGCCCGACTGCAGCAGGCGCGAACTGAGGTGGTCAACTCCGACGCCGCGGCACGGCTGGCGAAGAAGAAGGCCGACGAGGCCGTCGCAAGCGCTCAATCCAGCCAGGACGCCGCGGTTGCGGCCCTGACCCAGGCCCAGGCGACCTTCCGGGAACAGCAGGCCGAGATCGATCGCCTCGCGGCCGAACGCACTCTCGCGCAGAAGAAACTCGACGCCGCTCGGGCCTGGTCGGCCCCGGCCGCCGCGAGTGTCCCCGGTTCGGCGCCGGCGCCCGCCGCTGCGGCCGGCCCGGCGACCGGTGACCGGTGGGATCCGGCTGCCGCGGGCTCGGGCCCCGCGAACACGGTCAAGGTGCCCTATGGCAGTCCCGCGGAGTGGGACCTCACCCTGCCGGCGATCCCGAGCGCCTTCCTCTCCGGGGACCCGGTTCAGATCATCAACGCGGTGCTGCAGATCGCGACGAACTCGATGCAGGTGACCCAGCAGCTGGGCAAGCAGTTCCTCCAGCAAATGGGAATCCTCAAGCCCACCGACACCGGCATCACCAACGGTGGCGGCATCCCGCTGGTGTACGGGAACCAGGCCATCGAATACGTCATCAAACGGGCGCAGTCCCAGATCGGGGTGCCGTATTCGTGGGGTGGCGGCAACGCGGCCGGCCCCAGCCGCGGCATCGACTCCGGCGCCGGCACCGTCGGCTTCGACTGCTCGGGCCTGGTGCTCTACGCCTTCGCCGGTGCCGGCATCAAGCTGCCGCACTACTCGGGATCGCAGTACAACCTGGGCCGCAAGATTCCGTCCGCTCAGATGCGGCGCGGCGACGCGATCTTCTGGGGCCCCAACGGCAGCCAGCATGTGGCGATCTTCCTGGGTAACGGTCAGATGATCGAGGCGCCCTACACCGGGTCATTCGTCAAGATCTCCCCGGTTCGCACCAGCGGTATGACGCCGTTCGTGGTGCGCTATGTCGAGTGGTGATGGAGTAAATCCGATGCCTCGCAAACTATCTCGCGCTCTACGCGCCCTCACGATGGTGGTGGTGACCGCCGCGATGGCGGTGAGCCTCGCCTCGCCGGCAGCTGCCGAGGAGGGCTGGGATCCCACCCTGCCCAAGATCCTCAGCGCGGGGGCGCCCGGTGACCCCGTCGCCGTCGCGCAGGCGTCCCTGGCGTTCACCCAGCAGGCAGCTTCGGCCACGATGGATCTGGGCCGCAAGTTCCTGGCGGGCCTGGGCTTCGGCGGGGGCGGTGCCAGCACCGCCGCGATCCCCGGTGGCCGGGTCAGCGGGCCGCAGGCCATTGAGTACGTGATCCGCCGAGGCGCCTCCCAACGGGGCGTGCCCTACTCCTGGGGCGGCGGCGCGATCAACGGGCCCAGCGCCGGCGTCGACCACGACGCGGGAAAGATCGGCTACGACTGCTCGGGCTTCACCCGCTACTCGTTCGCCGGCGTCGGGGTCCAGATCCCCAAGTACTCCGGCGACCAGTACACCGCCGGTCGGCACGTCGCCCCGTCCCAGGCCAAGCGCGGCGATCTGATCTTCTACGGCCCCGGCGGCAGCCAGCACGTCGCCATCTACCTCGGCAACGGCCAGATGATGGAAGCGTCCTCGGCGGCCGGTCAGGTAACGGTGGGTCCGGTGCGCACCGCCGGCATGACGCCGTACCTGACCCGCGTCATCGAGACCTGAGCGACGCCGGGTACGGCGCGCCAGCGAACGGGCGGCGTCGACGGAATCCGGAACGCCTGGAATAGTTGTGGCCGGGGCACGACGCTGCCCGGTACGAACCGGCAGGTGCGCTTCACAGACGCCCCGCCACCAACAGCTGTGGAGGAATTCGATGACGTCACCCGGTGGGACGCCCGCAGGGCCCGGTAACAACGGGCTGGCCGCCGATGTGCACACCCTGGAACGGGCGATCTTCGAGGTCAAGCGGATCATCGTCGGTCAGGATCTGCTCGTCGAGCGCATCCTCGTCGGTCTGCTCGCCAAGGGGCACGTATTGCTCGAAGGCGTTCCCGGCGTCGCCAAGACACTCGCGGTGGAGACCTTCGCCAAGGTGGTCGGCGGCACCTTCTCCCGCATCCAGTTCACCCCGGACCTCGTTCCCACCGACATCATCGGCACCCGCATCTACCGCCAGGGCCGCGAGGAGTTCGACATCGAACTCGGTCCGGTCGTGGTCAACTTCCTGCTCGCCGACGAGATCAACCGCGCTCCGGCGAAGGTGCAGTCAGCCCTGCTGGAAGTCATGGCAGAGCGCAAGATCTCCATCGGCGGCAAGACCTACCCGCTGCCGAAGCCGTTCCTGGTGATGGCCACCCAGAACCCCATCGAGAACGAGGGCGTCTACCCGCTGCCGGAGGCGCAACGCGACCGGTTCCTGTTCAAGATCAACGTCGGCTACCCCTCCCCTGAGGAGGAGCGCGAGATCATCTACCGGATGGGGGTGAGTCCGCCCGAGCCCAAGGCCGTGCTCGAGACCGGTGACCTGCTCAGACTGCAGGACGTCGCGGCCAACAATTTCGTCCATCACGCCCTGGTCGACTACGTGGTCCGCGTCGTCACCGCCACCCGGGTGCCCGAACAGTTCGGCATGCCCGATGTCAAGGCATGGGTGGCCTTCGGCGCCTCGCCGCGCGCCTCGCTGGGCATCATCGCCGCATCCCGGGCGCTGGCACTGGTCCGCGGCCGCGACTATGTCATCCCGCAAGACGTCATCGACGTGATCCCCGACGTGCTGCGGCACCGGCTGGTGCTGACCTACGACGCGCTGGCCGATGACGTCAAAGCTGAGACGGTGATCGCCCGTATCTTGTCCACCGTTGCGCTGCCCCAGATCAACGCGGTTCCGCAACAGGGCCACTCGGTGCCGCCGGTGTCGCCCGCACCGGCAGGCGCTCCCACTCGGTGAGCGAGCCAGCCGCCGATCGCGCCGCGACCATCAACCCGTCGCCCATCCACCCGCCGTCGTTCCAACGCGGTGAGATCGGCGACGCGAAGCTGTCGGCCGCCCTGCGCACCCTCGAACTCACCGTCAAACGCAAACTCGACGGCGTGCTGCAGGGGAACCACCTCGGACTGATCCCGGGACCGGGATCGGAGCCGGGGGAGTCACGGCCCTACCAGCCCGGCGACGACGTGCGCCGCATGGACTGGTCGGTGACCGCCCGAACCACGCATCCGCACGTTCGGCAGATGATCGCCGACCGCGAACTGGAGA
This sequence comes from Mycobacterium sp., assembly GCA_041303735.1. Classification (GTDB taxonomy): domain Bacteria; phylum Actinomycetota; class Actinomycetes; order Mycobacteriales; family Mycobacteriaceae; genus Mycobacterium. The sequence continues at coordinate 7,677 of JBFYOQ010000264.1, forward strand.
CCTGGATGGTCGTCGACATGTCGGCCAGTCTGGATTTCGGCACCACCGGGTGTGAGAAGCGCGACCTGGCGGTGGCGGCCGCTGCGGCGATCACCTATCTCAACAGCGGCGGCGGCAACCGACTCGGTGCCCTGATCGCCAACGGCCACGAGGTCATCCGGGTGCCGGCCCGGTCCGGCCGTCAGCACGAGCAGGCGATGCTGCGAGCCATCGCCACCTGCCCGCGGGCACCGCATGGTGTGCGCGGTGACCTCGCGGCCGCGATCGACGAACTGCGCCGGCCCGAGCGCCGCCGCGGGATGGCGGTCATCATCAGCGACTTCCTGGGCCCGATCAACTGGATGCGGCCGCTGCGGGCGATCGCCGCCAGGCACGAGGTGCTCGGCATCGAAGTGCTCGACCCCCGCGACGTGGAACTGCCCGCGGTCGGTGATGTGATCCTGCAGGACACCGAATCCGGGGTCACCCGCGAGTTCACCATCGACGAGCAGCTGCGCGACGACTTCGCCCGGGCCGCGGCGGCCCACCGCGCGGAGGTGGCCAGGACCCTGCGCCGTTGCGGGGCACCGATGATGACGCTGCGCACCGACCGCGATTGGATCGCCGACATCGTGCGCTTCGTCGCATCCCGGCGGCGCGGCGCCATGGCGGGCGTGCAGTGAGCGAGTCCGAGGGCAACCGATGACGTTGCCGTTGCTGGGTCCGATGGCGCTGACCAACTTCGCCCACCCGTGGTTCTTCCTGTTCCTGCTTCTGGTCGCCGGTTTGGCCGCCCTCTATGTGGTGCTGCAGTTCTCCCGGCAGAAGCGCATCCTGCGATTCGCCAATATGGAACTGCTGGAAAGTGTTGCCCCGCAGCGCCCCAACCGCTGGCGCCATGTGCCCGCCATTCTGCTGATCGCATCGTTGGTGCTACTCACCATCGCGATGGCCGGCCCGCAGAATGACGTGCGGATCCCACGCAACCGTGCGGTGGTCATGCTCACCATCGACGTGTCGCAGTCGATGCGCGCCACCGATGTCGAGCCGAGCCGGCTGGTCGCCGCGCAGGAGGCCGCCAAGCAGTTCGCCGATCAGCTGACCCCCGGTATCAACCTGGGCCTGATCGCCTACGCCGGAACGGCGACGGTGCTGGTCTCGCCGACCACCAACCGCGAGGCCACCAAGACCGCACTGGACAAGCTGCAACTGGCCGACCGCACCGCCACCGGTGAGGCGATCTTCACCTCCCTGCAGGCGATCGCCACCGTCGGCGCGGTCATCGGCGGCGGTGACGACGGCCCGCCACCGGCGCGCATCGTGCTGATGTCCGATGGCAAGGAGACGGTGCCGTCCAACCCGGACAACCCGAAGGGCGCGTTCACCGCGGCGCGCACCGCCAAGGATCAGGGCGTGCCGATCTCCACGGTGTCCTTCGGCACCCCGTACGGCTACGTCGAGATCAACGATCAGCGCCAGCCGGTGCCCGTCGACGAGGACATGCTCTCCAAGATCGCCGAACTCTCCGACGGCAATCACTACAGCGCCTCGAACCTGCAGCAGCTCAAAGAGGTGTTCTCCTCGCTGCAGGACCAGATCGGCTACGAGACGGTCAAGGGCGATGCGAGCGTGGGCTGGTTGCGGCTGGGTGCGGCGACGCTGGCCCTGGCCGCGCTGGCCGCGCTGCTGATCAATCGCCGCCTCCCCGGCTAGATCCGCGCCGACATCGCCCGCAGGGTCGTTGCTCGGCTCTGCCGGCAGCCCCCGTGTCGATTTCGGCGCCGGTAAACCCAGGCACTAAGTTGACGGGCATGAGCCAGACCCCCACCCCCGACGCTGCCGGGGGCAAGCCCGCGTTCATCGCCCGCTCGGTGCTGGTCACCGGCGGGAACCGGGGGATCGGACTGGCCATCTCGCGCCGGCTGGCCGCCGACGGGCACAAGGTCGCGGTCACCCACCGCGGATCCGGCGCGCCGGAGGGGCTGTTCGGCGTGGAGTGCGATGTCACCGACAACGACGCCGTCGACCGCGCGTTCACGGCGATCGAGGAGCATCAGGGCGCGGTCGAGGTGCTGGTCTCCAATGCCGGCATCACCGCCGACGCCTTCCTGATCCGGATGACCGAGGAGCGCTTCACCAAAGTCATCGACGCCAACCTCACCGGGGCGTTCCGGGTCGCCCAGCGGGCATCGCGCAGCATGCAGAAGAAGCGGTTCGGCCGGATGATCTTCGTCGGTTCGGTCTCGGGTATGTGGGGGATCGGCAATCAGGCCAACTACGCCGCGTCCAAGGCGGGCCTGATCGGGATGGCCCGCTCGATCTCCCGCGAGCTGTCCAAGGCCGGAGTCACCGCGAACGTGGTGGCCCCCGGTCTCATCGACACCGATATGACGCAGTCGATGGATGAGCGGGTGCGTGAGGGCGCGCTGGAGTTCATCCCGGCCAAGCGGATCGGCACCGCTGAGGAAGTCGCGGGGGTCGTCAGCTTCCTGGCATCAGAGGATGCGAGCTACATCTCCGGTGCCGTGATCCCGGTCGACGGCGGCATGGGCATGGGCCACTGAGTGCGCGCCACGAGAAAGGACTGACATGACAGGCATTCTGGAGGGCAAGCGCGTCCTTGTGACGGGCATCATCACCGACTCCTCGATCGCGTTTCACATTGCGCGGGTGGCGCAGGAGGCGGGTGCGGAGGTGATCTGCACCGGTTACGACCGGATGAAGCTGATCGCGCGCATCCTCGACAGGCTGCCCGCCCCGGCACCGCTGCTGGAACTCGACGTGCAGAACGCCGAGCACCTCGACACCCTCGCCGCCCGCATCAGCGAAGTGATCGGGGCGGGTAACAAACTCGACGGAGTGGTGCACTCGATCGGTTTCATGCCGCAGACCGGCATGGGTATCAACCCGTTCTTCGACGCGCCGTACGAGGACGTCGCCAAGGGGATCCACATCTCGGCGTACTCCTACGCATCGCTTGCGAAGGCCACGCTGCCGATCATGAACCCTGGCGGCGGGATCGTCGGCATGGACTTCGACCCCACCCGGGCGATGCCCGCCTACAACTGGATGACGGTTGCCAAGAGCGCACTGGAGTCCGTCAACCGGTTCGTCGCCCGTGAGGCCGGTAAGGTGGGCGTGCGGTCCAATCTCGTTGCGGCCGGTCCGATTCGGACGTTGGCGATGAGCGCGATCATGGGGGGCGCCCTTGGTGATCAGTTCAAGGATGAGATGGCGATGCTCGAGGAGGGCTGGGATCAGCGGGCCCCGCTGGGCTGGGATATGAAGGACCCCACCGCGGTGGCCAAGACCGTCTGCGCGCTGGTCTCCGACTGGCTGCCCGCCACCACCGGCACGGTCGTCTACGCCGACGGCGGCGCAAGCACCCAGCTGCTGTAGGGGCCGGGCCGTGACCGATGCTTTCGACGCACTGCTCGTCCTGTCCTTCGGTGGACCCGAGGGGCCCGAGCAGGTCATGCCGTTCCTGGAGAACGTGACCCGCGGTCGCGGGATTCCGCGCGAACGCCTGGAATCCGTCGCCGAGCACTATCTGCACTTCGGTGGTGTCTCACCCATCAACGCGATCAACCGGGAACTCATCGCGGCCATCGAAGCCGAGGTCTCCCAGCGCGGCGAGAATCTGCCGGTGTACTTCGGCAACCGCAACTGGCACCCCTTCGCCGAGGACACGGTGGCCCAGATGCGGGCCGATGGTGTCCGGCGTGCGGCGGTGTTCACCACCTCCGCGTGGGGCGGCTACTCCGGGTGCACCCAGTATCAGGAGGATATCGCCCGGGCGCGCGCCGCGACCGGCGACGGCGCCCCCGATATGGTCAAGCTGCGTCAGTATTTCGACCATCCGCTGCTGATCGAGATGTTCGCCGACGCCGTCACGCAGGCGGCCGCACAGCTACCAGAGGCGGTCCGCGACGACGCCCGCCTGGTGTTCACAGCGCATTCCATCCCGATGCGCGCGGTCGACCGGTGCGGACCGGGTCTCTATCCGCGCCAGGTCCGCTACTCATCGGGCCTGATCGCCGCCGCCGCCGGGTACTCCGATTACGACGTCGTCTGGCAGTCGCGGTCCGGGCCTCCGCAGGTGCCGTGGCTCGAACCCGACGTCGGCGATCACCTGGCGTCGCTGGCCGAATCGGGGGTGCGCGCCGTCATCGTGTGTCCGGTCGGATTCGTCTCCGATCACATCGAGGTGATCTGGGATCTGGATAGCGAGCTCGCCGAGCAGGCCGAGACACTCGGTGTGGCGCTGGCCCGGGCAACAACCCCCAACGCTCAACCCCGCTTCGCGCGGCTCGCACTGGACCTGCTCGATGAGGTCCGCGAGGGACGAGAGCCGTCCAGAGTCGTTGGCGCAGAACCTGATTCGATCGATAGTCGGATCCGCTCCGCTACTCCTGTTCCAGGCTACGGCGCCAGTGTCAACGGACGGTTCTGCACCGCGGACTGCGAGGCCAGTGCTCTTGCCGCGGCTAGCTCTGCCAGGCCGACTGCAGAATCGCGCTGATCGCCGCAGCCCGCGCTGCGCGCACCACCGAAGCCAGCGGACGCAGCGCACCGTCGGCGGTCCGGGCCTCCGATGCGGTCTGCATCCCGATGGGTGTGAGCCCGGCGCTGACGGTGATGATGGCGTCGACGTGGGCGGCCGTTGACAGCACCCGCGTCGCCCGGGGCGGGGTGTGGTCAGGCAGGCGGTGATGATCGTTGGCCGCCAGTACCTCCCCGACCAGGGTTCGCGGATCCCCCCCGCCGCCGCCGGCGAGTTCCAGACCGCTCAGCGCCTCGGCCGCGGTCCGAACCGCGCAGCGCAGCGCGTACTCGGCCTCACCGAGGTCCGGGGCATCGGCCACCGGACGATCGGCGACCGAGTAGACCGACCAGGACAGCAGATAATCGACGTCGGCCGCATCGCCGGTGTCGCCCTCGAGGTCCTCGGACGTGCTCTCGAAGACGGGCACCAATCCGACGGCGTCGCCGTCGGCTGTGCTCACCATGACCGCCTCACCGGCAGCCATGGCGTCGTAAGCGAACTGGGTACCCGGCGCCAGTCCGCGAACATCCCCGGGCACGGGCAGAACCACACCGATCGCCGGGCGCCGGCCCCAGTTGCCCTCCTGCGAGCGGGCGGCCGCGACACGCACCGTCTGCAGCAGCGACATCGGACCCGCGGTTTCGATATCGGGCCATGGCAATCCTGTCCGGCCGGCCGCGATCGCGTCGTAGGCCATGACCGAATGCATTGGTGCCCATGCTATTAACGCGTCCAGGACGTCGTCCGGCGCGGCATGGCCCGCCAGCCAGGCGTTTGCCCACACCGATAGAGAGACGCTCGGGCACCACATGATGGTCGAGAGTGTAGTGCTTCGTGCCGCCCCGCTCAGTGTCCGACCATGCGGCGATTGGCGTGCGTATCGTGGCACTATGACCGCGGCGCTGATCTGGCTCATAATCGCCCTGGGACTAGGCGCTGCCGAGGCGCTGACCGGGGATATGTTCCTGGTGATGCTCAGCGGCGGCGCCCTGGCGGCGGCCGGCTCGAGTTGGCTGCTGGGGTGGCCGATATGGGCTGACGGCGCGGTGTTCCTGGTGGTGTCGGTCCTGCTGCTCCTACTGGCGCGACCTGCCCTGCGCAAGAGACTGAGCGCCGGTGGCGGCCTGCCGGAGCCGGCCAAAGCGCTGGAGGGCAAAGACGCGCTGGTGCTCGATCAGATCAGCCGTCACCAGGGTCAGGTGAAACTGGACGGCGAGATCTGGACGGCCCGTCCCTACAACGATGACGATGTGTTTGAGGCCGGCGATCACGTCACCGTCATGCACATCGACGGCGCGACCGCGGTCGTGTGGAAGACCCCGTAGAAACCAACGAGGGAGGCCCGATATGAGTGGAGCCATTGCCGGTCTGGTGTTGCTGGCGGTGTTGGTGATCTTCGCCGTCATCGTCGTCGCCAAATCCGTCGCCCTGATCCCGCAGGCTGAGGCCGCCGTCATCGAGCGGCTCGGTCGTTACAGCAAGACGGTGTCGGGGCAGCTGACCCTGCTGGTCCCGTTCATCGACCGCATCAGGGCCCGGGTGGACCTCCGAGAGCGGGTGGTGTCGTTCCCGCCCCAGCCGGTCATCACCGAGGACAACCTCACCGTGAATATCGACACGGTGGTCTACTTCCAGGTCACGAACCCGCAAGCCGCGGTTTACCAGATCAACAATTACATCGTCGGGGTCGAGCAGTTGGCCACCACGACGCTGCGCAACGTCGTCGGCGGTATGACGCTGGAGCAGACGCTGACCAGCCGCGACCAGATCAATGCCCAGCTGCGCGGTGTACTCGACGAGGCCACCAACCGGTGGGGTCTGCGGGTGGCCCGGGTCGAGCTGCGCAGCATCGACCCACCGCCGTCGATCCAGGACTCGATGGAGAAGCAGATGCGCGCCGACCGGGAGAAGCGGGCTGTGATCCTCACGGCCGAGGGCACCAGGGAGGCGTCGATCAAGCAGGCCGAGGGGCAGAAGCAGGCGCAGATCCTGGCGGCCGAGGGTGCCAAGCAGGCCGCGATCCTGGCCGCGGAGGCCGAACGGCAGTCCCGCATCCTGCGCGCGCAAGGTGAACGCGCCGCGCAATACCTGCAGGCGCAGGGGGAGGCCAAGGCGATCGAGAAGACGTTCGCGGCCATCAGGGCCGGCCGGCCCACCCCCGAGATGCTGGCCTATCAGTACCTGCAGACCCTGCCGCTGATGGCCCAGGGCGAGGCCAACAAGGTCTGGCTCATCCCGAGCGACTTCGGTGCCGCGCTGGAGGGATTCACCAAGCTGCTGGGTGCGCCGGGGTCCGACGGGGTGTTCCGCTACCAGCCCTCGCCGGCCGATGACGCCGCCGCGCCGGAGGACGACTCCGAGGAAGTCGCCGACTGGTTCAACACCCGGACCGACCCCGACATCGCCGAGGCCGTCGCCAAGGCTGAGGCCGCGGCCCGCGGGTCACTGCCGGGTATTGCCGCGGCGCCCGAACTACCCGGCGCTCTGATCCTCGATCCCGGGACCTCAGAGCCGGTTCAGACGCCGCCGGCCGGTTAGCGCGTTCGCCGCTACCAGCCGCCGAATCCGAACATCCCGCCCGCCTCGTCAGCGAACGCACCCATGGAGCCGAGATCGTTCGGTGTGGCGGTCAGCTGGGAATTGCCCGGACTCGCGCAGTCGGTGCTCTGCCCGCCGAGGACGGAGCTGCCGCCCATGGTCTCGCAGCCCGGCAGCAGCGGGTTATTGGCACCGCCGCCGCCGTATTCGTCGGCGGCCGCGATCGGGGAGCCGAGCAGTGCGGCGGCGGCGCCGATGCCACCGGCGAGAAGAACCAGGAACTGGCGTGTGCGTGTCATGTGATCGTGTCCTCACGTCGTTTGGGACCTAACCCTACCGAGTCGGGCCTGCTCCCGCGAGTGGAGGCTGGTGGGCTGCTGACCTACGATGATCACGAACCACCGACCCAAGGAGCCTCATGACATTCACACCGTTGGCGCGCCGCACGGCAGCGTCAGTTATCGGCGCCGGCGGCGTCCTGCTCGGACTGGCCGCACCGGCGGCGGCCGATATCGTGCCCGGTTGCTCGGCGGCCGACATCGCGGCGGTGGAGAGCCAGGTCGCGGCGGGGATAGCCGGCTATCTCTTCACCCACCCCGATGTCAACGTCTTCTTCAGCAGCGTGCAGGGCGTGCCTCAGTCAGACGCGATCAACAAGGTCCAGGGCTACCTGGCTGCGAACCCCCAGGTGCAGGCGGACACCGACGCGATCCGCGGGCCGGCGTTCGATCTGCGCAACCGCTGCAACATCCCGGATGCCAGCATCCACCTCGGGGTGCTCTGATCGGTCACAGTTGGCCCTCTCTGCGGTAGCGCCGTCTCTCATAGGCCAGCCCACCGATACCGACCGAGGCTGTGCACAGCGACACCAGCGCGAGCAGCGGACTGACGTTGCCGGTCAGCGCGTCACCGAGGACGACGACAGCGGTGGTGCCGGGTAGCAGACCGGCGACGGTGGCCAGCAGATACGGCAGTACCCGGACCGAGGAAGCGCCCGCGGCGTAGTTCAGCACCGAGAACGGCACCATTGGGATCAGCCGCAGCGACAGCACCGCAGGCCAGCCCCGTTCGCACAGTCGGGTGTCGACCGCCTCGACGGCGGGGTGGCTCACCAGGTTGTTGAGCTGCCAGCCCAGCCCCCGCACTGCGAGCAGCGCCAATAACGCACTGACCGTGCTGGCCGTCACCGCGATCGCCACTCCCAGCGCAGGCCCGAACAGCAACCCGGCCGCCAGGGTGAACGCGGTGCGGGGGAAGGGCAGGACGGTGACCACGACCTGCGCCCCCAGAAATGCCAGCGGGAACCAGGGGCCGACCGAGATGGCCCAGTCGCGAAGTTGCACCGCTGTCGGCAGGGGCACCAACAGCACCACCGCGACCACCGCGCCGACCGCGATGGTGGTCAGCAGGATGCGGGTCCGGCTGACCTGGCGGGCGGTGCTGCTCAGCGCCGATGCCATATTGCGCAGAGCGGTCGCCAACGGCACGGTTACCAAGGTTACGGCTCGGCGGCGACGGGTCGGCAGAGCCGTGACCCGATTCACCGAACGAGTCGGCATCGGTATACCGGTGATCCTTTAGCCTGAGGGCAGCGGGCCGGAGATCGGTTGCCGCTCGCCAGACGACAACAGGAGCTGCCGGTGTCCGGACAGGTCGACCAGGCTCGTGCCCGGTGGCGCAGCGCAGTTGCCGGAGTGCTCGCCAAGAGCGGCCGGCGAGATCCGGCCGACTTTCCCGCCGAACCGGAGCGTCTTCTCGATTCCGCAACCTACGAAGGTTTTCCGGTTCGGGCCCTCTACACCGCGGTCCCCCCACGGCCGGAGGCGGCACTGCCGGGTGATTGGCCGTTCATCCGCGGGGGCGACCCGAATCACGACGTTCTGTCCGGATGGAAGGTGGTCGAAGAGTTTCCGCCGGGCCCCGGAAGCACCACCGAGATTCTCACCGCACTGGTCGACGGTGTCAGCGCACTGCTGCTCCGGGTCGGGCCAGGCGGTATCGCGCCGGCCGACCTCGGTCGCGCCCTGGAGGGCGTCTATCTCGAACTGGCCCCGATCATCCTCGACGCCGGTGCCGACTTCCGGGCAGCCGCTGATGCGATGCTGTTCCTGGTCGGCGGCGCAGGTGCGAAACTATCCGTCGACCTCGGCGCAGACCCGCTTACCGCGCCGTTGAGCGGGCGCCCCGCCGCCCAGGCCGAAGACGTGCTTGCCGTAGCCGATGCGGTCGGCGCCACCGAGGGCGTTCGCACCGTCACCGTCGACGGACCCGCGTTCCATGATCGGGGTGCCAATGCCGGTTGGGAGATCGCAGCGGCGATCGCCGCCGGTGTGGATTACCTGAGGTTGATGACCGGATCCGGGCTCGGGGTTCGCAACGGGCTGCGGCAGATCAGCTTCCGGCTCGTCGCCGACGACGATCAGTTCCTGACGATCGCGAAATTCCGTGCGGCGCGGCAGCTCTGGGGCCGCATCGCCGAGGTCCTTGGCCATCCGGATGACGGCGCGGCCATTCTGCATGCGGTGACTTCACGGGCGATGATGACTCAGCGCGATCCCTGGGTGAACATGTTGCGGACCACCGTCGCGGCATTCGGCGCCGGAGTCGGGGGCGCGGACACCGTCCAGGTGCTGCCGTTCGACGACGCGATTCCAGGCGGCCTGCCCACCGTCAGCCCCGACTTCGCCCGCCGCATCGCACGCAACACGCAACTGTTGTTGCTCGAGGAATCGCATATCGGGCGGGTCATCGATCCGGCCGGCGGGTCCTGGTATGTCGAGGAGCTCACCGGAACCCTTGCCGCGCAGGCCTGGTCCCACTTCCAGGAGATAGAGGCCCGCGGCGGTTTCCGCGACGCGATCGACCATATCGCCGAACAGATCGATCAGGTTCGGGAGCAACGGGCCGG
>JBFYOQ010000265.1:0-25467 GCA_041303735.1 Mycobacterium sp.
TGCCGGTTGCGGCAGCAAGCACCCGGCAGGTGGCCGAGCGCCACTGCGCATTTTGCGCGTCTAGGCGCTCCGGCCCGCCTTCGGCTAAGCCCAGGCTGATGGCCGCGCGCACCTGGGTGCCGAAGTAGCCCAGCTGCTCCATGGTCTGATTCGCGCCGGTGCCCAGCAGTTCGTACGGCCGGTTCGCGGACAGGATGATCAGCGGCACCCGCGCGTAGTTGGACTCCAGCACCGCAGGACCCAGGTTGGCCACCGCGGTTCCCGATGTCATCGCGATCGGCACCGGCCGTCCGCTGCCGACGGACAGTCCGACGGCGAGGAAGCCGGCCGTGCGCTCGTCGATGCGCACGTGCAACCGCAGCCGTCCGGCGCGGTCGGCGTCGGAGAGGGCGAACGCCAACGGGGCGTTGCGCGAGCCGGGGCACAGCACGACCTCACGCACGCCGCCGCGAATCAATTCGTCGACGACGACCCGGGACTGAGCCGTCGAAGGGTTCACCCCTACAGCGTGGCATAACCGCAGCCCGGGAGGGAAAACGCTGCTCCGTGAGCCGTCAGGCGAAGATAGGCCTAAAGCAGCCTGCCGGCGAAGAAGTCGAGCATCGCGGAGTTGACGGCGTCGGGCCGTTCCAGGAACCCGAGGTGGCCGGTGTTGGCGATCTGGATGTAGCGGCCGCCCGGCAGCGCGTCGCCGACCTCCTTCCCCAGTGCCGGCGGGGTGATGACGTCGTCGGCGAACCCGATCACCAGCACCTCGGTGGCGATGGACCGGTAGGCGGGCAGCCGGTTCTCGGTGGGCACCACGGTCAGCTGCGCCCGCCAGCCCGGCGTGCGTTTGAGCGGGAAGGCCGCGAACATCTCCAGCCACTCCGAAACCGCCGGGGAGTTGATGGTCTTGGGTGAGAAGTTCTCCAGCACCCGGACTTTCGCGGCGTAGGCGGCCGGCAGGTCGGCTCCGGACTCGGCCAGCGCGACATCGGCGGCCCGGAACGCCCGACGGGTGTCATCGAGGCGACCGCGGGTCCCCATCAGCACGGCCTGGCTGACCAGTTCCGGGCGGGCCAGCATCAGCTCCTGGGCGATGAACGCCCCCATCGACATCGCCACCAGCCGGGCCGGGCCGCCGACGGCCTTCTCGATCAGGGCGGCGGTGTCGGCGACCATCTGCTCGGTGGAGAAGCCGTCGGCGTTCTCGGTGTCACCGACGCCGCGGTTGTCGAAGGTGATGCAGCGGTAGCCGGCATCCAGGAACGCCGGAACCTGGTGGATGTGCCAGGTTCGACCGGCACCCCCGGTACCGGCGATGAACAACACCGGGTCGCCGGCCCCGCTGTCGTTGTAGGCCAGCGTCACTGGGGGACTCAGCCCGCAGCGGCCAGTGCGGCCTCGTAATCGGGCTCGGAGGCGATCTCGGGAACCAGTTCGGTGTAGACCACCGTGCCGTCGGCGCCGACGACCACCACCGCACGGCCCAGCAACCCGGCCATCGGCCCGTCGGTGATGGCGATGCCGTAATCGTCGCCGAAGCCGTCACGGAACGCCGAGGCCGCGGTGACGTTCTCGATGCCCTCGGCACCGCAGAACCGCTTGAGCGCGAACGGCAGATCCTTCGACACACAGACCACCGTCAGCCCCGCGGCGGCCGCCTGCTCGTTGAACTTGCGAACGCTGGCGGCGCAGACCGGCGTGTCCACCGAGGGGAAGATGTTGAGCAGCAGCGGCTTTCCGCGGAACTGCTCGCTGCTGACGGTGCCGAGGTCGGCGCCGGTCAGGGTGAAGTCGGGCGCTTTAGTGCCGACCGCGGGGAGGTTACCGATGGTGTTGACGGGCTTTCCGCCCAGAGTTATCGAAGCCATGCCCAACAGTCTTTCACCCGGGCTATCCACCAGTCCCGGCGGTCCGCCGGTGCGGCCAGCGCGGCCAGCCGGGCCGGATCAGGGGTGACGGTGCTCACCGGCAGGTACCCGTCGACGGGCTTGAGATCCGCCACGTCCTCGATGAACAGCCCGCCGGTGCCCAGTCCGCAGGCGTGCTCCAGGTGCGGCAGTGCGGCCGCGGCGGCCAGCCCGGTGGCGATGCCGACCGCGGAGTCCAGCGCGCTGGAGATGACCACCGGGATGTCGATCTGTGCGGCGATGTCCAGCAGTGCCAGCACCCCGCCCAGCGGCGCCACCTTGAGCACCGCGATGTCGGCGGCACCGGCACGCACCACGGCCAGCGGGTCGTCGGCCCGGCGGATGCTCTCGTCGGCGGCCACCGGGACATCGATCCGGCGGCGCACCTGAGCGAGCTCGGCGACCGTGCGGCAGGGCTGCTCGATGTACTCCAGCGGACCGCCGGCGGTCAGCGCGGCCGCCGCGGTCACGGCCTGCTCCACGCTCCAGCCGCCATTGGCGTCCGCCCGTACCACCGGTATGAGCGCCCGAACGGCCTCCACGCGGGCGACGTCGTCGGCCAGGGTCTGCCCCGGTTCGGCGACCTTCACCTTGGCGGTGCGCGCACCCGGAAAGCGGGCCAGCACCTCAGGCACCGCCTCGGCCGGCACCGCGGGCACCGTGGCGTTGATCGGGATGCGTATCCGCAGTGCGGGAGGCGTTGCGGTGTAGGCCGATTCGATGCCTGAGGCGAGCCAGCGAGCGGCCTCGGGCGGTTCGTACTCTCCGAACGCGCCGAACTCGCCCCAGCCGGCGGGGCCGTCGATCAGCGCCACCTCGCGGGTGGTGATACCGCGGAAGCGCACTCGCATCGGCAGGGCGACGACGTGCAGGCGGTCCAGCAGGTCGTCGAGGTCCATCAGTGGTTGACGGGCATCAGATCGCGCGGTCGCGGTTCTCCCAGTACGGCTTGCGCAGATCCTTCTTGAGCAGCTTGCCGGTGGGGTTGCGGGGCAACTCCTCGGTGATCTCGACGCTGCGCGGGCACTTGTAGCCGGCCAGCTTCTCCTTGCACCAGGCGATCAGTTCCTCCGGGGAGGTCTGCTGGCCGGCGGAGAGTTCCACGACGGCCTTCACCGACTCGCCCCACTTGTCGTCGGGGATACCGAACACCGCGGCGTCCATGACGGCGGGGTGATCGGTGAGCGCCCGCTCCACCTCGACGGAGTAGATGTTCTCGCCGCCGGAGATGATCATGTCCTTGAGCCGGTCCTCGACGAAGACGAACCCGCCGTCGTCGACGCGGCCGATGTCACCGGTGCGGAACCAGCCGTCATCGGTGATCGCCTCCCGGGTGGCGTCGGGCTTGTTGTGATAACCCTCCATCAACTGCGGAGTGCGGAACCACAATTCACCGGGCTGGCCGACCGGCACCTCCTCGAGGGTGTCGGGGTTGACGACCTTGACCTCGACCTCTCGGGCCGGCTGGCCGGCGCTGGTGAGCCGCTCGGGCCGGGAGTCGTCGCGATGGGCCTCCGGGGAGAGTTGGGTGACGGCACCACACACCTCGGTGAGGCCGTAGACCTGGACGAAGTCGGTGTCGGGGAACTCCTGCAGAGCGGTCCGCAGCAGCGCGGGTGGCATGGGTGAGGCGCCGTAGACGAAGGTGCGCAACTGGTTGAACAGCGTGATGGCGTCGGGGCCCATCTCCATCACCTTGGCCAGCACCGCCGGCACCAGGAAGGTGCGGGTGGCCCCGGCCAGCAGCGCACCGGCCAGCGACGCCCCGTCGACCTCGCGGGTCATGATGCTGGGGATGCCGGCATGGATGCCGAACTGCGCATACGACGAGCCGCCGACGTGGAACAGCGGCATGGACACCATGTTCTTGTCGTCGGACTCGAACTCGAAGGTGCCGGCGTTGAGGGTGTGCGCCACCAGGTTGGCCTGAGAAAGCCTGATGCCCTTGGGATTTCCGGTGGTGCCCGAGGAGTACATGATGACGCAGACGTCGTCGGGGGTGACGTCGGCGCCGCGTCCGCGCGGGGTGGCCGCCGCGAGCATCGCCTCGTACTCGTCGCCGTCCCCGCCCTCGGGTGTGACCTCGATGATGTGCTCGACACCGGGGATCCGGTCGCGGATCTCCTCGACGCTCTCGGAGAGTTCCGCGCCGACGATCATCAGCTTGGCGCCGGAGTCGTTGAGGACGTAGTCCATCTCGTTACCGGCAAGGCGGAAGTTGATGATCGCCGTCGCCGCGCCCAGCGACGCTGCGGCCAGGGTGGTCTCCACACAGGCCGGGTGGTTCTTGTCGAGGAAGGCCACCACGTCACCGCGGCCGATACCGCGCTGAGCCAGCGCACCGGCCAGCCGGCGCACCCGGTCGTCGAACTGCGCCCAGGTGAAGGTGCGGCCGAGGTAGGCGATGGCCTCCCCGTCGGGATTGGTCTTGGCCCAGTGGGCAAGCCGGTCGTCGAGGAATCGCGGTTGCGGTGCTTGATCAGCCATACCGACAGGGTGCCATGTCAGGGCTGCGGCGTGACCCGCTTTGGTCGCAGCAGCCACCACGCCGCCACGATCGCCGCGGCGGGCACCACGGCCATCAGCAGGCTGGTCTCGTGGATGGCCGTGAGCCAGCTGTCGGTGGCCTCCGACACCACCCACCGGGCCTGATCCGGGTCGAGTACCTCACCGCCGGCAGCCGAGTTCGGGGCGCCGCCGTGGGCCACCCGCAGGGCCTCGCGGGCCTGCTCCTCGGAGATGCCCGAATCCTCCAGCTTCGCCCGCCCGTCGCGCAGGAACAGGGTGGTGCCGACGAGGGCGAACAACGCCGGGCCCAGCGAGTAGGCGGCCTGGCCGACCGCGGGTTTGACCGCCGAGACCACCCCGCCCAACTCCGGCGGCGCGCTGGACATCATGATCGTGGACTGCGGGGTCTGCACCACCGCTCCGCCGATGGCATTCAGCGCGACCGCGACACCCAGGACAGCCACCGGGGTCTGTCCGTCGAGGGCCACCAGCATCAGCATGCTGACGAGCAGGATCGCCAGACCGGTCACCAGCACGGCGCGCTCGCCGAACCGCACCGCGGCGCGGCCCGCCGCGATGGCCGCACCCGAGGCCACCAGCATGGCCGGGATGAGCAGCAGGCCGAGCAACTCCGGCGACTTCTCCCGGATGGTCACCAGGTAATAGGCGAACAGGATGGTTCCGCCGCCGCCGAGGAAGTTGAATGCCGCACCGGCGATCAGCGCGGCGTTGAACCGCCCCGAGCGGAAGATCCGCATGTCCAGGGCGGGGGTGTCGGTGCGCAACTCCCACAGCACGAAGGCCACACCCAGTGCCAGGCCGACCGCGATCAGGGCAAGCGCCTTCGCGTTGGGCCCGCCCTGCAGTTCGGTGAGCCCGTAGATCACGGTGACCAGTGCCGCTGCGATCAGCGCGATGCCGAGGATGTCCAGTTTGCGTTTGTCGCGGACGGTCTCGGGCACGTAGCGCAGGGTGATGACGAGTGTCAGGACCGCCAGCACCGGGGTGACCAGAAGGCAGGCCCGCCACCCGAAGTGGCTCGCCAGCCAGCCGCCCGCCGCCGGCTGGAACACCGCCAGCGCATGGCCCGCACCGAGGTAGGCGGCGATGGCCGCCGCCCGCCTGCCGGGCGGGAACACCGCGTTGATGATCGCCAGGGAGAGCCCGAGCACGAAGGCGAACGCCACCCCGAGGCCCGCCCGGGCGGCGATGAGCACCGACACGTGCGGCGCGACGGCGCCGAGCACCCCGAAGGCGATCGAGCCGTAGATGCCGATGACGAACATCCGTTTCATGCCGGCCAGATCACCCAGGGCACCGGCGCCCAGGACGGCGGCCGCCAGGGTCAGCGTGCACAGGCTGGCCAGGAAACTCGCTGTGGCGGGGGTGAATTCGAGCCCCCTGCGCACCTCGGCGAGGTTGGCCGACAGTGTGGTGGGGTCGGCCGCGGTGATGCTGTAGCCCAGCCCCATCGCGACGATGGTCATGGTGGCCGCGCGGCCGGTGACGTGCTGTTGCTGCACCACCGGCGTGATGCTAGCCCTACTGTGTGCGCTATGAGTCGAGTTGATCTGCTGCGCCATCCCCTGCATTCGGGCCACCTGACCGTCGGTGCGCTCAAACGCCACCGGAACCGGCCGGTGCTGTTCCTCGGTGACACCACGATGACCGGTGGCGAACTGGCCGATCGGATCAGCTGCTACATCCAGGCGTTCGAGGCGCTCGGGGCCGGCAGCGACGCGACCGTCGGCCTGCTGTCGCTGAACCGGCCGGAGGTGCTGATGATCATCGGCGCCGGGCAGACCCAGGGCTACCGGCGTACCGCGCTGCATCCGCTGGGCTCGCTCGACGACCACGCCTATGTGCTTGCCGACGGCGGGGCGACGTCGTTGATCATCGACCCCAACCCGATGTTCGTCGAGCGCGCGGTCGGGCTGCTGGCGAAGGTGCCGTCGCTGCGGCAGGTGCTGACGCTGGGCCCGGTGCCCCCCGAGCTGGCCGAGGTCGGCGTCGACCTGATCGCCGAGGCGGCGAAGTATCCGCCCACACCGTTGGTGGCGGCCGACCTTCCGCCCGACCACATCGGTGGCCTGACCTACACCGGCGGCACCACCGGTAAGCCCAAGGGAGTGATGGGCACGGTGAGCTCGATCCTGACGATGACGACCGCGCAGCTGGCCGAGTGGGAGTGGCCCGAACATCCGCGGTTCCTGATGTGCACGCCGCTGTCGCACGCCGGCGCGGCGTTCTTCGTGCCGACGATCGTCAAGGGCGGCGAGATGATCGTCCTGCCGAAGTTCGACCCGGCCGAGGTGCTGGCATGCATCGAGGAGCGCAAGATCACCGCGACCATGCTGGTCCCGTCGATGATCTACGCGCTGATGGACCACCCGGACTCGCACACCCGCGACCTGTCGTCGCTGGAGACGGTGTACTACGGCGCCTCGGCGATGAACCCGGTGCGGCTGGCCGAGGCGATCGAGCGATTCGGGCCGATCTTCGCGCAGTACTACGGACAGTCCGAGGCGCCGATGGTGATCACCTACCTGGCCAAGGGCGAGCACGATGCCAAGCGACTGACGTCCTGCGGGCGGCCGACGCTGTTCGCCCGCACCGCACTGCTCGACGCCGACGGCAACCCGGTGGCCCAGGGCGAGGTCGGTGAGATCTGCGTGTCCGGACCGCTGCTCTGTGGCGGGTACTGGAACCTCCCGGAGGAGACCGCCAAAACCTTCACAGACGGCTGGATGCACACCGGCGACATGGCCCGCGAAGACTCCGACGGCTTCTGGTACATCGTCGACCGGGTCAAGGACATGATCGTCACCGGCGGATTCAACGTATTCCCGCGCGAGGTGGAGGACGTCGTCGCCGAGCATCCGGCGGTGGCGCAGGTGTGCGTCATCGGCACCCCGGATGAGAAGTGGGGCGAGGCCGTGACGGCGGTGATCGTGCTGCGTCCCGACCACCCCGCCGACGACGAATCAGTGGCCCGGGTGAGCGTCGAGATCCAGAACGCCGTCAAGGAACGCAAGGGGTCGGTGCAGACGCCCAAGCAGGTGATCGTGGTCGAGTCGGTGCCGGTGACCGCGCTGGGCAAGCCGGACAAGAAGGCGGTGCGGGCGCAGTTCTGGAAGGACTCCGATCGGGCCATCGGCTAGTGCCCGGCTCAGTGCGCGCGGTCCTGTTCGACTTCTCCGGCACGCTGGCCCGACTGGACGATAACGCCGCCTGGTTCGACGGGATGGGCCTGGACGCCGCCCGGCGCGCCGAGGTGATGGATCGGATGACACATCCCACCGCGAGCGTGACCCACGACGCCTGGGCGCTGCGTGACCTGGATGCGCAGATGCACCGGCAGGCCTATCTGCACGTGCTGCGCGAGTCCGGGTTGTCCGACGAGCACGCCGAATCGCTGTACGCCCGCTGCACCGACCCGGCCGAGTGGACCGTGTACCCCGACACCGTCGCGGTGTTGAACGGCCTGCGCGACGCTCGCGTCCGGACCGGTGTGGTGTCCAACATCGCCTGGGACATCCGCCCGGTGCTGGAATCGGCCGGCGCCGACACCGAGGTGTACGTGCTGTCCTACGAGGTCGGGTCGGCCAAACCGGACTTGGCCATCTTCGAGGCCGCACTCGCCCGGCTCGGTGTCGATCCGCAGGACACCCTCATGGTCGGCGACAGCGCGGAGAACGACGGCGCGGCCCGGGAGTTGGGCTGTTCGTTCGTTCTGGTGGACCCGCTGCCCACGGCGCAGCGGCCCACCGGACTGATCGACGCGCTGCGCGGGCATGGGATCACGGTGTGAGGTTTCCCCACCTCTGAGCGACTGTCAGCGACTCGAGCGCGACTCCGAGTCGAGGGCGACTCGAGCGCGACCCCGAGTCGAGGGCGACTTGTCGGTGCGCCGTGCGCCGTGGTGGAGTCGCTCAAAGTCGAAGCCGAGTCGCTCAGAGGCGGGGAAACCGCTACGCGTAGTTTCGAGCGAGTGAGCGATAACCCGTTCAACCCCGCACTGTGGACGCCCGTCGGAGACCTCCATCCCGAGTTCGCCGACCTCACCGACATCACCTATCACCGCCACGTGATCGACGGTGCACCGCAGCCGACGGTGCGGGTGGCCTTCGACCGGCCCGAGGTGCGCAACGCGTTCCGGCCGCACACCGTCGATGAACTGTTCCGAGTCCTCGACCACGCCCGGATGTCGCCGGATGTCGGCGTGGTCCTGCTCACCGGTAACGGCCCCTCACCCAGGGACGGCGGCTGGGCCTTCTGCTCCGGCGGGGATCAGCGCATCCGCGGCCGCACCGGCTACCAGTACGCCGCGGGCGAGACGGCCGAGACCGTGGACCCGGCCCGCGCCGGCCGGTTGCACATCCTCGAGGTGCAGCGGCTGATCCGGTTCATGCCCAAACCCGTCATCTGCCTCGTCAACGGCTGGGCGGCAGGCGGAGGACACAGCCTGCACGTGGTGTGTGACCTGACCCTGGCCAGCCGGGAGCACGCCCGGTTCAAGCAGACCGATGCCGATGTCGGCAGCTTCGACGGCGGCTACGGCAGCGCCTACCTGGCTCGGCAGGTGGGCCAGAAGTTCGCCCGGGAGATCTTCTTCCTCGGTGAGTCCTACACCGCCGAGCAGATGCACCAGATGGGTGCGGTCAACCGGGTCGTCGACCACGCCGATCTGGAGAGCGTCGCACTCGAATGGGCGCAGACGATCAACGGGAAATCACCTCAGGCGCAACGGATGTTGAAATTCGCGTTCAACCTCCTCGATGACGGACTGGTGGGTCAGCAGATCTTCGCCGGCGAGGCCACCCGGCTGGCCTATATGACCGATGAGGCCGTCGAGGGTCGCGACGCCTTCCTGGAGAAGCGTGAGCCGGACTGGACTCCGTTCCCTCGCTACTTCTGAGCAGTCCATAGACTGGACAGCTGTGACATCACTGCGCCGCAAGCTGACCGAGGCGATCGCCCTCACCGGGATGCGCCCACCGCGCAGCGCAGGAAGCCGGACACGAATTCCGCTGCGCGGCAAGCGGGTGCTGATCACCGGTGCGTCCTCGGGGATCGGCGAGGCGGGCGCACAGCGGTTCGCGCGCGAGGGCGCGGAAGTGATCATCGTCGCCCGCCGGGCCCAACTGCTCGACGAGGTCGCCGCGGGTATTGCCGACAAGGGCGGTATCGCCACCGCGATTGCGTGCGACCTCGCCGACCTCGACGCCGTCGACGCCCTGGCCGAGACCGTCCTACAGCGCTTCGGCGGGGTGGACATTCTGGTCAACAACGCCGGCCGCTCCATCCGCCGGCCGCTGGCGGAGTCGCTGGACCGCTGGCACGATGTCGAGCGCACCATGACGCTGAACTACTACTCCCCGCTGCGCCTGATCCGGGGCCTGGCACCCGGGATGATCGAGCGCGGCGACGGCCACATCATCAACGTCGCCACCTGGGGCGTGCTCAGCGAGGCATCCCCGCTGTTCAGCGTCTACAACGCCTCCAAGGCCGCACTGTCCGCGGTGAGCCGGGTGATCGAGACCGAGTGGTCGCGCAGCGGTGTGCACTCCACCACGCTGTACTACCCGTTGGTGGCCACCCCGATGATCGCGCCGACCAAGGAGTACGACGGCATGCCCGCACTGAGCTCATGGGAAGCCGCGCAGTGGATGATCGACGCCGCACGCCACCGCCCGGTGCGTATCGCACCCCGCTTCGGGGTCAGCGCCCGCGCGCTCGACGTCGTCGCCCCCGGTGTGCTCAACGGCATTCTCAAGCGGCAGCGGATGCAGCCGAACTGATATGGAGATCCTGTCCAGCCGGGTGCTGCTGCGGCCCGCCGATTACCACCGCTCCCTGACGTTCTACCGCGACGCGCTCGGGCTGGCGATCGCCCGCGAATATCCCGGCGGCACAGTGTTTTACGCCGGGCAGTCGCTGATCGAGCTGGCCGGCCACGGCGAACCCCGCTCATTCTCCGGAGCCCTGTGGCTTCAGGTGCGTGACGTCTACGCCACCGGTGAGGAGTTACGGTCCCGCGGCGTCGACATCGCCCGGGAGGCGCGCCAGGAGATGTGGGGGCTGCACGAGATGCACGTCACCGACCCCGACGGTGTCACGCTGATCTTCGTGCAGATTCCCGAGAACCACCCTCTGCGCCGTGACGGCCGCATGCAGAAGGACTGAGCCGGGGCGTGCCACCCGTGCTCCGACAGCGGCCAGCCGATCTAGGATTGAGGGATCGGAATCACCCTGCGAGCCCTCGCCATCCCGCCGGGCCCCTGCGCGCTGTCGCTGATGACGGCGCTCGAGGGCGTCCTGGACGGCCGGGACGGGCCCGTGGTGCCGATCCCGTCGGGCGACCGGCGTGAAAGTGATCGTCTGACAACGGCTTTGCGGGTCGGTGAGCAGATCGCCGACGAGATCGCCCTGGTGGTCCCGACCTCGGGCACCACCGGCACCCCCCAAGGGGGCCATGCTCACCGCGGCCGCGCTGATCGCCAGCGCGTCGGCCACCCACGACCGGCTCGGCGGACCCGGAAGCTGGCTGCTGGCGCTGCCGACGCACCACATCGCCGGCATCCAGGTGCTGGTGCGCAGCCTGCAGGCCGGCACCGTGCCCGCCGAGATCGCCCTCGATGGCGGATTCGACCCCGCCGATCTGCCGGCGGCCGTCGGCGCCCTGGGCTCCGGGCGCCGGTACGCCTCGCTGGTGGCCAACCAGCTGTCCAAGGCCCTGACCGACCCGGCGGCGGTGGCCGCACTGGCCGGCCTGGACGCGGTCCTGCTCGGCGGCGGACCCGCCCCGCGGCCGGTGCTCGAGGCCGCCGCGGCGGCCGGTATCGCCGTCGTGCGCACCTACGGCTCCAGTGAGACCGCCGGCGGGTGCGTGTACGACGGTGTCGCGCTCGACGGAGTCACCGTGGGCATCGACGACCCGGCGTCCGGCGGCGAGGGCCGGGTGGTGATCGGCGGGGCCACCCTGGCCGTCGGCTACCGAAATCCCGCCGACCCCGACCCATTCGGTGAGCCGGGGTGGTTTCGCACCGATGACTGCGGGGTGCTCGACGACACGGGCCGTCTGAGCGTGCTGGGCCGGATCGACGATGCGATCAGCACCGGCGGGCTGACCGTCATGCCCGGTGAGGTGGAGGCGGTGCTGGCGCGCCATCCCGCGGTCGCCGAGTGCGCGGTGTTCGGGGTGGCCGACGATCGGCTCGGGCAGCGGGTGGCGGCCGCGGTAGTGGTACGCGGCGACGCCGCGCCCACACTCGATGAGATCAAGGGGTGGGTGGCTGATGCCCTCGACCCCACCGCCGCGCCGCGGCAGGTGCACGTCGTCGATGAGTTACCGCGGCGAGGCATCGGCAAGCTGGACCGGGCCGCGCTCCGCGCGCGATTCGGCTGAGCACTGGAAAAGCGCTTCGGCTGAGGTGGCGTTCTTCTGACACGATGGGCGGATGCCCGACGTGAAATTCCTCGACCTGCACGGCGACCGGATCGCCTTCCTCGACGAAGGCCAGGGCGAGGTCATCCTCCTGCTGCACGGGATGGCCGGCAGTTCGGCGACCTGGCGGTCGGTGATCGGGCCGCTATCGCGCAAGTACCGCGTCATCGCCCCCGACCTGATCGGCCACGGGCAGTCGGCCAAACCGCGCAGCGACTACTCGCTGGGCGCGTTCGCGGTGTTCCTCCGGGACCTTCTCGACGAACTCGGCGTGACCAGCGCCACCATGGTCGGGCACTCGCTCGGCGGCGGGGTGGCCATGCAGTTCACCTACCAGCACCCCGATTACTGCCAGCGGCTGATCCTGATCAGCAGCGGCGGACTGGGCCAGGAGGTGGGCCTGACGTTGCGGCTGCTGTCCGCTCCGGGCGCCGAACTGATCCTGCCGATCATCGCGCCGTCGCCGGTGCTGGCCGGTGGCGAGATAGTGCGGTCGTGGCTGGCCAGGTTCGGCGTTCAGACGCCGCGCGGCGATGAGATCTGGAGCGCCTACAGCTCCTTCGCCGACAAGGAGACCCGGCACTCGTTCCTGCGGACACTGCGCTCGGTGGTCGACTACCGCGGGCAGTCGGTGTCCGCACTCAACCGCCTCGGCGTCAAAGCCGACACCCCGACGATGGCGATCTGGGGCGACCAGGACGCGATCATCCCCGTCGAACACGCCTTCGCCGCGCACGAAGCCCGCCCGGGCACCCGCCTGGAGGTGCTCACCGGCGTCGGGCACTTCCCCCAGGTGGAGAGACCGACCGAGGTGGTGGACCTGATCGACGACTTCATCTCCCGCGACCGCACCGAATCCGTCGAGCAGCCGGTCCAGCTGCGCTGACGGCCTGACGAATCAGTGACGTAGCCGCAGGTCGCGCTACCCGGCCACTAGGCTCAGGGATATGGCAGCCCGCGTTCTGATCGCCGACGACGACGCCGTGGTGCGCGATGTCGTGCGCCGCTACCTCGAACGCGACGGCCTCGAGGTGCGGGTGGCCGGCGATGGCAACGAGGCCTTGCGGGTGCTCAGCAGCGAACGCATCGACGTCGCCGTCCTCGATGTGATGATGCCCGGCCCGAACGGGCTGTCACTGTGCCGGACCCTGCGCCAGGGTGGCGACTACACGGTGCCGGTGATCCTGCTGACCGCGCTCGGCGAGGAGGACGACCGCATCGCCGGTCTGGAGGCCGGCGCCGACGACTATCTGACCAAGCCGTTCAGCCCGCGGGAACTGGCGCTGCGGGTGCGCTCGGTGCTGCGCCGCGCGCCGGCACCCTTGGCGGCGGTGCCACTGGAGATCACCGTGGGCGATCTGACGGTGTCCACGGCGGCCCGCTCGGTCACCATCGGCGGCACACCGGTGGGGCTGACCAACCGCGAGTTCGATCTGCTGCTGTTCTTCCTGACCCACACCGACACCGTCTTCTCCCGCGAGGAACTGCTCAAGCGGGTGTGGAACTGGGACTTCGGCGACCTGTCCACCGTCACGGTGCATGTGAAGCGATTGCGGTCCAAACTCGGTGAGCACCATCGCGTGCAGACCGTCTGGGGCCGCGGATACCTGTGGCGCGGGGATACCGGCGGTGAGCGTGACTGGGCATGAGCTGACCCAGATCGCGCTGCTGACACTGGGGCTATCGCTGCCGGTGGTGCTGATCGGTTGGCTGATCATCCGGCTGGCGCGGTCCTGGTCGGTGACGGTCAGCATGGTGGCACTGGTGTTGATTCCCACCCTGGCGACGTTCGCCGGAGTGTTCGGCGCCAGCCAGTTCATGCCCGATGCCAGCGTCCGGGCGATCGCCGTGGTGTTGTTGATCGTGTCGGTGGTCACGCTGCCGGCGGCGGTGATGCTGGCGCGGTACCAGGCCCGGCGCACGGTGTGGGAACAGCAGATCCAGGACGCCGAACGCGACGCCGAACAGTCCCGCCGCCAACTTGTCGCCTTCGTCAGCCACGATCTGCGCACCCCGCTGGCCGGTATCCGGGCGCTGTCCGAGGCGATCGCCGACGGGGTGGTGAGCGACGCCGAGGTGCGGACCCAGGCCAAGCACATCGAGCAGGAAAGTATCCGGCTCTCGGAGATGGTGGACGACCTGTTCGAGATGGCCAAGATCAACGCCGGCGCGATCAATGCCCCCTACGAGCGGGTGGCGCTCGACGAGGTGATCGACGACGTGCTCAACATCCATCGCATCGCCGCCCAGCGCTCCGGGGTCTCGCTGCAGGTCGACCTGCCCGAGAAAGCGGTGCGGGTGATCGGCAGCGACCGCGCACTGGTGCGGGTGCTGTCCAACCTGGTGGGCAACGCGATCGCCCACACCCCATCGGGTGGCAGCGTGCGGCTGTCGGTGGGCGTCGATGCAGAAGGGGCCTGGGCGCGTGTCGATGATACCGGGATGGGCATTGACGCCGCGGATCTCCCGCGGGTGTTCGACGTGGCCTACCGCGGGTCGAATGACCGTGTGCCACGGGATGATTCGTCGCTGCCGAGCGGATCGGGGCTGGGACTTGCGATCGCCGCCGGCCTGGTACGCGCGCACCGCGGCACGCTGTCCGCGCACAACCTCGACAACGGCGCGCGGTTCGAGGTTCGGCTGCCGCTGGCGGCGGAGTAGACCGCCCGGTGTGAGCTTCAGTCTTCGAGCGTTCCGGACAGCCGCTCGACGGCGTTGACGTAATCGGAGATGAATTCCAGCACCACCTCGCGGGCCGGTTTGATCTTGTTCATCAGCCCCACACCCTGTCCTACGAAGTAGGTCGCCAGCGCCTGTGCGCCCGGGTGGCCGTTCTGCGCCAGCTTGTCGATACGGCGCAGCGCGGGCTCGGCGATCATCGCCTGAAGAGGCAGCGGAAGGGGCTGGCGCCCGCCGGGGTTCGGGGCCCAGGCGTCGGTCCAGTCCGAGCGCAGCTGCCGTGACGGCTTACCGGTGCGGCCGGCCGAGCGGACGGTGTCCCGCGAGGAGGCGGCGAGCATCTTCTGCTTGGTGTGCGGGGCGGTCTCGGCTTCCTCGGTTGTCAGCCATACCGAGCCGGTCCACGCGCCGGCCGCACCCATGGCCATACACGCGGCCATCTGCCGACCGGTCACAATGCCGCCGGCCGCGAGCACCGGGATGTCGGAGGCGCCCGGGATCTCCGAGATCGCCTCCAGCACTTCGGGAATCAGCACCAGCGTCGACACCTCGCCGCAGTGCCCGCCGGCCTCAGTGCCCTGGGCGACGATGAGGTCGACGCCCGCGTGCACCTGTTTGATGGCGTGCTCCTTGGCGCCGACCAGCGCGGCCACCGGGATGCCGCGTTCCTTGCCGGCCGCGATCATGTAGTCCGGCGGCACCCCGAGTGCGTTGGCCATCATCTTGATGGGATGGCGCAGCGACACCTCGAGCAGGCTCTGCCCGGTGTCACCGGACAGCGCCGAGGCGGCAGTCCGCAGTTCCTCGACCTCGATGTCATGGTCGGCCATCAGCGCGCTGATGAACTCGCGGTGCTCGGCGGGGATGCGATCGGCCAGTTGGGCGGTGGTCAGGTTCTCACCCTTGCCCTCGAATTTGGCCGGGACGATGATGTCGACGCCGTACGGCTTGCCGTTCACGTGCTCGTCGATCCAGCAGAGTTCCTTCTCCAGCTGTTCCGGCGTGAACGCCACACCGCCCAGCACGCCGAAACCGCCGGCCCCGGAGACCGCGGCGACGACATCGCGGCAGTGGCTGAACGCGAACAGGGGGAACTCGATGCCGTAGGTGTTGCAGATATCGGTCTTCACCCGCCCAGTATGACGCGCCGACGGCCCGGCCACTCAGGGCAGGTCGAAGGGCAGCTCCACCCCCTCGTGGGCCAGACAGTGGGTGCACACCCGATCCGAGGTCACCCGGTCGATCGCGTCATGCACCAGGGCCTTGAAGCCGCCGATGTTGCGGGCGAACTCGCCGAACACGTCGACCGCGCGCACCCCCGATCCGGTCTCGACCCCGGCATCGACGTCGGTCACCAGAGCGATTGCGGCATAACACATCTCGAGCTCACGGGCCAGCACCGCCTCGGGATACCCGGTCATGTTCACCAGGGTGAAACCCTGACCTGCGAACCACTGGCTCTCGGCGCGGGTGGAGAACCGCGGCCCTTGGATCACCACCATGGTGCCGCCGTCGACAACGCCGGGCGCCTCGGCGGCCGCCGCCCGCAGCACCGGACAGTACGGATCGGCGAACCCGACATGGATGCCGCCGGCGTCGAAGTAGGTGTCGGCGCGGCCCCGGGTGCGGTCGATGAGCTGGTCGGGAACGATGATCGCGCCGGGCCCGATCTCGGGGCTCAGGCTGCCGACCGCACACGGGGCGAAGATGCGCCGCACCCCGAGGGCGCGCAGCGCCCACATGTTGGCGCGGTAGGGCACGGTGTGCGGGGAGAACTCGTGGCTGAGGCCGTGTCGCGGCAGGAACGCCACCTCGTGGACGCCGACTCCCCCGATGGTGATCGGCCCGCTGGGCTCGCCGTAGGGCGTGTCGACGGTGACACTGCGCGCATCGGCGCCGAAGAAGGTATAGAAGCCGCTGCCGCCGATGACGCCGATCACGAACACCAGTGTGATCGGCACCGATCACGATCGCCAGTGTGATCGGCACCGATCACGATCGTCCCAGTGTGATCGGCGGGCGATCACGATCGCCCCAGTGGGGCACTAGGCTGCCGGACGTGGTCGGGATCAGCGTCGCGTCGGCACTCGGCGTGGGCTATCTGCTGGTGGGTCACTGATGGCGACCGTCGCGCAGTGGATCGAGGGCGCCCGGCCCCGCACCCTGCCCAACGCGATCGCCCCGGTGATCGCCGGGACCGGCGCGGCGGCATGGCTGCACACCGCAGTGTGGTGGAAGGCGCTGCTGGCACTGGTGGTCGCGCTGTCGTTCACCGTCGGGGTGAACTACGCCAATGACTACTCCGACGGCATCCGCGGCACCGACGACGACCGTGCCGGACCGCTGCGTCTGGTCGGCGCCAAACTGGCGGCGCCGCGCACGGTGCTGGCCGCCGCCCTCGCGGCCCTGACCGTCGGGGCCACGGCGGGCCTGGCGCTGGCCCTGACCAGCGCCCCGTGGCTCATCGCCGTCGGCGCCGGGTGCATGGCCGGCGCATGGCTCTACACCGGCGGCGCGAAGCCGTACGGCT
Organism: Mycobacterium sp.; assembly: GCA_041303735.1. GTDB lineage: Bacteria > Actinomycetota > Actinomycetes > Mycobacteriales > Mycobacteriaceae > Mycobacterium. Next base: position 17,060 of record JBFYOQ010000265.1, read on the forward strand.
ACGCCGGGTTCGGCGAGGTGGCGGTGTTCGTGTTCTTCGGCCTCGTCGCCGTGCTCGGCACCCAGTACACCCAGGCGTTGCGGATCGACTGGGTCGGGCTGTGCCTGGCGGTCGCGGCCGGTGCGCTGTCCTGCGCGGTCCTGGTGGCAAACAACCTTCGTGACATCCCGACCGACCGCGTCGCGGAGAAGATGACGCTGGCGGTGCGTCTCGGCGACACCCGAACCCGGGTTCTGTACCTGTCGCTACTGGGCGTCGCGGCGGTGGCGACACTCGCTCTGACGCGGGCTACCCCGTGGTGTGCGGCCGGTTTGCTCGCCACTCCCCTGGCGCTGCGCGCGTCCGGCCCGGTGCGTCGCGGCCTGGGTGGGCGCGACCTCATCGCGGTGCTGCGTGACACCGGGCTGACGCTGCTGGCCTGGTCGGTGGCGGTGGCGGCGGCGCTGGCTCTCGCCGCCTGAGCACTTACTCGGCCTTGTCCCCGGTATCGCCGCGTAACCGGGACTGCAACTCCTCGCGGTCGCGGCGGCGTCGATCATCGACGGCGGCGATTCCCTCGGTGGCACGCCGGCGCAGCGGGGCGAGCAGCCAGATCCCCAGCGGCAGCGAGATCAGGATCGCGAACAGCATCGCGACCACGATCGGGAACTCCCTGATGCCGATCAGGTGCGCGGCGAAGAAGATCACCGCGGTCAGGGCGCCGACGAGAACGAGCCGGGCCAGGGTGTAGGCGACGACGTCGCGCAGCACACGGCCGCGTGAACCGGCGGGGGGATTGTCCGTCACGGCGCCGACCCTACCGACGCGCGTATATTCGAATCCAAGGAGGTTTCCTGGTGTTGCTCTACCTGCTGGTCATCATCATCGTCGCGGCTGGAGTCTATGTGGGCATCCGAGCCATTCGCGCCCAGTCCGGCAGGACCAACACCCGGGTGATCGGGCCCGATGACGACCCGGACTTTCTGCGTCGGCTCAATCACGGCGATAAGTAACGCTGCACTGCGGCGGGGTCAGCCCACGCCGGCGTAGGAGTGCAGACCGACCGTGACCAGGTTGATGAAGAACAGGTTGAAGATCATCGCCGCGAACCCGGCGATGTTGATCCAGGCTGCCTTGCGGTCCCGCCACCCCGCTGTCGAGCGGGCGTGCAGGTAGGCCGCGTAGATCACCCACGCGATGAACGACACCGTCTCCTTGGGGTCCCAGCCCCAGTAGCGGCCCCAGGCCTCCTCGGCCCAGATGGCGCCGAAGATCACCCCGAAGCCGAATACCGGGAACCCGAAGATGGTGGTGCGGTAGGCGATGCGGTCCAGTGTCTGGGCGTCGGGCAGCCGGGCGGTGATCCGGGTGAGCAGCCCCTCCGGAGCCGCTCGGCCGGCGACATCGGGCAGCGCCCCCGATTCGCCGAAGCGCGACATCTTGAGCAGGAACAGCACGCTGGCGACGCCGCCCACCAGGAACACCCCTGAGCCGAGGCTGACCACCGAGACGTGGATGGGCAGCCAGTAGGACTGCAGGGCCGGCATCACCGGAGCGGCGTGGGTGTAGAGCCACTTGCCCGAGACCGTCAGCAGGACCAGAACCGGCACCAGGACGAACACCCACAGCGCCCGGTACTGCGGTTTACGCAGCACCACCGCGGCGGCCACCAGCCCGCAGAAGCTGGTCAGGTTGATGAACTCGTACATGTTGCCCCAGGGCGCCCGCGCGGTCGCCAGACCGCGCAGCACGATGCAGCCCAACAGCAGCGCAGTGCCGACGTACACCAGGGCCAGGCCGGCCCCGCCGAACCGCTCGGCCAGCGGCGGTGCGGGGACGTCGGCGATGACGCCGGGGCGATCGGCGTCGGCGGCCACCGCGGACCCACCGGCGGTTACCAATTCACGCTGCTCGACGCGGCGGCCACGGGCTGAGGCCAGTTCGACGGCCAGCAGCAGCAGCGCGAGCACCAGCACCACGACCGACGAGGTGAACGCCCAGTCGGAGTATCGGGACAACCCGATGTCCACGTTGTCGGTGTTCACGAAACCTCCGCTACTCGCGCTCCCGGCTGTGCCGCCACCCGCTCGGCCAGCTTGTCGAACTCGTCGCCCCACCCGGAATTGTCGGTGCGGGCCAGACCACCCATTTCGACACTGACGGTACCCGCCCCCGAGCCGATCCCCGGGTCGCTGCGCTCCTGCCCGCCGGGGGTGATCCCCGGATCGCTGCGCTCCTGCCCGCCGGGGGGCGTGATCCGGACCCACACCCTGCGCCGGCGCACGATCAGCGACACCAGCAGCCCGGCCATCATGGTCAGCGCGGACACCAGAACCCACAGCTGTCCTGGATCGTGGGAGACCTGAAGGTTGACGAACGGGGTGGCACCGTCGAAGCGGACCACGGTGCCGTCGTCGAGGCGCACCTGCTGGCCCTGGCTGAGGTTGACCCGCTCCAGCTTGGTCAGCCGCTTCTGTTCGACCAGTCGGTTGTCCAGGGTGAACAGCGACTGCGGCCGGCCGGTGTCCAGACCGGCGTCGCCCCGGTAGATGTCGATGGCGACCGCGGGGTCGTTGAGGGCCGGGAAACTCGACGACAACAGCGTGCCGTCCATCTCACTCGTGGGCGCGAAGAGTCCGGTGATGGCGATCTGCTGCTTGCGCCGTTGATCGGCCGGGTAGAGCCCGGCGGGCGGGTCGAAGCGGACGGTGCCCGACGACAGCAGGGTCTGGGTGTTGTCCGGCTGGAACTGCAACGTCTGGGTGCGCTTCTGCCCGCCCGGGAAGATGACGGTGAACGTCGGCGCGTAGCCGTGGCCCTGCAGATAGACCCGGTCCCCGCCCACCCGCAGCGGGTGGTTGACCTCCAGTTGGTACGGCCGCCAGGTGCCGCTGGCCAGATCCGGTCCGGCCTGGTACTCGATGTTGGAGGCGAACGACGTGGCCTGTCCACTCGACAGGTAGCGGGCCTGAAAATCCTTGACCCGGATACACATCGGGTACAGCGAGGTGCCGTCGACGTTGTTGCCGGCGCGGAACGAGTCGAACGCAGCAGGCGATGCCGAGCAGAAACCGGGCCCGCCGTTGGCGACGACGATGACGTTGCCCTCGTAGCCGAACAGCTTGCCCACCGCAACGGCCACCAGCAGGCCCAGCAGCGAGAAGTGGAAGACGATGTTGCCGAACTCGCGCAGGAACCCCTTCTCCGCCGAGATCTCGGTGGCGCGATCGACGGTGCGGGTGACTGTGCGCCAGCCCCGCAGGTCCGCTGTGACCGCCGCAGCAACCGACTCCGGCGTGCCCGGCACCTCGGCGGCGGCACTCTTGGGCAGCCGGCCCAGGTTGCGCGGCGCGGGCACCGGGGTGGCCCGCAGGCTGCGGATGTGCTCGACGGTCCGCGGAGTCAGGCAGCCCACCAGGGAGATGAACAGCAGCGCGTAGATGGCGGTGAACCAGAAGCTGGAGAACACGTCGAACAGTTGCAACCGGTCCAGCCACGGGCCGATCACCGGGTGCTCGGCGATGTAGCCCGCGACCTTCGACTCGTTGAGGCTGCGCTGCGGAAACAACGCCCCGGGCACCGCACCGAGGGCGAGCAGGAACAGCAGGGCAAGCGCGGTTCCCATGGAGGTCAGCGCGCGCCATCCCCGGCGCAGGATCGTGACGACGTTCACGGTGTCAGTTGTCAAATGGGCAGCCTCACATCACTGACGAAGGAATCGCGCACCCAGGACACGAAGTCGTTCCACACCCCGGTCACCAGGGCGATGCCGACGGCGACCAGCAACACCCCACCGAACACCTGGATGGTTCGCGTGTGCCGGCGCAGCCAGTCGAACGCACCGACCGCCCAGCCCGAGCCGAGCGCCAGAAGCAGAAACGGCACACCCAGACCGAGGCAGTAGGCCACCACCAGTGCCACCCCGCGGGCCACGTTGGCGCCGTCGGTGGCCGAGGCGACGGCGATCACCCCGGTCAGCGTGGGCCCCAGGCACGGCGTCCAGCCCAGCCCGAAGACCGCGCCGAGCAGCGGTGCCCCGGCCACTCGGGCGATCCGGCCGGGGGCGATCCGGCCGGGGGCGAACCGGGCCTCGCGCTGTAGCGCGGGGATGAAGCCGATGAACACCAGCCCCATCACGATGGTGATCACCCCGCCGACGCGTTGCAGCACAAGCTGATTGGTGATCAGGCTGGTTGTCATGCCCAGCACGGCGACGGTGCCGAGGACGAACACCACGGTGAAGCCCGCGACGAACAGCAGTGCCGATCCGACGACCCGCCACCGCCGCGCGCCGGCGTCATCGACACCGACCGCCGCGGCCAGATACGACAGGTAGCCCGGCACCAGCGGCACCACACACGGTGATGCGAACGACACCAGGCCCGCCAGCGCGGCAAGACCCAGGGCGACCAGCAGTGGCCCGGCCGCGGCCGTCTGCGCCAGACCGTTCACCGGGCCACCGGCGCCGGTTCGGCGGCCAGTCGGCGCACCAGCGGCAGCAGATCCTCGGCGAGCAACTCGCGCAGGAACACCGCCGCCACCCGGTGCTCGCGGTCGACCACGATGGTGGAGGGGATGACAGTGGCCGGGTAGCGGCCGCCGAACGCGATCATGGTGCGCATGGCGGGGTCGTAGATCGACGGGAAGGTGATCTTGCGGTCGGTGATGAAATCGCGCGGAGCGTCGATGTCGTTGTCGCGGACGTCGATTCCGAGGAAGGCCACTCCTTCGTCGCGGGTGGCGTCGTAGACCTGCTGAAGCTGGGGCATCTCGGCGCGGCACGGCGCGCACCACTGTCCCCAGACGTTGATGACGACGACGCGGCCGGCGAAGTCCTGCAGCGAGATGGTGCGCGAGGTGTCCATCAGGTCCGGGCCAGACAGCGGGCCCGGCTTCCCGCGGTCCTCGGGCGGCTCGTAGGTGATGTCGGTCTTGCCACCCGGGGCGACGAACTCGAAGGTGCCGCCCTGCGCGACGGCGTCGTCGCCGGTGGCGCACCCGGCGAGAAGCATGACCACCAGTACAAGGAGGGGTGCCAGCCGTTTCACCGCCCGGCGAGCTCCGCGTATCCCCAGCCCGCATAGGTGTCGCCGTCGAAGTAGAACGACGTCAACGAGGCCAGGTTGCACAGCCGCCGGGTCGGGAAGTGGTGCAGGGGTTTGGAGGTCATCGCTCGGCGCAGGGTCTCGACGGGCAGTTGGTGACTCACGCAGACCGCCTCGTGCCCGGCGGCCTTGGCCCGCGCGCGCTGCAGTGCTCCGGTCATCCGCTCGGCGACCTCGTGATACGGCTCACCCCACGACGGCAGGCGCGGATCTCGCAGGTGCCACCAGTTACGCGGGTTGCGTAGCGCCCCGTCGCCGGGTGAGACCCGTTCGCCCTGAAAGACGTTGTGCGACTCGATCAGCGCGTCGTCGGTGTCGATGGACAGTCCGTGGTGCGCGGCGATCGGCGCGGCGGTCTCCTGGGCGCGTTCCAGCGGCGAGGCGACGACGTAGACGATATCGCGCGTGCCCAGCCACTCGGCGACCGCCTCGGCCTGCGCGCGGCCCCGTTCGGAGAGGTGGTAATCCGGCAGCCGGCCGTAGAGGATGCCGTCTGGGTTGTGCACCTCGCCGTGGCGCATCACGTGGACGATGGTGCGGGTGCGGTCGCTCATGACGGCCTCGCCTGCGCCGCCGCGCGGGCGGCGGCCGGCAGCGCATCGGCGATGTGGGCGAAGGCGTCGTCGTCCAGAACCGCTGAGACGAACCAGGTTTCGAAGGCGCTGGGCGGCGCGTACACACCGCCGTCGAGCAGGGCGTGGAAGAACGGCGGGAACCGCCAGGTCTGGCTTGCCTTGGCCGAGGCGAAGTCGAGCACCGGATCCTCGGTGAAGAACACCGACAGGAAACTGCCGCCGCGGGCCACCTGGTGGGCCACACCGGCCTCGGTCAGCGCGTCCGACAGCAGCCCGGCCAGCCGGTCGGCGTTGGCGTCGAGCGCGGCGTAGACGTCGTCGTCGGCCAGCCGCAGCGTGGTCAGCCCGGCGGCCACGGCGACCGGGTTGCCGCTCAGCGTGCCCGCCTGATACACCGGGCCGAGCGGGGCCAGGCGCCGCATCACCTCGGCGCGCCCGCCGAAGGCCGCCGCGGGCAGCCCGCCGCTCATCACCTTGCCGAAGGTGAACAGGTCGGCGTCCACCGGATCCTTTCCGTACCAACCGGATCGGGTGATGCGGAACCCCGTCATCACCTCGTCGACGATCAGCAGGGCTCCGTAGGTGGCGGTGATCCGGCGCAGCGCGGCGTTGTAGCCGGGCAATGGGGCGACCGCGCCCATGTTGCCCGGGCAGGCCTCGGTGATGACCGCGGCGATGGAATCGCCGAGCTCGGCGAAGGTCGCCTCCACCGCGGCGATGTCGTTGTAGGGCAGCACGATCGTGTCGGCGGCGGTGGCGCCGGTGACGCCGGGCGAGGACGGTAGCCCGAGAGTTGCCACACCGGATCCGGCGTCGGCCAGCAGCGCGTCGACGTGGCCGTGGTAGCAGCCGGAGAACTTGACGATCTTGGCGCGCCCGGTGAATCCGCGGGCCAGCCGGACCGCACTCATGGTGGCCTCGGTGCCGGAATTGACCAGCCGCACCATCTCCACCGGTGCGACGCGGGCGACGATCTCGGCGGCCAGGTCGGTCTCCCCCGGCGTGGGAGCGCCGAACGACAGACCGTCGGCGGCGGTGCGCGCCACGGCCTCCACCACCGCCGGGTGGGCGTGCCCGAGGATCATCGGCCCCCACGAGCAGACCAGGTCGACGTAGCGGTTCGCGTCCGCATCGGTGAGCCAGCAGCCGCGGGCGGAGGTGATGTAGCGGGGGGTGCCGCCGACGGCGCTGAACGCGCGCACCGGGGAGTTCACCCCGCCCGGAATCACCCTGGCCGCCTCGTCGAACAACTTCGCCGAGGCCGGCACCCGCTCGCTCATAGAGATCAGTCTCCCAGCCGGGCAGCGGGGAAGTTAGTGAACTTACTCATACTCAACGTGAGGCGAAGAACTGCGCGCTGGCCAGGGTGGCGTCCATGGCCGCGGGCCAGATGTGCGGACCACCGTCGATGCTGACCAGTTCGACCTGACTGCCCCCCGCGCAGCCGAGAGCGGCCGCGCGCTGCACCGGGCCGGCCGCGGCCGCTGTGATGAACGGGCCCGGACAGCCGTCGGCCTGCCGCCACCGCTCGGCGAGCGCACCGGCGGAGATGATCTCGCTGGGTCCGCCACGGCCGACCATCGGACCGCCGGCGTAGGGCACCACCGCATCGCCGGTGCCGTGAATCGCCAGCACCGACACCGGCCGCGACGGCGCGCACGGCACGCCCGTGCCCAGGGTTCCGGCCACCGGCGCGATCGCCGAGACCAGATCGGCACGGTCACAGGCCAGCCGGTTGGCCATGAAGGCGCCCGCCGACAGCCCCGTGACGAACACCCGTCCCGGTGGGATGGCGAGATCGCGGGAGAGCCGTTCGATGAGGGCCGCCAGGAATCCGACGTCGTCGACACCGCTGCGGTCGGGGATCGATGCTCCCCTGCCGTCGGCCCAGCTGAGGTCGATGCCGTCGGGGTAGGCGACGGCGAAGCCGAACTGGTTCGCGACCGCGTTGTAGTTGGTCAGTCCGGCCTGCTGCGCGCCGGTCATCCCGGCCCCGTGCAGGTTGATCACCAGCCCGGCCGGGGGGGCGGGGGGCACGTGCAGCACGTAGGTGCGCGCCAGATTCCCGAAGGTCAGCACACCGGGCGGGTCGACGGGGGCGGCGGCCGCGGTGCCCATAACGCCCAGCCCGCCGAGAATCAGAACAGCACCGAGGGTTGCCAGCCGCGCGATCACGCCCACCAGTGTGCCCGAATCAGCGGAAGCGCCGCAGCCGCAGGCTGTTGGTGACCACCAGCACCGAACTCGCCGCCATCGCCGCCCCGGCGATCATCGGGTTCAGCAGTCCCAGCGCGGCCAGCGGGATGGCGGCGACGTTGTAGCCGAACGCCCAGAACAGATTCTGCTTGATGATGCGCAGCGTGCGCGCCGAGAGCCGCAGCGCGGTGGGGACCGTGCGCAGATCCCCGCGAACCAGCGTGATGTCGCCGGCCTCGATGGCGGCGTCGGTTCCGGTGCCCATCGCCATGCCGACATCGGCGGACGCCAGCGCCACGGAGTCGTTGACCCCGTCGCCGACCATCGCGACCTTGTGCCCGGCCGCCTGCAGTGCCGTGACGGCGGCGGCCTTCTGGTCCGGCAGCACCCCGGCGATGACGTCGTCGGCACCGATGCCCACCTCGGCGGCCACCCGCGCGGGGTGATCCGGCTGGCCGACGCCGTCAAGCCGACCAGCGCGGCGGCCATCGCCGAGTTGAAGGCGATGGGCCTGACGCCGGTTCTGCTGACCGGTGACAACGCCGCGGTGGCC
>JBFYOQ010000266.1:0-3240 GCA_041303735.1 Mycobacterium sp.
ACCACCGGCACCCCGAACGCCGACACCGCCGACTTGGCGGCGATCTTGTCGCCCATCGTCTCGATCGCGACCGCGCGGGGCCCGATGAAGACCACACCGGCGGCCTCCAGTGCGGCGGCGAGGCGGGCGTTCTCGGAGAGGAATCCGTACCCGGGATGGACGGCCTGTGCCCCGGTGCGCACTGCGGCGGCCACCACGGCGTCGATGTCGAGGTAACTCTGCCGCGCCGGCGGCGGCCCGATCCGGACCGCGACATCGGCCTCGGCGACGTGGCGGGCATCGGCGTCGGCGTCGCTGTAGACGGCGACCGATCGGATTCCCATGGCGCGCAAGGTACGGATCACCCGCACGGCGATTTCGCCGCGGTTGGCGACCAGGACGGTGGATAACAGCGGCTGGTTCATGCTCACATCCGGAAGACGCCGTAGGAGACCGGATCGAGCGGTGCGTTGGCGCAGACCGACAGCGCAAGCCCCAGAACACCTCTCGTGTCTGCCGGGTCGATGACGCCGTCGTCCCAGAGTCGCGCGGTCGAATAGTAGGGGTTGCCCTGCGATTCGTACTGGGTGCGGATCGGCTCCTTGAACTCCTCGGCCTGCTCCGGTGTCATGTCGCCGCGTACGGTCGCGAGCACCGAGGCCGCCTGCTCACCACCCATCACCGAGATCCTGGCGTTGGGCCACATCCACAGGAAGCGCGGTGAGTACGCGCGGCCGCACATCGAGTAGTTACCGGCGCCGTAGGAGCCGCCAATGACGACGGTCAGCTTGGGCACCCGCGCGCACGCAACCGCGGTGACCATCTTGGCGCCGTGTTTGGCGATACCGGCGGCCTCATAGTCGCGGCCGACCATGAAACCGGTGATGTTCTGCAGGAAGACCAGTGGGATGGTGCGCTTGTCGCACAACTGGATGAAATGCGCCCCCTTGAGCGCGGATTCGCCGAACAGGACGCCGTTGTTGGCGACGATGCCGACCGGGTGTCCGTGGATGCGGGCGAATCCGGTGACCAGGGTGGTGCCGTAGTCGGCCTTGAACTCGGCGAACTCCCCGCCGTCGACGATGCGGGAGACCACCTCGTGTACGTCGTAGGGAGTCCGCAGATCGACCGGGACGACGTCGTAGAGATCATGCTGGTCGGCGATCGGATCGACAGCGGGCGCCACCTCCCAGGGAGTCGGCTGTCCGGGCCCCAGGGTGGCCACGATGGTGCGGACGATCCGCAATGCATCGCGGTCATCACGGGCCAGATGGTCGACCACGCCGGAGGTCTTGGCATGCAGGTCCCCGCCGCCCAGTTCCTCGGCGGTGACCACCTCACCGGTCGCTGCCTTCACCAGCGGCGGCCCACCCAGAAAGATGGTGCCCTGGTTGGCCACGATGACGGTCTCGTCGCTCATGGCGGGCACGTATGCGCCGCCTGCGGTGCAGGAGCCCATCACCGCGGCGATCTGCGGAATTCCCGCCGCGCTCAGCGTCGCCTGGTTGTAGAAGATCCGGCCGAAGTGATCGCGGTCCGGGAAGACCTCGTCCTGACGGGGCAGGAAGGCACCGCCGGAGTCGACGAGGTAGATACACGGCAGCCTGTTCTGCGCAGCGACCTCCTGGGCGCGCAGGTGCTTCTTCACTGAGAGCGGGTAGTAGGTGCCGCCTTTCACCGTCGCATCGTTGGCGACGATCATGCACTCCCGCCCCGAGACGCGGCCGATCCCGGTGATGAGTCCCGCTGCGGGGCAGTCGTCGTCGTACATGCCGTCGGCGGCCAGCGGGGCGATCTCCAACAGCGGGCTGCCCGGGTCGAGCAGACCGTCCACCCGGTCACGCGGCAGGAGCTTGCCGCGCTCGGTGTGGCGCTCCCGAGCGCGCTGCGGGCCACCGAGTGCAGCGGCGGCGAGCTTGTCGCGCAGTTGCGCCACCAGCTCCAGGTGCGCCTGGCGGTTGGCCGCGGGTGCTGTCATGACGGAAGGCAACTACTTTCGGTTAATAGCGGTTAACACATGCTAGGTTAGTGGAGATTAACCGAAAGGTCCACACCGTGACCAGCGTACGCAGCAGGGCGAAGTCCGACCGGCGCTCGCAGTTGCTTCATGCCGCCGAGGCGCTGATGGCCGAACGCGGCTATCCGGCGGTCCGGTTGGAGGACATCGGTGCCGCGGCCGGGGTGAGCGGACCGGCGATCTACCGGCACTTCCCCAGCAAGGAATCCCTGCTGGTGGAACTGCTGGTGGGGATCAGCACCCGCCTGCTCAAGGGCGCGCAGGCCGTGCTGGCCGACGCACCGGATGCCGGCGCCGCACTGGACCGGCTGATCGACTTCCACCTTGACTTCGCCCTCGGCGAGCCGGATCTGATCCGTATCCAGGACCGCGATCTGTCCAGCCTCCCGGCGGCCGCCCAGCGACAGGTCCGGCGCGCCCAACGGCGCTACGTGGAGACCTGGGTCGGGGTGCTTCGCGAGTTGGATCCACGGCTGCGGGAGGACGACGCCCGGGTCATGGCGCACGCCGCGTTCGGGTTGCTGAACTCGACCCCGCACAGCCTCAAGACCGCGGCGGCGCGCTCGGCGCAGCACTCACGCGAGGTATTGCGGACAATGACCGCCGTCGCCTTGGGCGTAGGCGGGGGTTAATACCAGTACCGGCGGCCACCGACCGGGCGGCCGATGGATCCGAGGATCCACAGCACCGCGCCTATGACCACAAGGACCACGCCGATGGTCCACAGAATCTGAATTTTCAGCACGAATCCCAGAATGAGCAGGATTGCTCCGAGCACGATCATCGCTGTTCTCCTTGTGATTAACGACTCGGTTGAGGTAGTCGGCAGTCGGTGACTTTGGGGTTGACGCCGAGGTAGTTCAGCGGACCGGAGACAACGGCCACCGCGATGGTTCCCGCGGAGGCGCGCAAGGCTTTCTCCCTCCTTGCCCAGTGAAGAACTCTGGTGAAGGTTGGCTTACCCGCACGAAAGATTCCTAAACGTGCCAGGCATCTCCCGCCGGGCCGCGGCGCAGGTAGCCTGACTGATCGTGAGGCTGGCATGAGCGAACCCCGTCCCGGGTCCGACCCGACGCAGCAGTCGGGCGGGTATCCGCCCAACACCGACCCGGCGTACTCGGGCCAGTACTGGTCTCCGGGTTACTCCGGGCAGGGCGCGCCAATGACGCAACCGACGCCCCAGCCGACCGAGCAGATACCGCCCTACTGGCAGCCCGGCATGGGGTACCCGCCCGGTCCTCCGC
>JBFYOQ010000267.1:0-4777 GCA_041303735.1 Mycobacterium sp.
TCGAACAGGCTGCGCGCCAACGCTTCCGCACCGGCGGGCGTGGTGCGCTCCCCCACCCCGACGGCCACCACTCCGGGGGAGAGCAGCAGCACGTCGCCGCCCTCGACGGGCGCGGTGTGCGATTCGTAGGCGCGCCGGACCCCGAGGAATCGGGGATGGTGGGCGTAGATCAGATCGGTCAGCGAGGTCTCGCGCATCCGGGCCGGCAGGGCCAGCGAGGTGATCGCGAAGCGCGGGCCGATCCAGAACGAGGAATCGCGGGTGAACATCAGGTTGGGAAGCGGGTCTATGACGAAGTCGCCGCCGTGATGCATGCGCCGCACCAGTGAGGTATCCGCCCGCCCGCCCACCGGCAGTTCCGTGAACGTCATCCCGGCCACCAGGATGTGCGCCAACTCCGCCGGCGGCAGGCCGCGCAGATGGGCGGAGAGTTCCTGGGCGAGCAGTGTGCCGAGTCGCCGGCCGTCGACCGCGGCGGTGATGCCCTGCATCCGGGCCGCCCCACTGTCGAGGGCTTCGGTCAGCAGGTCGGCCAGCAGCATCACCTCCACCCCGCGCGAGCGCAACAGGGCGGCGAAGGCGTCGTGTTCGTCCTGGGCGCGCGCCACCCAGGGCAGGCCGTCGAAGAGCAGGGCGTCGTTGTTGCGCGGGGTCAGGCGCTTCAGTTCCGGACCCGGCCGGTGCAGGATGACGGCGCGCAGGGTGCCGACCTCGGAGTCGACGCCCAAGGTGACAGTCACACCCAGCACGGTATGCCGCGCTCCATATCGAACGTGTGTGCGATAAACTGGCGGGGTGCCCGTTGCGGTCCAAACCTCGCTGTTCGACCATTCCGAGCGCCGCGATCTGGGCTCCGGCGCGTGGGTGGAGGTGCGCTCGTCCTGGGCGGAGGACCCCGACGCCCTGTTCACCGAGTTGTGCGCGGCGGTGCGGTGGCGCACCGAGCGGCGCCAGATGTATGACCGGGTGCTCGACGTGCCACGACTGGTCAGCTTCTGCGACCTGACCGCCGAGCCGGCACCGCACCCGGCGATCGTCCGGCTGCGCCGCCGCCTCGACGACATCTACGCGGACGAACTCGGTGAGCCCTTCACCACCGCCGGGTTCTGTCTCTATCGCGACGGCTCCGACAGCGTGGCGTGGCACGGCGACACCATCGGCCGCAGCAGCACCGAGGACACCATGGTGGCGATCGTGAGCCTGGGCGCCACCCGGGTGCTGGCCATGCGGCCGAAGGGTGGCGGCACCTCGCTGCGCTTGACGCAGCGCCACGGCGATCTGCTGGTGATGGGCGGCTCGTGTCAGCGGACCTGGGAGCACGCGGTGCCGAAGACGACGGCAGCGACCGGACCCAGGATCAGCATTCAGTTCCGTCCGCACAATGTTCGCTAGGCTCATCGCCGGATGGCGTTCACCCCCGCGATGAGCAGATCCCGCGCCCGCTGGACGTTCACCGGCGCCACCGGTTTATCCGGCAGCACAAGGGGATTCGCGGATACGATCACCTGGTAGGCGCCGAAGTGGGCGGAGTAGTTGAACACCTCGCCGGTGCGGGCCTTACCGTCGACGATGGTCTGCACCACACGGTGCACACCGATGGTCTCGGCGGCGTCGATGGTGGGCACCTCGACCACCTCGACCGTGCCGCGCGATGTCCCACCGGCGAAGGCGACCTTGCGGCAGTCCGGTCCCGGCTCGACGACACCGACCGCCTCGCTGGTCTCGACGGCGATGACGACGAAGCGGTTGCCCTCGCCCTCGGCGGAGACGGCGGCCATGTTTCCCTCGGTACCGGGCGGGACGAGCTGACCGGTGGCGAACGGCGCGCAGCCGGGCGGGTCGAATTTCATTCCGTCGGGCAGCGTCTGGCCGGAGAGCAGTCGGGGGTCGATACCGGTGGGTGTCACCTCGGTGACGCTGAACTGCGGCCCGAAACTCGCCTTGATCGAGCTGATCCGGCTGATGTCGGCCGTGGCCCCACTACCGGTCCCCGAGCAGCCGGCCAGCACGCCGACGCACGCCACCGCCGCAGCCGCTGTCCGGATCACCATCGCGGCAAATGTACCGCTGGTTTCCCTGTCGAGCGTGCTGCCGCGAGCTCAGCGATTGAGCCACCAGATATCGGTGGACATCGCCGTGGCGAACCCGCACCACAGCGGGTACGGAGCCAGCGCCGCGCCGAATGTGGGATCGGCGTCGGCCGCGCGGCGGGCGAGATCGGCGCTGCTGGCCGTCAACGCTGCCGCCGCCACGGCCGCAGGTCCCAGCTTGTGCTTGGCGAAGAACACCCAGCTCCATGCGGCGTTGAGCACCAGGTTGGCACCCAGCGCGGCGGTGTACGCGCGGGCCTTGCCCTCGCGCCCGTCAGCGCGGAAGCGGGTGATCGTCGCCGCCGAGGTGACGGCGATGTCGGCGTAGAGCGCGGTCCACGCGATCGGGAACACCGCGTTGGGCGGCACGTAACGGGGTTTGCGGATCGTGGTGTACCAGCCCTGCACTCCGCGCCCGCTGGCGGCGGCTCCGGCCGCGGCAGCGGCGACGGTGGCCAACCCGGTCCCTAACAGAGCTCTACGCATACGTCCACCGTAGGCGATTCAGCCGACCCGGTCAGCCCACCGAGGCCCGGATGACCTGTCTTGTCACCGAACGGATTTCGTCGGCGAGCTCAGGGGCGATGCGTACCTGATCCGGTTCCGGGACGTCGAAGTCCGTGACCACCACCCCGGGTTCGTCGCGGTCCCACTCGGCCCCGAACCGGTCGAGGATGTGACGCATCGCCAGATTGTCGGACAGTAGCCGCGCGGTGAAGCGCTGCACCCCGCCGGCGCGCGCGGAGATGATCAGCGCGTCCATCAGGAAGCTGCCGATGCCGCGGCCCTGGTAGTCGTCGGCGACGATGAATGCGATCTCCGCGGTGGCCGGGTCGTCGAGGTCGCGGACGAACCGGACGTCGGCCACCACCGGCCCGTCCGCACCGTCGAGCAGGACCCAGACGAAGTGGTCGACGTAATCCACCTGGAACAGGTAGTTCATCAGCGCCGGACTGGGCGCGCGGGTGGACATGAACCGCCGGTAGAGGGTCTCGGAGGAGAACTCCACTGACGGGTGGTTGGACCGCTCGCTGTCGCCGGGCAGCACCGGGCGCAGCATCAGCTCGCTGCCGTCGGCGAACGGGACGGTGATCGGGGTGATGAAGGCGGCGAGGCGCTGACGCACGGTGCGGAGCAACCGCTCACTGACGCCGGGCAGATCGGCCATCGCGCCGAACGCCTTCTCGTCGCCGATGTAGGCCGACAGTGTTTCGGTGGCTGTGACGGTGGCGGTGCGCGGCTTGTCGCGCAGCAGGGCGATCTCCCCGACGATCACGCCGGCGCCGACCTCGTCGAGAATCACCTCCCCGTCATCCCCGCTGTGGCTGACGGCGGCGGCTCCGGACTGGATCAGGATGAAGGAGACCGCCTGCTCGCCCTGGCGCATGAGCACCTGGCCGGACTCGGCGCGCAACGGCCGCAGCCGCTGCGCCAGCGACGTGAGCTGCTCGAGTTCACACCCCTCGAACAGCTCCATCGCGGCGAGTCCGCGGGCGCGCAGGGCCACCAACTCGGGGTTGTTCTCCAGCGCCGAAGCCAGGCTGCTGCGCTCTGTCATGGGGTTTATCGTGCCAACAGGTTGACGATGCCGCCGAAGGCACCCGGCATCGCGCCCGCCGCCGGCACGATCATCGCCCGCACCGGCGCCGCCCCACTGGCGGCCAGCAGTCCGGCGGTCAGCAGCCGATAGCGGCGCGACATCGCGCGCCACCGCCGGTCGTAGTCGCCGGGGCGGTCGGCCAGCACGCAGTCCACCAGGATCTCCGCGCCGCCGAACGCGATACCCAGGCCCTCGCCGGTGAGCGCGTCGACGTAACCGGCCGCATCGCCGACGAGCATCACCCGTCCGCACGAGCGGCTGCGCACCCGCTGACGCAGCGGACCGGCGGCGCGGGCCGCCGAGGTGTGCGGCTTGCCGGCCAGTCGCGCCG
This sequence comes from Mycobacterium sp., assembly GCA_041303735.1. Lineage (GTDB taxonomy): Bacteria > Actinomycetota > Actinomycetes > Mycobacteriales > Mycobacteriaceae > Mycobacterium. Next base: position 4,022 of record JBFYOQ010000267.1, read on the forward strand.
CGAGGGCGGGAAATGCCCTCAGGTGATCGTCGAACGATCCCTGGGTCTGGGTCAGGATCGCGACACCGACGCAGTCGTCGTCCACCGGTGTGACGTAGGCCTCGGTCTCCTTGGCCCAGTACACCTCGACGGTGTCGCTCCACGGGGCGACTTGGACGTGGCGCCGAATCCCCCAGCGGCGCCGTCCCCGGGCCGGCTGGTTGAGCCCGAGCGCGCGGCGGATGGGCGAGTGCAGTCCGTCGGCGGCGGCCAGGTAACGGGCCTCGATGTCACCGCAGCGCACGCCCGCGCCGTTCTGCGTCACCGGGCCGATGTCGCGGTGCACGAATCGCACCCCGGCGTCGGCGGCGGCGTCCTGCAGGGCCTCCGACAAAACGGTGCGTCGCACCCCCATGCCCTTGCCGGCGCTGAAGTCCGCCTCCACCCGCCGGGTCGCGTCCAGATAGGTGATGCCGCGAAACGGCCTGCCGTGCAACGCGACACCGAGCGACTCGAGTTGGGCAACGGTGTGCGGCATCAGACCTTCACCGCAGGCCTTGTCGATGGGCCCGCGGCGGCGGTCGATGACGACGGTGTCCAGTCCGGCCTTGGCGGCGTGGATGGCGGTGGCCAGCCCGGCCGGCCCGGCCCCGGCGACGATGAGGTCGGTCATGACAACCTGGCCAGTGCGGCGTTCTCGGTGTTGATCCGGGTGGCCAGAAGCGCGGCGTTGAGCACCGTGAACACCAGTGCGGTGATCCAGGCGGTGTGCACCAG
>JBFYOQ010000268.1:0-5783 GCA_041303735.1 Mycobacterium sp.
CAGGCGCTGGCCACCGCCACCCGATTCCTCAAGGAGGCCGGGGCGCACGCGGTCAAGCTGGAGGGCGGCGAGCGGGTCGCCGAGCAGATCGCGGTGCTCACCGCCGCCGGGATCCCGGTGATGGCACACATCGGGTTCACCCCGCAAAGCGTCAACACCCTCGGCGGGTTCCGGGTGCAGGGCCGCGGCGACGCCTCCGAGCAGACCGTCCACGACGCGATCGCCGTCCAGGAGGCCGGGGCGTTCGCGGTGGTGCTGGAGATGGTTCCCGCCGAGCTGGCCACCCAGCTCACCGGCAAGCTGACGATCCCGACCGTCGGAATCGGCGCCGGACCCAACTGCGACGCCCAGGTGCTGGTGTGGCAGGACATGGCCGGATTGACCAGCGGCCGGACCGCCAAGTTCGTCAAGCGGTTCGCCGACGTCGGCGCCGAGCTTCGCCGCGCGGCCGGCCAGTACGCGGACGAGGTGGCCAGCGGGGTCTTCCCCGCCGAGGAGCACAGCTTCTAAGCAGGCCGTTCACCTCGGTGTGAAACCCTCATCGGCATGGGAAAGACTGCCGATGAGTCGCGCCACATCGAGTGGGAGCGCAAATTCGACGTGCCTGCCGATCTGGGCGACGCCGCGGCCCCGTCATTCGATGGTTTGTCCATGGTGGACAGTGCCGAGCGGCAGCCCACCCGGTGGCTCGAAGCGATCTACTTCGACACTCCCGCCCACGACCTTGCGCGGCATCGGGTGACGCTTCGCCGCCGCACCGGCGGCCCCGACGAGGGGTGGCATCTGAAACTGCCCGGTGCGGATTCCGAGGCGCGCACCGAGATCCGGGCCCCGCTGCACCCGGACCTGCCCGATGCGCTGCGCGACGCCGTGCTGGCCATCGTGCGGGACCGCCCGATCGTGGCGGTGGCCCGCATCGACACCGCCCGCGACGTCACCACGCTCTTCGGCGCCGGCGGCGCCGAGGTGGCCGAGTTCTGCGACGATCGGGTCAGCGCATGCCGGCTACGCGACGGCGAGTCCGGCGAGTCGACCCAGTGGCGGGAATGGGAGCTCGAACTCGTCGACGCTGCGATGCCCGACGGCGAGGGTCTTCTCGACCGCCTGACCAACCGGCTACTCGATGCCGGCGCCATCCCGTCCGGCCACAGCTCGAAGCTGGCGAAGACCCTCGGTGAGATCGCGCTGCCGGAGGTTCCCGCCGACCCCATGCACCGGGCGGTGGCCGCCCAGATCGAGCGGCTACTGGAATCCGATCGAGCGGTGCGCTTCGACGCCGATGACGCCGTCCACCAGATGCGGGTGGCCACCCGGCAGATCCGCAGCCTTCTGCAAGCCTCCGAGGAGGCATTCGGGCTCACCGACGACGCCTGGATTCTTCACGAATTGCGCGAACTGGCCGCGGTCCTGGGAGCGGCGCGCGACGCCGAGGTGCTCGCCGAGCGTTACCGCGAGGCACTCCACGGGCTGCCCGCCGACCTGATCCGCGGCCCGGTGGCCGACCGGCTCGTCGACGGCGCCTGGCGCCGATACCAGGCCGGGCTGCGCCGCTCTCTGACCGCGATGCGGTCGCAGCGCTATTTCCGGCTGCTGGACGCTCTGGATACTCTCGTGGTCTCGGCGGCGCCGGTGGCGGACTCCGGTCAGCGGCCCATCTCCGTCCGCTCGAGCTTCCGCAAGGTCCGCAAGGCAGCCAAGGCAGCCAAGGCCGCTTACACAGCCGGACCGGCCGAACACGATGAAGCCGTGCACCGAATCCGCAAGGCGGCCAAACGACTCCGCTACATCGCCGCGGCGACCGGCCACACCGGGATCGAGCGGCGGTCCAAGGCGATCCAGACCCTCCTCGGTGACCACCAGGACAGCGTCGTCAGCCGCGAGCACCTGCTGGCCGCCGCCGCCGACGCGCACGCCGCCGGCGAGGACACCTTCACCTACGGGGTGCTCTACCAGCGTGAGGCGGAGGTGGCGTTGTACTGCGAAGACCAACTCGGCGATGCGCTCAAGGCGTTGCGGCGCGCCGTCGACTAGCGACGGTTGCGTGGGGGGCGGACGAGCTGGCCTGTAAGCCGGATTCTGTTCCGCACCGCGGTAGCGGCGCGGCGGCGACCATCCATCTGGGCACACCGTCGCCGGGTACCTCGAGCGGCCTACCCGCAGGCTCGGGCGAGCAGCCCTCGGACGCCTGCGCAGCCGCACTCGCGTGCGGCCTCTTGGCCTTGCTTCGGGTGGGGTTTACCGAGCCATCCCGGTCACCCGGGATGCTGGTGCGCTCTTACCGCACCGTTTCACCCTTACCGCCGGTTCGCACCGGCGGCGGTCTGTTCTCTGTGGCACTGTCCCGCGAGTCACCTCGGATTGCCGTTAGCAATCACCCTGCTCTGTGAAGTCCGGACTTTCCTCGATCCGCATGGCAGGCCATGCGGGCCGCGGCCGCCCGGCCAACTCGTCCGCGGTTCCCAACGTACTACCACTCGGTCGGCGAGTTACCCCCGCCGCTGCGGGTCATGATCCAGTCGGCCTTGCGGTAGACCAGCCAGCGCATCTGGATCGGGCACTGTTCCCGCGGGACCGCGAAGACGTCCTGCCCGCTGACCCACTCGGCGTACCAGCTGGTCGGGGGCCACGCCTCCGGAGCCAGGTGGGTCTTCTCGTAGTCGTACACCGAGTCGTCGGCCACCAGTTCCAGCGGCACCATGGCGCTGGCCTGGGCCAGCTCGGGGTAGGTGAAGATCGAGGTGTAGCACTGCTCCCCGAGTTGGCGGGCGGCCTCGTCGGGGACATAGCCGTCGCGGGCCAGGAAGATGTTGAACACCAGCCGCCCGCCCGGCGCCAGACACTCAGCAGCCAGGGTGAACACCGCGGCCAGCTGGTCGGTGGACCGGAAGTCGCTCACCACCTCCGAGAGCAGGATCAGCTGATAGTCGCGGCGCAGATCGGAGGTCGTGGTGAACACGTCGCGCAGCGTGACGCGAACGTTGAGCCCTTCGCGCTGCGCCTCGGTGAGAATGATCTCGGCGAATTTCGGACTCATCTCCACGGCATCCACCGGATGGCCGCGCCGGGCCAGCGCAAGGCTGTTGCGCCCGGTTCCGGCGCCGATGTCGAGGACCGGGAACGCAGCGGGGTCGGCGGCCTCGGCGGCCAGCGCCGAGACCCGGGCATCGGGCTCGGTGCCGAAGTAGGGCGGCTCGCGGGTGGCCACCCAGTTGTCATAGGCGGACTCCAGGCTGGACCACTGCGGTGCGACGTTGTAGCTGACGGTGTTCCCCACCGGGGACTGGTAGCTGATGACGATGTTCGAGCGGGGCGAGGCGGCGTAGGCCTCGGCCAACTGGCCCTCCAGCACGCTGCGCAGGTGGGCGATCTCGACGTCGGCGAAATGCACCCCCAGCGCCGCGAAGGTGTCGGTACACATCTCGACGTACTCGTCGAGCATCCCGGGCACGGCGGGCACGGTCATTTCGCCGGTGACCACGGCACGGCGCTGCAGTCGCTGGGTCAGCGCCTTGCGAAGTTCCGGGTCGGCCGAGCCGAGCGGGGTGTTGTCCACCCCAGTTTCTCTACACGAAATGGGCGGTTTAGGCCATTCTGCGAAGCCACATGACGTTGTCCAGCAGGGTGACATCCTCGCCGTCGGGACCCCGGGCCGCCCGCTCGACGGCGCCCACCCGGGCCCTTTGCCAGCACGCCGGATCCAGGTCGAGGCCGGCCAGCACCGTCTCGGTGTCCGGGAACTCGTGGTGCGCCATCTTGGTGGCCCACGGCGGCGCCGCCGCGTGGTCGACGATCAGCAGGCTGCCGCCGGGGGCCACCGCGGCGGCCGCGGCCCGCAGGATGGCAGCCCGGTCCATCGCCACGGTGCTGTGCAGGAACTGCGCCGACACGAGATCGAAGCCGCCGTCCGGCAGGCCGCGCTCGAGATCGTGCCGACGGGTGTCGACGCGGTCGGCCACGCCGCGGGCAGCCGCCTGGGCGCGCACCCGTTCCAGCGCGGTGCTCGAGATGTCCACCGCCACCACGGTCCAGCCCTGCTCGGCCAGCCAGATGGCGTCGGCGCCCTCACCGCAGCCCATATCCAGCGCCCGGCCCGCCGGCAACTGCCCGGCGATCTCGGCGAGCGAGGTGTTGACCCGTCCGCTCCACACCTGCGGCTTGGCCGCGTAGTGCTCTTCCCATACGTCGCGCGCGTCTGCTGACGGCTCGGACATCACCGTCAGCCGCTCAGGTATGAGGTGTCGTTGACCAGCCGCACCGTGGCGCCGTCATCGGGATAGAACTCGGCGATGCTCAGCGACGCGAGATCGAGGTGCAGCCGGTACAGAACCGTCGGCCCGGCGGCCAGCGCCAGCCGCAGCAGCGTCTTGATCGGCGTGACATGGGAGACCACCAGCACAGTGCTGGGGCCGTAGTCGGCGACGATCCGGTCTCGCACACGGTGCACCCGCGCCGCGACGTCGTCGAAGCTCTCCCCACCCGGGGGCCGCAGGCCGGTGTCACGCAGCCACCGGCCGTGCACGTCGGGATGGCGTTGCGCGGCTTCGAGGAACGTCAATCCCTCCCACTCGCCGAAGTCGGTCTCGATCAGATCGTCGTCGACGCGCACCGGCAGCCCGAGTGCGTCGGCGGCGGCGGTGGCGGTGGCCCGGGCCCGCTGCAGCGGTGAGCTGACCACCGCGGCGATACCGCCCTTCTGCGACAGATACCGGGCGGCATCGGCGGCCTGGCGGCGGCCGATGTCGGTCAGTTCCGGGTCGCCGCGGCCGGAATAACGACGCTGCCGCGACAGCTCGGTCTGGCCGTGGCGCAGCAGCAGCAGTCTGGTGGGGCCGCCGCGGTTACCGGTCCACTCGGCTGGTGGGACGGCTACCGCCGAGACCGGTGGCATCAGATCACTCGCCCGATCCGCTACCGGATCCGATGCGGGGTCCGCCGCCTCGTCCATCGCCTCGTTGGCCAGCCGGTCGGCGTGGGTGTTGCGTTCACGCGGTATCCACGAGTAGCTCACCGAGTCGAAGGTCGACGCCAGCGCCCGGGCCTGCTGATGCAATTCGGCCAGGCCGGGGTGCTTGACCTTCCACCGGCCGGTCATCTGCTCGACGACCAGTTTGGAGTCCATCGACACCGCGACCTCCCCGGCGCCCAGCCGGCGGGCCTCCTCGAGGCCCGCGATCAGACCGCGGTACTCCGCCACATTGTTGGTGGTGATGCCGATCGCCAGCTTGTGCTCGGCCAGCACGTGCGAACGGTCCTGCGACATCACCACGCAGCCGAATCCGGCCGGCCCCGGATTGCCCCGCGATCCCCCGTCCACCTCGACGATGACCTTCACTGGACCAACCTCACCTCGCCCGGATCAGGATCGCCCGGCACTCGGGGCAGCGCAGCACATCGTCGTCCGGGGCGGCCGAGATCCGGCCCAGCTCACCGCGATCCAGCTCAATACGGCACGCCCCGCAGCGACCCGCCTGCAGTGCGCCGGCCCCGATGCCACCGGTGGTGCGCTGCCGGTCGTAGAGCTCCACCAGTTCAGGGTCCACGGCGGCCGCCAGCTCGGCGCGGCGGGCGTCGAGTTCGGCGCGGGTGCGGTCGATATCGGTCAGCGCCACCTGCCGGGCTGCGGCGGCGTCGGCGACCTGAAGACCCAGATCCTCGACCGCGACCTGATGCCCGGCATGGTCGGCGGCCAGTTGCTCGCGGCGCTCCATCACCTCGAGCAGCGAGTCCTCCAGGCTGGTCTGCCGGCGCTGTAGCGTGCCCAGTTCGTGCTGCAACTCCTCGAG
>JBFYOQ010000269.1:0-23526 GCA_041303735.1 Mycobacterium sp.
CCAGCGGCGCGGAGTACGGGCACCGTCACAAGCGGGATTTCCTGCTGCGCAATGCCGCCGCGCTGGTGTCCACATCGATGGTGACCGCGGGGCTGGGCTTCATCTATTGGACAGTTGCCGCCCGGATGTACGCGGTTGCAGATGTCGGTGAGTCGACCACTGCCATCTCGGCGATGAGTCTGATCGCGCCGTTCACGGTCTTGGGCTTCGGAACGGCGTTGATCTCAAGGCTTCCGACCATGCAATCCGGTCGCGCTCAGCTGGTCTCGACCGCCGTCGTGGTCTGTGCGCTGGCCGCCTTCCTGGTTTCGCTGGCGTGCGCGCTACTCCTGCCGGCCAGCTACCTGGGCCTGCCGGGTATCGGAGAAAGCATCTGGCCCACAATGCTTTTCGCGGGCGGCATCGTGGCGCATTCCGTCGGTCTGCTTCTCGATAACGCGCTACTGAGCGCCACCGGTGGCGGTGTCCAACTCCGCCGCAACACTATTTTCGCTTCTGTGAAGCTCGTCCTACTGGTTATCTTTGCCCTGACGCTGAACCGGTATGGCTCCCTGGGCATCTACGCCAGCTGGTTTCTGGCCGGTCTGCTGTCAATTCTGGTTGTCGGCATCAAACTGGTCCGCGACCACGGTCTGTCCCCGGGCGATCTCCTGCCACGGCTGTCGGCATTGGACGGGCTGCATTTTCATGCCGTCAAACACCACATGCTGAACCTGTCGCTGTCGGTGCCGTACTACATGATGCCGATCGTCGCCAACGTGATCCTCGGCTCGGAGCAGGCCGGATACCTCTACGCGACGTGGTCGCTGGCGGGGTTCGTCTTCATGCTACCGATGGCAATGTCGATATCCCTCTTCGCCTCTGGCGCAAAGGATTCGAGCACGATCCTGCGTGAGCTCCGCTTCACCCTTCGATTGTCCATGGCCGCATGTACGGCTGCCAATCTGATAATCCTGCCGATGGGCGGTCTGCTGCTGCAGGTGTTCGGGCCGGCCTATGCGGAGAACGGGCGCGATCTGCTCATCGTGCTGTGTCTGGGCGGCTTCGGTGTGATCATCAGGGACCACCACGTGGCCGTCGCGAGGATCGCCGGCCGCGTCGGACGCGAAGGGGCCTTGATGATCGCCCTCGGTGCGGGCGAGATCATCGCGGCGGCGATCGGCGCTCACCGCGGCGGGCTGCTCGGATTGGGTCTGGGGTGGCTGGTCGCGATCGCCGTGGAGGTCCTGGTGTGCACGCCGCTGGTCTGGCGGGCCTACCGCGGTCATCTCACGATCGCCGATTCGGCTGCGGCTGCGGGCGAGCCCGTGCGCCCCGATGACCGCCCAGTGGGGATGACCTAGTGGGGACGACCTAGTGGGAACGACCTAGTGGGGGCGACGTGGCGCATCGGTCTGGTGGGTGTACTGGTTGCCGCCCTCGGCGTGAGCGTCGCCGGGGACACCGTTGTCGACGAGGCCACGGCGCACGGCTGCGAGGACCCACCCGCCACCCGACCGGTCGCCGGCAAGCCACCGGCCGACCCGGCGATGCAGAGTAAGCCGCCCACGCGGGTGTACGACGATTTCGAGGGCGTGGCCGGCGCTGCGCCGGACCCGGCCAAGTGGACAGTCATCGAAGGCACCGGCTGGGACCGCGGCGACCAGAGATACGCACGGGAGAACGCCGTGCTCGATGGAAACGGCCACCTTCTGCTGCGGGCGGAGAAGGTCGACGGTGGCTTCACCTCCGGCCGCGTCGAAACCCGCCGCAAGGCCGCGTTCGGCTACGGCACCCTGATCGCGCGGATCAAGATGCCGGCCGGCAAAGGGCTGTGGCCGGCCTTCTGGTTGATGGGCGCCGACGAGGACAACCACCCCTGGCCCGAGGCCGGGGAGATCGACGTTGTCGAGGTGGTCTCCGATCCCACCCGGCGGTACACCTCGCTGCATGGCCCGATTCCGGATGTCGAGAATTACCTGCAGGCTCAGGTGGCCGGCGAGTCGCCCGACCTGAGCGCTGACTTTCACGATTACTGGGTGATCCGCCAGCCGGACCGAATCATCGTCGGCATCGACGACGTCGTCTGGGCCGATTTCACCCCACAGTCATTGCCGCCCACAGCCACCTGGGTCTACAACAAGCCGTTCTGTGTGATCCTCAAACTCGCCGTCGGTGGCCCGTGGGCCGGGCCACCTGATGATTCCACCGTGTTCCCGGCCACCATGCTGGTCGACTGGCTGCACTGGGAACCCGCCCTCTAGCGGGCCTCAATGTCGCGGACCGTCGGCGCGGTCGAGGTGCGCGTGCGCAGGACGATGAGCAGCGCGCCGGCCAGGGCGACCAACGCAACAGCGCCCGCGCCCCACCACAACCAGTCGTTACCACTGGGATCGCTGGACTCCGGGTCAGAGTCCGGTAGGTCGCTCGGCCTGTTGGGAACGCTGACCGGTTCGCTGCCCGGCACCGAGATGACCGCCCGCCCGTCGAGGTCGGCCCAGCGGCCCCGATCCAGTGACAGCCAGCGCAGCAGCTCGTCGAGTTGCGGCGCGTCGCCATTGGAGGTCGCGATCAGCACCGTGCGCTCTCCGTCGAAGATCGTCTGCAACGAGCCGAACCTGATCTCCGGGTCGAGGTTCAGCGTCGTCGGCTGACCTCCGCTGTCCATCGCGGCGATGGTGATCTTCCCGAGATCCGCGCTGATCGGCAACGGCAGAGACTCCACGTTCCAGCCGTCGGCGGAGATGAGGATCGCCGGCTCGCCGCTGTCGATCGCCTGCTGAAGGGTGGTCACCGTGGTGATCAACGGCAGGCTGCTGTTGCGTTGCAGGCCGACGATGATCCGGGCGGCGCGGACGGTGTCGTTGAACGTATCCGTTCCCATCCCGATCTGAACCCGCGGCATGAGTGCCTGCGGCAGCGAGCGGAATCCGGGCGGCACGGGCTGACTGGCCCGCGTGACCGTGATTTCGGTGCTGGGGTCGATCCGCAGCGCGGGGTTGAGGAAGTAGTTGCAATGGCCGGGATCGCCGGTGGTGTGGACCCGGAGCTTCAGTGCAGTGGCCCGCTGCGCCATCCGGTTGGGGATGTCCACCCAACGGTCGATGGTGCCCTCGGGGTTAACCGGCCACCGGTCGATCACCTGGTCGCCGATCGAGGCGGTCAACTCGCCGTTGAAGTTGCCGGGAAGCGGAGTGAAGGAGCCGATCACGTGCACCCGCATACCGTCCACCGGCTGCGCGAAGACGCTTTGATCCACAATGATCGTGGCGTCGGGCCGCAGTGATTCCGATCCATACACCTTCTGCTTGAGCTTCGCCAGCGTGACCGAATCACCGGCCGGCTTGAGTTCGGTCGTCAGCGGCCCGGCGACCGCCTTGGGGCTGAGCGCGAACGGCAGCGATGCGTCGGTGAGAAGCCGGGTCTGGTTCGTCAGCTCATCACCCTGGCCGGAAATCAGCAGCGAAGGCATTCCCGGACCGGGTTGCAGCATCAGGCCGGCCTCCGGGCCTTCTTTGATGACGATCTGCCGTTCGTTGCGCAGTGGTGGCGGCAGTTTTGTCGAGCCGTCGGGCAGGGGAACCACCGCGATGTTGGTGCCCTGCCAGCCGTACCGCGTGGTCATGGCGGCGGCGAGTTGAACTGCCGCCGCCGATTCCGCCGGCGACAGGGTCCGCGGCACCGCGATGCTCAGCAGGCGCAGCGCGGGAGGCAGGAACGCGGCCACCGTCGTCGGAGGGGCCTGCACGCCGGCGAAGGTGACCGAGCTGCGCACGAGCCGAATCGGGGTCTCGGGATCCCAGCAGTAGTAGTCGACCACCGGGACCGCGGTGATCGTCAGCGTGATGCTCGCCCAGTTGTCGAACAGCTCGATCCCCTCGAGAGGGATGCTCATTACCGACTGGTCTTTGGGCGGCAGCGGCATCCGGGTGATGGTCCGGCCGTTCTGGGTCACGGTCAGAAATCCGAACCTCAGGTCCACGGGGACCTCGAGCGTCGTGTTGAGCCGCGACGGCGCCAGGCCGTTGGGCGCGACGAAGGAAATCGTGCTGCTGGTGGTGTCGCTGCGGGCATCGAACCAAATGGTCTCCGAGGACCCGAGATCGGCCAGCGAGAACGTCGCGTCGTCCAGGGGTGGGGTTGCCGGCGAACTCGGCGATGCCGGCTGGCCGGGGTTCATGGGAATCATCGGACCGGGGGTGTTCGGCATGTCTGGCGCGATCGGTCCGGTTGTGACAGGCGTGGGTGGCGGGGTCGGCTCGGCCACCGCATGAGGTGTTGCGCAGGGCGCTAGCACGACCAACCCGGCCGCGCCGGCGAGAGCGGTGAGGCGACGCATATTCGGCATCAAACAAACCCTTCCGAAGGTCGAAAATTTATCCATTGCTATTCACCGTGCTGCAACACGGACTTGACCAGCGCGTACGCATACCCGTACGTGGTCGTCGCGAGCCCGACGAAGATCGCCGCGCTCCGGCTCAGGGCGCCCAGCCGGTTCCCCGGGGTGGTCGCGCTGGACACCAGGCCCCGAGCAAAGGCCATGGGAAGCACGCTGTAGACGAACTTTCGCTCAGTGCTCAGTGCGTCCGAACGCCCCACCATGGTGCTGAGCCGCTGCTTGGAATAGCCCTCCCAGAAGCATCGACGCAGGAAGTACTTCCACGTGGTGCGGTCGTCGGAGACCCAGTGCCGCACCTTGATCCCGGGATCGAGCATCAGCCGCGCTGACGGTGCGTTCTGGTTGAGCCGGATGCACAGCTCCGTCTCGTCACAGCGCAGGAGATTGGAGCCCACCTGCCCGATGGAGGAGTTGAAGCCGCCGACGCTGTCCAAAGCGTCCCGGCGGAACGACATATTGCAGCCCAGCAGGTTTCGCACCTGCGCCGGCTCTTCGGGAAGGCCGTGATGGCTGCAGCCGACGACCCAGTCGAATTCGGTCGGGAACCAGGCGGGCCGGTCCGAAGGCCAGACCGGTTGGGCGTTGCCTCCGACGCCCGCGACCATCGGGTCGGCGTAGTCGCTGCGCATCCGCTCCAGCCAGCCAGGCTGTATCTGTGCGTCGTCGTCGACGAAGGCGACCACGACGCCGGTCGAGGCTTCGATGCCGGCGTTGCGGGCACCGCAGATTCCCTGGGTGTTGGCGTTGGATACCACGGTCACGTGTGATCCGAACTGCGCAGAGACCCGGCTGAACAACTCGTCGTTGTAATCGATGGCGACGACGAGTTGATCACCCGGTCGCAGTTGGGCAAGGACGGCATTGATGGAGTTGTCCAGTAATTCCCTGCGTGCGTCGGTGTAGGCGCAGATGACAACCGAGATCGTCACCTCGGCGGTGGCCTGTGAGATAGGTGTGCTCGCCGTCTCGGTCGACATGCCGTCTCACCGCTCTCCTACGATCGGACTGTTGTTTTCCAGAACCGTCAGCGGTAACTATAACCCCTGACCTCCGGCGGTGCACTGTCGTGTTCGCCGGTTGCTGGCCCGCACCGGCGGCGGGAGATTTCGCGGAGGTGCAGGGGTCGCTCTGCGCGGCACGGCTACCGTGACACTTACGCGGATGGGGTGAGCGAGGAGGCCCGGCGACGATGGTGGCACGTCTGTCGAATTCCGATGCCGCGTTCTACCAACAGGAGAACACCGCGACGCCGATGTACACCGGCTCGCTGGCGATCCTGCGTCGGCCGCGCGGCGGGTTGAGCTACGAGCGACTGCTGGAGACCGTGGAACGCCACCTCCCGCAGACACCGCGCTATCGCCAGAAGGTGCGCGAGGTCACCCTCGGGCTGGCCCGGCCGGTGTGGATCGACGACCCCGACTTCGACATCACCTACCACGTCCGGCGCTCGGCGCTGCCGTCTCCGGGCAGCGATGCCCAACTGCACGACCTCATCTCCCGGCTGGCGGGCCGCCCGCTGGACCGCACCCGCCCGCTGTGGGAGATGTATCTGATCGAGGGGCTCAGCGGTAATCGGCTGGCGCTGTTCATCAAGTCCCATCAGGTGATCGTCGATGGCATGCGGGCGGTGGAGATCGGTCACGTGATCGCCGACCGCAACCGCAAGCCGGTGGGTGTGGTCGACGACATCTGGCTGCCCAAGGGTGAGCCGTCGTCCGGTCGGCTGATGCTGGACGCGGTGACCGACTGGCTGGCCCGGCCCGGCCAGCAGCTCGGCGCCCTGCGGTCGACGGTGACCAACAGCGGCGAGTTGCTGGAGCTGAGCCGCCGGGTGACCGAAGCGGCCCGCACCGTGGTGCGCGGCAGCGCGCCCGACAGCCCGCTCAACACCACCGTGTCGCGGCACCGGCGGTTCACCGTCGCGTCGGCGGCATTGGCCGACTTCCGGGCGATCCACGCCCGCTACGACTGCGACGTCAACGACGTCGTGCTGTCGGTGATCGCCGGTGCGCTGCGCAACTGGCTGCTCTCCCGCGGCGAGCCGGTGGTGACCGGCACCATGATCCGCGCAATGGCGCCCACGTCGGTCTATCCCGATGCCGAGCTGTCGTCGGGCCCGGGTCAGGCGATCAGCGAGGTCGCGCCCTTCCTCGTCGATCTGCCGGTGGGTGAGGGCAATCCGGTGGTGCGGCTCTCGCAGATCGCGCATGCGACCGAATCCCATTCGGCCTCAAGCAGTCTGGTCGACGCGCGCACCATCGTCACGCTGTCGGGCTTCCCGCCGCCCACCCTGCACGCGATGGGCACCCGGGTTGCCACCCAGTTCCCGGCCCGGCAGTTCAACCTCTTGATCACCAATGTGCCCGGGCCGCAGACCCAGATGTACATCGCCGGCGCCAAAGTGCTGGAGACCTATTCGGTGCCCCCGCTGCTGCACGATCAGGTGCTCGCGATCAGCGTCACCTCGTACTGCGGGATGCTGTACTTCGGCATCAACGCCGACCGAGAGGCGATGAGCGACGTCGAGGTATTCCCGGAGTTATTGGCCGAGTCGCTCGAGGAACTGACCGAGGCGGCTCGGTAGGCCGCCGAGGCTTGATACCGAGGCGGCTCGGTAGGCCGCGCGCCGGGTCCGACCCCGACGTAGTATCCGGTGGTGAGTAATTCGCAGTCCGGGGAAGCTGCCGCGACCACGCAGCCCAAGGGCCGCAAGGTCTCCATTGAGGTCTACGAGGCCGAGTTGTACCGTCTGCAGACCGAGCTGGTGAAGCTGCAGGAGTGGGCCAGGGCCACCGGGGCGCGGATCGTCGTGCTCTTCGAGGGCCGCGACGCCGCCGGCAAGGGCGGAACCATCAAACGGATCACCGAGTACCTCAGCCCCCGTTCGGTTCGGATCGCGGCTCTGCCCGCACCCAGCGATCGGGAGAAGGGGCAGTGGTACTTCCAGCGCTACATCGAGCACCTGCCCACCCGCGGCGAGATCGTGCTGTTTGACCGGTCCTGGTACAACCGCGCCGGGGTGGAGCGGGTGATGGGCTTCTGCACCCCGCAGGAGCACGCCCTGTTCCTGCGTCAGTGCCCGATCTTCGAGCAGATGCTCATCGACGACGGCGTCCTGCTGCGCAAGTACTGGTTCTCGGTCTCCGAGGAGGAGCAGCTGCGCCGGTTCAGGTCGCGGCTCAGCGATCCGCTGCGGCGCTGGAAACTCTCGCCGATGGATATGGAGTCGATCTACCGCTGGGAGGAGTACTCCCGGGCCAAGGACGACATGATGGTGCACACCGACACCCCGGCCAGTCCGTGGTTCGTCGTGGAGTCGGCGCTGAAGAAGAACGCCCGGCTGAACATGATCTCGCACCTGCTCTCGAGCATTCCGTACCAGCAGGTCGAGCCGGAGAAGGTGGAGTTGCCCAAACGCCCGCAGACCGGCAACTACCGCCGCCCGTCGCGTGACCTGGCCACCTACGTTCCCGACTTCGCAGCCACTCTGGTGGGGGACCGGGACGACTCCGGCTAGCCTGGCTGGTGATGCGGGTCTACATTCCGGCGACACTGTCCGCCCTCGAGCAACTGGTCGCCGAGGGTTCCCTGCAGCCGCGCAGCGGTACCGCGTTCGCGGTGACACCGACGCTGCGGGAGGCCTACGCCGAGGGTGACGACGAGGAACTGGCCGAGGTGGCGATCGGCGAGGCCGCGCTGGCGTCGCTGCGGCTGCTGGCCGCCGAGTCCGATCCGCGGCTGCGCCGCGCGGTGCTGATCGCCGAGGTCCCCGACGACTCGGTGACGCTGCGCCCCGACCTCGACGATGCGGTGGTGCGGATCGCCGGGCCGGTCTCCTTGGAGCACATCGTGGCGGCGTATGTGGACAACGCCGCCGCCGAACCGGCCGTCAAGGCGGCCGTCGAGGTGATCGACGAGGCGGACCTCGGCGACGAGGATGCCGAACTGACCGTCGGCGACGCCCAGGATCACGACCTCGCGTGGTACGCCGCCCAGGAGTTGCCGTTCCTGCTGGAGTTGCTGTGAGGAGCCGGCTGCGCGCCGTCTCCGCCGCGCTGACCACGCCGCTGCTCGCCGACGACTACCTCAAGCTGATCAACCCGCTGTGGTCGTCGCGGGAACTGCGCGGCCGCATCGTCGAGGTCCGCCCGGAGACCCGCGACTCGGTGACGCTGGTGATCAAACCGGGCTGGGGATTCCGCTTCGACCACCAGCCGGGCCAGTACATCGGAATCGGCGTGCTGGTCGACGGCCGCTGGCGGTGGCGGTCCTACTCGTTGACCTCACCAGCCAGTGCCGGGCAGCGCAGCCTGACCATCACGGTCAAGGCGATGCCGGAGGGCTTCCTGTCCGGCCACCTGGTCACCGGGGTGCGGCCCGGCACCGTCGTGCGTCTGGCCGCGCCCCGCGGCGGGTTCGTCATGGGGAATCCCGCCCCGGAGAAGGTGCTGTTCATCACCGCCGGCTCCGGTATCACCCCGGTGATGTCGATGCTGCGAACCATGTTGCGCCGCAATCAGATCCGCGATGTCGAGCACCTGCACTCGGTGCCGGAGCGGGCCGATGTGATGTTCGCCGCGGAACTCTCCGACATCGGCGACCGCCATCGGAGCTACCGGCTCAGCGTGCGCGAGACGAATCGGGACGGCCGCCTGAACCTGGGCCGCCTCGACGATGTGGTTCCGGATTGGCGGCTGCGCCAGACCTGGGCATGCGGTCCGGCCGAGATGCTCGACGACGCCGAGCGGCTCTGGGCGGCAGCCGGGGTGGCCGACCGGCTGCATCTGGAGCGCTTCACCGCACCGCGCACGGCCGCTGTCGACGGCGGCGGAGTGGTCACCTTCGGGCGCAGCGGCCGCAGCACCACCGCGGATGCGGCGACGTCGCTGATGGAGGCCGGTGAGCAGGCGGGTGTGGTGATGCCGTTCGGCTGCCGGATGGGTATCTGCCACACCTGCGTGGTGAGTCTGGTGCAGGGCCGGGTGCGCGATCTGCGCACCGGCGCCGAGCACGAACCCGGCAGCCTGGTGCAGACGTGCGTCACCGCCCCAGCCGGCGACTGTAGGCTGGACGTCTGATGGCGATTTCCGACATCGAGGCCTTCGCACACCTCACCGAGGCCGATATCGACGCTCTGGCAACCGAACTCGACGCGATCCGCCGTGATGTCGAGGACTCCCTCGGCGAGCGCGACGCGCGCTACATCCACCGCACCATCGCCGCCCAGCGCTCGCTGGAGGTGGCCGCGCGGCTGCTGCTGGCGTTCGGCTCCCGGCGGGTGGCGTGGTGGGCCGGGGTCGGCACCCTGGCGCTGGCCAAGATCATCGAGAACATGGAGATCAGCCACAACGTTCTGCACGGCCAGTGGGACTGGATGAACGATCCGGAGATCCACTCCGCCACCTGGGAATGGGATATGGCCGGCGCCGCCAAGCACTGGCGGCTCACCCACAACGTCGCCCACCACAAGTACACCAACGTTCTGGGCATGGACGATGATGTCGGCTACGGACTGCTGCGGGTCACCCGCGACGAGACGTGGACGCCGCGCAATCTGTTCAACGTGCCGTTCAACGTGATGCTCGCACTCGGTTTCGAGTGGGGGATCGCCCTGCAGCACCTGGAGTTGCGCAAGGCCCGCGACCCGCAGACCCGCGCCGCGACATGGGTGCGGCTGCGCGAGTTCACCACCAAGGCCGGCCGGCAGATCGCCAAGGACTATGTGGCCTTCCCCGCGCTGACGGCGCTGTCGCCGGCTAACCCAGGTAGCCGGGGCTTCGCCTCCACCGTCAAGGCCAACGCGGTCGCCGGCGTGATCCGCAACCTGTGGACCAACGCGGTCATCTTCTGCGGCCACTTCCCCGACGGCGCCGAGAAGTTCACCGCCACCGACATGGCCGCCGAGAGCGACGGCCAGTGGTATCTGCGCCAGATGCTGGGCAGCGCCAACATCGACGCCGGCCCGGTGCTCGGATTCCTCACCGGCAACCTGTCCTACCAGATCGAGCACCACCTCTACCCGAACCTGCCGAGCTACCGGCTGTCCGAGATCGCGGTGCGGGTGCGCGCGCTGTGCGAGAAGTACGACCTTCCCTACACCAGCGGGCCGCTGCCGGTGCAGTACGCCAAGACCTGGCGCACCATCGCCAAGCTGTCGATCCCGGACCGGTTCCTCAAGGCCACCGCCGACAACGCCCCCGAGACCCGCAGCGAGCGAATGTTCGACCAACTGCCGCCCGCTGCCCGGCGCGGTCTCAAGACTGCGATGTCCGAGGTGCGCCGGCGCCGGCGTCAGGCCGGAATATAGGCGAACGTATCGGGGTCCGGGCCCTGTCGGCCCTTCTCGCCCTTGTCCAGGGCGGTCAGCGCCTCGATCTCCTCGTCGTTGATCTCGAAGTCGAAGATCTCGAAGTTCTCCCGCATCCGTTGCGGGCTCATGGATTTCGGGAACACCACATCGCCGCGCTCGATATGCCAGCGCAGCACCACCTGAGCCGGATGCGCGCCGGTGGCACGGGAGATGCGGGACACCACCGGGTCGCCGAGAACCTTGCCGCGTGCGATGGGTGACCAGCCCTCGGTGACGATGTTGTGCTCGACGCCATAGGCGCGCACCGCGTCGTTGGTGAAGTAGGGATGCACCTCGATCTGGTTGACCGCGGGGGTGATCCCGGTCTCGCGGGCCAGCTCCTGGAGATGATGGATCGCAAAGTTCGACACCCCGATGCTGCGGGCCCGGCCGTCGGCCTTGAAGTCCTCCAGCGTCTTCCAGGTCGAGACGTAGTCGCCGTCGTAGAGGGTTGGCAGCGGCCAGTGGATGAGGAACAGGTCGACGTAGTCGGTGCCGAGCTCGCTCAGGGTCCTGTCGAAGGCACGCCGGGCGTCATCGGGGCGATGGAAGCCGTTGTTGAGCTTGCTGGCGATGTAGACCTGCGCGCGATCCAGGCCGGCGTCGCGGATGCCCTGACCGGCACCCTTCTCGTTGGCGTACATCTGCGCGGTGTCGATGTGGCGGTACCCGATCTCGAGAGCGGTGCGCACCGTGGCCGCGGTCTCCTCCGGCGGCACCTGGTAGGTCCCGAATCCCAGCTGCGGAATGAGATGGCCGTCGTTGAGGGTGATCAGGGGAACGTTGCCGACTGTGGTGCTCAAGGGTGTCTCCTTCGTGTGCGAATTCTTCTAGTACCCGGACTCGGCCAGTGCGCCCAGCAGCCGCCGGGCCGCCGCCACCCGCGCGGCCGGGGCGCCGGTCAACGTGTCGAGTGCACATTCCGGATCCGCCGGCGGCCCGAGGTGCCCGCAGCCACGGGGACAGTCCTCGACGAGTGCGGCAAGATCCGAGAACGACGTCATCACATCGTCGGGTGCGATGTGCGCCAGCCCGAACGACCGGATGCCCGGTGTGTCGATGGCCCAGCCGCCGCCGGGCAGCGGCAGCGCCACCGACTGGGTGGAGGTGTGCCGGCCCTTGCCCACCCCCGACACCACGCCGATGGCCCGATCGGCCTGCGGCACAAGCCGATTCACCAGGGTGGACTTGCCCACCCCGGAGTGCCCCAGCAGCACGGTGATGTGACCGTTGAGAAGTTCCTCCACCGTGCCGACGGGCTCGTCGCGCCCGGCGGTCACGATGGTGAGGTCGAGGTCGGCGAACTGCTCGGCGAATGGGGCGGCCGGGGCCAGGTCGGTTTTGGTGAGGCACAGGATGGGCCGCAGCCTACCGGTGTAGGCCGCGATGAGGGTGCGGTCCACCAGCCCGGTGCGCGGCGGCGGGTCGGCCAGCGCCACGACGACGAGCAGTTGATCGGCGTTGGCCACCACCACCCGCTCGGTGGGGTCGGTGTCATCGGCGGTGCGGCGCAGCACGGTGCGGCGCGGGCCGCGGCGCACAATGCGGGCCAGGGTGTCGGGCTGGCCGGAGAGATCCCCGACGAGATCCACCTCGTCACCGACGACGATCGGGGTGCGGCCGAGTTCGCGGGCCCGCATCGCGGTCACTTGCCGGTGCGGGTCGCCGCCGAGCACGCAGCCCCACCGGCCGCGGTCGACGGTCACCACCATGCCGCTGACCGCGTCGGCGTGCTCGGGGCGGGTTTTGGTGCGTGGCCGCGAACCGCGGCCCGCCCGCACATGGACGTCGGACTCGTCATAGGCATAACCCGACCGGCCGCTCAAACGCGGTCCCCGGCCAGCATCGCCGCCCACAACTGCGGGAACTGCGGCAGCGTCTTGGCGGTGGTGGCGATGTCTTCGACCTGCACCCCGGGCACCCGCAGGCCGATGATGGCGCCGGCCATCGCCATCCGGTGGTCGGCGTAGGAGTGCCACACCCCGGCGTGCAATGGGCGGGCGGTGATCACCAGACCGTCGGGATCCTCGGTGCAGTCCCCGCCGAGGGCGTTGATCTCGGTGCGCAACGCCGTCAGCCGGTCGGTCTCATGGCCACGCAGGTGCGCGATCCCGGTCAGCCGGGACACCGAGCCCGGTTCGGCCAGCGCGGCGAGTGCGGCCACCGCCGGGGCCAGCTCACCCACCTCATTGAGATCCATGTCGAACCCGCCAAAGCTCGCCGGACCCGTCACCGACAAGCCTGAATCAGCATGGTGCCCCGAATTCTCATGGTGCACAGTCGATCCGAGCTGGCGCAGGATGGACAGGATGATCGGGGCCGGCTGTACGCTGATCGTCGGCCAGCCGATGATGCGCACCGTTCCGCCGGTCACCACCGCAGCCGCGGCGAACGGCACGGCGTTGGACAGGTCCGGTTCGATCTCCCAGTTCCGGGCATCCACCCGCCCGGGTGACACCCGCCACCGGTTGGGTGTGGTGTCGTCGACGCTCACGCCGACCTCGTCGAGCATCGCCGCGGTCATCGCGATGTGCGGGGCCGAGGGCACGGTGGTCCCGGTGTGCACCACCGTCAGCCCGTCGGTGAACGCCGCCCCGCACAGCAGCAGTCCGGAGACGAACTGCGACGAGGCCGAGGCGTCGATGTGCACGGTGCCGCCGGCCACCGACCCGTGCCCGCGCACGGTGAACGGCAACCGATCACCGTCGATGTCGACGCCGAGTTCCCGCAACCCGTCGAGCAGGGGAGCGATCGGCCGGCTGCGGGCCTGCTCGTCACCGTCGAATGTCACCGCGGAGGTGCCCAGTGCGGCCAGTGGCGGTACGAAGCGCAAAACCGTGCCGGCCAAGCCGCAGTCGATCCGGGCTCCGGCGGCGGGATGCGGGGTGCCGCTGACCGACAGCTGCGGCCCGTCCCCGTCGACACCGAGTCCGAGGGTCTGCAGCGCCCCGATCATCAGGTCGGTGTCCCGGCTGCGCAGTGCGCCGCTGATAAGTGACTGTCCGCTGCCCTGCGCGGCGGCGACGGCGGCGAGGATCAGCGCCCGGTTGGTCATCGACTTCGATCCCGGCACCGAGACGTCGGCGTGAACGGGCGAGGGAGCAACTGGTGCCGGCCACAGGTTCACGGGCTACATCCTGCCCTGTGGGGTAAGTATGTGAGCATGTGCGGGCGATTCGCGGTGACCACCGACCCGGTGTTGCTCGCTGAGCAGATCCAGGCACTCGACGAGACCGGGGGAGCGCTGTCGGCGCCGAACTACAACGTCGCGCCCACCACCGACATCGCCGCCGTCGTCGCCCGCCATGACGAGCCCGACGACCAAGCCCGCCGGCGACTGCGGGCGATGCGCTGGGGGCTGCTGCCGCCGTGGGCGCTCGATCCGACTAAGGCCGGGGCCCGGGGCGCCCATCCGCTGATCAATGCCCGCGCCGAGACGCTGACCACCTCCCCGGCCTTCCGAGCCGCCGCCCGCCACCGGCGCTGCCTGGTGCCGATGGACGGCTACTACGAGTGGAAACCGGCGGGAGAGTCCCCCGCAGACAACCCCAAACGCGGCCGCAAGACGCCGTTCTACTTCTACCGCCCCGACGGTGCCCCGCTGCTCGTCGCGGGGGTCTGGGCCGCCGGAAAACTCGATGGACCGACCTGCACCATCGTCACCACCGAGGCGGCCGGTGAGTTCGCCGCGGTGCACCACCGGATGCCGCTGGTGCTCGGCGAGAAGGACTGGGACCGCTGGCTGGATCCCGACGCCGAGGCGCCGGCCGAACTGCTTGCCGGCCCACCCGATATCGGCCCGATGACCATGCGGGAGGTGGCCACTCTGGTGAACAACGTCGCCAACAACGGGCCCGAACTGATTGAAGCCGCCGGACCGGGAAACCAACCGGTCGGTTTGTTCTAAGCTCGGGTCATGACTGCTGTTGCCCCGAAGGTGGACGCCAAGTCCGACACCATCACCGTGCACAACCCCGCTGACGGCCGGGTCGCCGGCACCGTGCCGATCGACGGCCCCGAGACTGTCGCCGCCAAGGCCCGCCGGCTGCGCGCCGCCCAGTCCGAGTGGGAGGCCATCGGCCCCCGCGGCCGCAAGAAGTGGATGATGCGCTGGCAGGACTGGGTCCTCGACAACGCCGACCTCCTCACCGAGGTGCTGATGAGCGAGACCGGCAAGTCGCGCAGCGACGCCAGCGTCGAGGCGGTCCTGATCGCCGACGCCATCAAGTACTGGGCCGGCAACGCCGAGGAGTTCCTCGCCGACAAGCATCCCGGCGCGCACAGCCCGTTGTTCAAGGTCAAGAAATTGACCACGGTCTACCGGCCCTATCCCCTCGTCGGGATGATCGAGCCGTGGAACTTCCCGCTGGCCATGCTGGCGCTGGACCTGGTGCCCGCCCTAGCCGCCGGAGCGGCGGTGCTGCTCAAACCCTCTGAGGTGACCCCGCTGTCGGCGGTCGAGCTGGCCCGCGGCTGGAAGGAGATCGGCGCACCGTCGGTCTTCGAGCTGGCCACCGGTTACGGCGACACCGGCGTATCGGTCATCGAGAACTCCGACTTTGTCCACTTCACCGGGTCCACCGCCACCGGCCGCAAGGTCGCGGTCGCCTGCGCGCAGCGGCTCATCCCGTGCAGCCTCGAACTCGGTGGTAAGGACCCGGCGATCGTGCTCGCGGACGCCGACGTGGACCGCGCCGCCAACGGCATCGCCTGGGGCGGCATGTTCAACTCCGGCCAGGTCTGCATCTCGGTGGAGCGGGTCTTCGTCGAGGCACCGATCTACGACGAGTTCGTCGCCAAGCTCGCAGCGCAGGTCGGCAAGATCCAGCAGGGCCAGGAGACCGGCGCCGGCTTTAACTTCGACACCGGCGCAATGGCCACCCCGGGCCAGCGCGACATCGTTGACCGGCATGTCTCCGAGGCCACCGCAGCCGGCGCCCGGGTACTCGTTGGCGGCAAGCCCACCGGGGTCGGCACCTTCTTCCAGCCCACCGTGCTGGCCGATGTCACGCCGTCGATGAGCTGCATGGCCGAGGAGACCTTCGGCCCCACCCTGCCGGTGGTGAAGGTCAAGGACGAGGAAGAGGCCATCCGGCTCGCCAACGACTCGGTCTACGGGTTGTCGGCCACGGTATGGACCGGCGACACCGCCCGCGGTGAACGGGTCGCCCGTCGGCTCGAGTCCGGCGCGGTGAACATCAACGACGCCATGACCAATGTCTTCTGCTTCTCGCTGCCGATGGGCGGCTGGAAAGAGTCCGGTATCGGCTACCGCGGGGGCGGCGCCGCCGGCCTGATTAAGTTCTGCCGCCAGCAGGCGATCACTGCCCCGCGCATCCCGACCCAGAAGTCGGAGATGCTCTGGTACTCGTCGCCGCAGAAGCAGTCGATCTTCGCCCGCGCCGCCATCCGGGCCTTCTCCGGACGCGGCAAGCGCCGGTTCGGCAGAAAGGGCTGAGCGCAGCGAAGCCCGAATTGGGCCTAGTGGGCTAGCCCTTGTAGCCGGGCGGGTTGGGGGACTCGATCCAGAAGTCGACCCCCAACTCCGAACCCGGAACGCAGTCGTAGACCGAGAGGTCCGTAACACCGCTGTCGAGCAGTACGTCCTCGCACAGCAGCGTGTTGCCGGTGAACTCGCGGGCAGGTCGGCTCATGACCGCGTAGGCCGAGTCGGCGTACACCGCGGGCTTGCGGGAGCGCGCCATCATCTCATCGCCGCCGAGTAGGTTCTGCACCGCGGCGGTGGCGATCGCGGTACGCGGCCACAGGGTGTTCGATGCGATGCCGTATTCGCGCATCTCCTCGGCAACTCCCAAGGCGCACAACGTCATTCCGAACTTGGCCATCATGTAACCGGTGGGCCGCAGCCATTTGGGATCCAGCAGCACCGGCGGGGAGAGCGTCAGGATGTGCGGGTTCTCCCGGCCCTTCATATGCGGGATGCAGGCCTGGGTCACGGCGTAGGTGCCGCGCACCTGGATGCCGTTCATCAGATCGAACCGCTTGAGTGGAACCTCTTCGATGGAGCCGAGGTTGAGCGCAGACGCATTGTTGACACACATATCGATCCCGCCGAACTGCTCGACGCACGCGGCCACCGCGGCGGCCACCGAGTCGCCGTCGCGGACGTCGCCGACGATCGGCAGCGCCTGGCCGCCGGCCTCCTCGATCTCCTTGGCGGCGGTGTAGATGGTGCCCGGCAGCTTCGGGTGCGGCTCGGTTGTCTTGGCCACCAGGGCGATGTTGGCGCCGTCGGCGGCCACCCGTTTGGCGATCGCCAGGCCGATGCCGCGACTGGCGCCGGAGATGAACATGGTCTTGCCGGAGAAGGCTGTCATACCGCACAGCCTAGGATCAGTACCCGATGACCATGATCGAGGAGTCCCGCGAGGAGTCCGACGCCGACCTCAGCGCCCGCTTCGAGCGTGACGCCATCCCGCTGATGGACCAGCTCTACGGCGGCGCGCTGCGGATGACCCGCAACCCCGCCGATGCCGAGGATCTGCTGCAGGAGACCATGGTCAAGGCCTACGCCGGGTTCCGGTCGTTCACCGAGGGCACCAACCTCAAGGCCTGGCTGTACCGGATCCTGACCAACACCTACATCAACAGCTACCGCAAGAAGCAGCGCCAGCCCGCGGAGTATCCCACCGAGGAGATCACCGACTGGCAGCTGGCCGCCTCCGCCGAGCATTCCTCCACCGGATTGCGCTCCGCCGAGGTCGAGGCGCTGGAAAATCTTCCCGACACGGAAATCAAAGAGGCCCTCCAAGCGTTACCAGAAGAGTTCAGGCTCGCCGTATACCTCGCTGACGTCGAGGGATTACCGTACAAGGAGATCGCGGACATCATGGAGACGCCGATCGGGACGGTGATGTCCCGCCTGCACCGGGGCAGGCGCCAGCTACGCACCCTGCTGGCCGATGTGGCCCGCGACCGGGGCTTCATCCGCGCTCAGGGCGCCGACGAGGAGGTCTCGTCGTGACCCCCGAGGACGCCCACATCGACCATTCCGATCCCGACGGCCACACCGACTGCGCGCTGGTCATCGCCGAGGTGTGGACCCTGCTCGACGGCGAGGTCACCGACGACAAGCGGGACCGCCTGCAACGCCACCTCGAGCAGTGCCCGGCCTGCCTGCGGCACTACGGCGTGGAGGAGCGGATCAAGAACCTCATCGCCACCAAGTGCCGCGGCGAGAGGGCCCCGGCCCACGTGGTGGAACGGGTGCGCCTGCAGATCACCCGCACCACCATCATCCGGCGGGGCTGACAAAGGGCCGAAAGGCCCTCGCCGATCACTTGCCTGCCTCGCTACCTTTGGGTCATCAAGGCAGCTCGGAGGGATCAGGCCGTGATGGGGACGTTAGCCAGAATGTGCGCGGTGTTACCAGCCGCACTGGCGTCCATCGTCGCCGCGACCGCGACCGCGGTGAAATTCACACTCACCGCGACGGTGCTCGCCGTCGGCGGGATCGGCTTCCCGACGGTCGATCAAGCCACCATGAAAGCGGCCCTCGGAGGGCTCTTCGATGACGGCACCAACACCTTCGTCAACGTCCCATGGCCGGGCCAGGTGGCGCCGTTCAAAGGCACGCTGACGCTGGGGCAGTCCATTGCCATCGGCACCGAGAATTTCTATAGCGCACTCGTGAGCACTCCGGGGCCCAAGATCGCCTCCGGGGTCTCGGGCAGCACCATGGTGATCAACGAGGTGATGCGGCGACTCATCGATGACCCCGATGCGCCGCCGCCCGAGGAGCTGTCATTCGTCATCATCGGCGACGCCGAACGGAGCATTCTGCCGGCACTGACGCCCTTCTTCGGGACGAGGCCCGACGCGCTTGAGTACACCGTGCGCCCGATCCCGGTGACCCCGTATGACGTCATGGTGATCACAGCCGAATACGACGGACTCGCGGACTGGCCGGACCGGCCGTGGAATCTAGTGGCGGTCTTCAACGCCCTGGCCGGCACGGGGATCTGGCCGGGCTTCCGTTCCGTGCACTGGGACGCGATCTGGCAGGACCCGACCACGGTGCCCGCCGAGAACATCACCACGACCGTCAACGACAAGGGCGGCGTGACGACGACGTATCTCATTCCGTCCGCTGAATTGCCCATGCTTCAGCCGCTGCGGAATCACGGTGTGCCCGAGTCCACCATCACGGTGCTGAACGCGGTGTTGAAGCCGCTGGTCGACCTCGGGTACCGCCGCAATGACTGGCGCCCGGATGCTGGCCCGCTGCGTGCCCCGCAGGTCCGGACCGGGGCCAGCCCCGCGCGCAGGGACACCACAACCGACAAACCGGCGTCCGCCACAACGAGGGCCGCGGCGACGAGTACCCGGGCGGCGGCTACCGCCCGCTAGGAGTCAGCAGTCAGGCGTTGGGCCGATTGCCGTGATTGGCCTTGCTGTGCTTGCGGTCGCGCTTCTTACGGCCTCGCTTGGCCATGGGGTACCTCCGATATAAAGCCCGGGCTACCAGCCCAGTGGATTTGACTCCATTCTCGCACGGCCCGGTGGGGCGCTGACCACCCGGTGTTGTGGTTCGATAAGGGCATGGCCGAGGATGTGCGCGCCGAGATCGTGGCCAGTGTGCTGGAAGTAGTGGTCAGCGCGGGGGATCAGATCGGCGCCGGCGACTGCCTCGTTCTGTTGGAGTCGATGAAGATGGAGATCCCGGTGCTCGCCGAGGTTGCCGGCACCGTCACCGAGGTGAAAGTCACCGTCGGCGACGTCATCCAAGCCGGGGATCTCATCGCCGTCATCGAGTGAGCACCCTGGGGGATCTGCTCGCCGAACACACCGTGTTGCCCGGCGCGGCGGTCGACCACCTGCACGCCGTCGTCGGCGAGTGGCAACTGCTGGCCGACCTGTCCTTCGGCGACTACCTGCTGTGGGTCCGCCGCGACGACGGCTCCATGGTCTGCGTGGCGCAGTGCCGGCCCAACACCGCCTCCACCCTGCTCGTCAGTGATGCCGTCGGCACCATCGTCGACGAGGAGGGCCTGCTGGGATCGGTGCCGGTGCGCTACTGCGGCGACGTGGTGGCCGCGCTCACCCATCAGAGTGCCGGCGACGGCCGGCGCACCTCGTCGCGGCTGGAGAAGGCCTACCTCGACTGCGCCGGCAAGCTGCTCGACATGGTGTCGGAGGGCACCTTCCCCAACGTCGCGGATCTGGCGATGTCGCGGTCGAGCCCGCGGGTGGGCGACGGGTTCATCCGCCTCGACGTCGACGGGGTGGTCAGCTACGCCAGCCCCAACGCGCTGTCCGCCTACCACCGGATGGGTCTGAGCTCAGACTTGGAGGGGCACAACCTGATTGGGATCACCCGGCCGTTGATCACCGATCCGTTCGACGCCGCTGAACTCGCCGAGCACGTCGGTGACTCGCTGGCCGGCGGGTCGGGCACGCGGTTGGAGGTCGACGCCGGCGGTGCCACCGTGCTGGTGCGCACACTGCCGCTGGCCGTTCGTGGTCGCTCCGCCGGGGTGGCCGTGCTGATCCGCGACGTCACCGAGGTCAAACGCCGCGACCGGGCGCTGCTGTCCAAGGACGCCACCATCCGCGAGATCCACCACCGGGTGAAGAACAACCTGCAGACCGTCGCCGCCCTGCTGCGCCTGCAGGCCCGCCGCACCAACAACTCCGAAGCCCGCGACGCGCTGATGGAGTCGGTGCGCCGGGTGGCGGCCATCGCCCAGGTGCATGACGCGCTGTCGATCTCGGTCGACGAGGAGGTCAACCTCGATGAGGTGATCGACCGGATCCTGCCGATGATGGGCGACGTCGCCGCCGTCGACACCCCGATCCGGATCCGGCGGGAGGGCACCATGGGCTCACTCGACGCCCAGCGGGCCACCGCGCTGGTGATGGTGGTCACCGAACTGGTGCAGAACGCCGTCCAGCACGGCTTCGAGCCCACCACGGGCCCGGCAGCCGGGCAGGGCTCGGTGGTGATCCGCGCCGAACGCTCGGCCCGCTTCCTCGACGTCGTGGTGCGCGACGACGGCGCCGGGCTACCCGAGGGCTTCAGCGTGGAGAAATCCGACCGGCTCGGCCTGCAGATCGTGAACACCCTGGTCTCGGCCGAGTTGGACGGCTCGCTGCAGTTGCAGGCCGCCCCGGGTGGGGGCACCGACGTGATGTTGCGGGTGCCGATCGGGCGGACGCCGGTTGTCGACAAAAAACGCGGCCCCGGCTAGGTGCCGGGACCGCGTTTGTGACGCTTCGTCGGTGTCAGACGCCGGTCCGGGCCCGGGTGCGGGCGTTGCGGCGCTTGAGGGCGCGGCGCTCGTCCTCGCTCAGGCCGCCCCACACGCCGGCATCCTGACCGGACTCCAAAGCCCAGGTCAGGCACTCAGCGGTGACGGCGCACCGGTTGCAGACCACCTTCGCCTCTGCGATCTGGGCGAGGGCCGGCCCACTGTTTCCCACCGGGAAGAACAGTTCCGGATCCTCGTCGCGACAGACCGCCTTGTGGCGCCAATCCATTTCACTACTCCTTAATCAACGGTGTGCGTAGCAGGCCGCGGGATTACCCCGTTTGAACTGGGCTGTTAACGCGTGCACACACAAATGTTGTTGCACTGTTACCTGCGATGCTTCCACAGCCTGGACAGTTGTCAACAGGACTCTTCTAAACCGTGGCCAATCTCACTCAGCCGCCGCGTTCAGCCGCAGCAGGAGCCGCCGTGTCACCCAGGTGGCGGAGCCACCACTGCCAGCGCCCCGGGTACCGAGGTGAACGTCATATCGTCGCGCATCCCCAGGAAATCGCCGTCCACCTGGCACGATACCGGTTGCGCCGCGGTGATCCGCACCCAGGGCAGGTCATCCTCGCGGACCAGGTGCCGGCCCTTGATGTCGCCCTTGGCCGACAGCATCCGGCGCACGACCAGCAGGTTCGCGATGACGTTGGTGGTGGTCGACCCGAAAACCCCCAGGCCACCCTCGAAGGTGGTGCCCGGATTGGTCCACACCGGCCGGGTGTTGGCGTAGGTCCAGGGGCTGGCGTTGGAAATGAACGCGAAATGCACCCCCGTCACCGGGTCGCCGTTGGGGGGATGCACCGTGATCAGCGGCTCCTCGCGCACGCTGCCCAGCATCTCCCGGACCGCGATCCGGATGTAGCGCCCGGCGGTGACCTTGCGGCCCTTGGCGCGCTGGGCCTCCACCGCGGCCACCACATCGCCGTCGACGCCCATTCCGGCGGTGAACACCGCCCAGCGCTCCACACAGTCCATCAAGCCGATCCGCCGCCAGCCGCCGCCGTCGCGACGGGCGCCGAGCAGGTCGATCAGCTGATTGGTGGCCTCGATGGGGTCGGGACTGATGCCCAGCGCCCGGGCGAAGACGTTGGCCGAGCCGCCGGGCACCACGGCCACGGCGGGCAGGGTGTCGGCGGCGGGGCGTTGCGGGCCCGGTGTGCCCAGCAGGCCGTTGACGACTTCGTTCACCGTGCCGTCGCCGCCGTGCACGATGATCACGTCGATCCCGTCCCGGTGGGCGTTCTCGGCGATCTCGATGGCGTGGCCGCGGTGGTCGGTGTGCGCCACCGCCAGCTCCACCCGGCTCTCCAGCGCGTGGGCCACCAGGTCGCGTCCGGCGGGCGTGGTGGAGGTGGCGTTCGGGTTGACGATCATCACGGCGCGCACAGTGCTGAGCCTATCGGCGCACGGTCGATAGGCTCACTTCCGTGGGAGCCATGCCGTCACCACCGCCGACCGTGCGCCGCGCCGCCGCGCTGGTGGCCGTCCAGGGCGTGGCCGCGGTGGTCGCGGCGGTGGTGTTCGTCATCCGCGGTTTCGCCGGAGCCGATCAGAACGTCGTCAACGGATTCGGCAACGCCGCCTGGTTCGCGGCCATCGGCGCCGGAGTACTGGGCGCGGCCTGGGCGCTGTGGACGGGCCGCCGGTGGGGCCGCGGTCTGGCGGTGTACACCCAACTGCTGCTGCTGCCGGTCACCTGGTACGCCGGTGTGGGCTCGCACCGCTGGCCCTACGCCGTGCCGGTCGCGGTGGTGGCCATCGCCGTGCTGGTGCTGCTGTTCCACCCCGCCACGCTGCGGTGGCTGGGTCAGGGTCCGTCGGATTCGGAGGCCAGCGCGGTCAATTCGGGTCCGGACACCCGGTAGCTGACCCACTCCGACATCGGCCGCCCGCCGACGGCGTCGTAGAGGGCGATGGCGTCGGTGTTCCAGTCCAGCACCGCCCAGCCCAGCCGGCTGTAGCCGTTGCGCACGCAGTCGCGGGCCAGTGCGGCCAGCAGTGCCCGGGCCACGCCGCGGCGGCGGAAGCGCTCTCCCACGTAGAGGTCCTCGAGGTGAATGCCGGCCACCCCGTCCCAGGTGGAGAAGGTCCGGTACCACAGCGCCATGGCGGCCGTCTCGCCGTCGACCTCGGCGATCAGGCAGTGGGCCGGCGCGTCGTCGCCGAATAACGCTGCGGTGAGCTGACTTTCGGTGACGGTGCACTGCTCGGGTGCGCGCTCGAACTCGGCCAGCGCTGCGATCATCGCCGCGATCGCCGGTTCGTCGCCGGGGTGCGCGGGGCGGATCAGCGTGCTCACGCCGGCACCCCGAGGGCGGCCAGGATGGTGCGGAATTTCGTGGTGGTCTCGGCGACCTCCTCGTCGGCGTCGGATTCGGCGACGATCCCGCCGCCGGCCTGGGCCACCGCGCTGCGCCGGTCGGCAGACAGAAGCGCGCCGCGGATGGCCACCACCCACCGGCCGTCGCCGCGGCCGTCGCACCAGCCGAGGGCCCCGGCGTAGAAGCCGCGCTCGCCCTCCA
>JBFYOQ010000270.1:0-12003 GCA_041303735.1 Mycobacterium sp.
CGAGACCGAACCGGATATCGGTTCCCACCGTGGTGAAGTTCAGTTCCGACTCGTTGACGTCCGGCGGCAGCACCGTGATGCCCAGCTTGCGGCAGTCGGCCAGGTAAATCGCGGCCTTGTCTTTGTCGTCGCCGACCGAGGTGAGCAGACCGGCCATGTACTCGCCGGGATAGTTGGCCTTGAGGTAGGCGGTCCAGTACGACACCAGCCCGTAGCCCGCGGCGTGCGACTTGTTGAAGGCGTAGTCGGCGAAGGGAAGGATCGTGTCCCACAGCACCTTGATGGCCCCGGCCGAGAAGCCGTTGGCCTTCATGCCGTCGGCGAAGCCCTCGTACTCCTTGTCGAGAACCTCGCGCTGCTTCTTGCCCATCGCCTTGCGCAGGATGTCGGCTCGGGCCAGGGAGTAGCCGGCCACCTTCTGCGCGATGCGCATGATCTGTTCCTGATAGACGATCAGGCCGTAGGTCTCGGCGAGGATCTCCTCGAGCGGTTCGGCGAGCTCGGGGTGGATCGGCTTGATGGCCTGGCGGCCGTTCTTGCGGTCGGCATAGTCGTTGTGGGCGTTCATCCCCATCGGGCCCGGCCGGTATAGCGCCAGCACCGCGACGATATCGGCGAATCCGGTGGGTCCCATGCGCCGCAGCAGGTCGCGCATCGCACTACCGTCGAGTTGGAAAACACCGAGGGTGTCACCGCGGGACAGCAGCTCGTAAGTCGCCGAATCGTCCAGCGGCAGCGACTCGAGGTCGACCTCGACCCCGCGGTTGGATCTCATGTTGTCCAGCGCGTCGTTGATGATCGTCAGGTTCCGCAGACCGAGGAAGTCCATCTTCAGCAGACCGATGGCCTCACACGACGGGTAGTCCCAGCCAGTGATGATCGCGCCGTCCTGCGGACGTTTCCAGAGCGGGATCGACTCGATCAGCGGCTCGGAACTCATGATCACCGCGCAGGCGTGGACGCCGGCGTTGCGCACCAGCCCTTCGAGGCCGCGCGCGGTCTCGTAGATGGTCCGCACGTCGGGATCGGTGTCGATCAGACTGCGGACCTCCGCGGCTTCCTTATACCGCTCATGGGTGGGGTCGGTGATCCCGGCCAGCGGGATGTCCTTGGCCATTACGGCGGGCGGCAACGCCTTGGTGATCCGATCGGCGATGGCGAATCCGGGCTGGCCGTAGTGCACCCGCGCGGAATCCTTGAGCGCGGCTTTGGTTTTGATGGTCCCGAAGGTGATGACCTGCGCGACCCGGTCACTGCCCCACCGTTCGGCGGCGTAGCGCAGCATCTCGCCGCGGCGGCGGTCGTCGAAGTCGATGTCGATATCGGGCATCGACGCGCGTTCGGGGTTGAGGAAGCGCTCGAACAGCAGGCCGTGCTCGATCGGGTCGATATCGGTGATCCGCAGCGAGTACGCCACCAGCGAACCGGCCGCCGATCCGCGTCCCGGGCCGACCCGGATGTTGACCGAGCGGGCGTAGTTGATCAGGTCGGAGACGATCAGGAAATACGACGGGTAGCCCTTGTCGCAGATGACGTCGATCTCGTACGCCGCGCGCTCGGTGTAGTCCGAGGGCACACCGCCTGCGAACCGCTGCGCCAGCCCGGCTTCGACCTCATGGCGCAACCACGTCGCCTGGGTGTGCCCCGCGGGCACCGGGAAGACCGGCATCCGGTCGCGCGGCGCCCAGACGTCGGCGTAGGACTGCACCCGCTCGGCGATCAGCAGGGTGGAGTCGCAGGCCTGGGGAATCTCGTCATCCCAGAGTGCGCGCATCTCGGCGGCGGACTTCAGGTAGTAGCCGTCACCGTCGAACTTGAACCGGTTGGGGTCGGATAGCGTTTTACCGGTCTGCACGCACAGCAACGCCTCGTGGCTGTGTGCGGCCTCGCGGGTGACGTAGTGGCAGTCATTGGTGGCCAGCGGCGGGATACCGAGCTTGCGGCCCAATTCGAGCAGGTCGTCGCGCACCCGGCGCTCGATGGACAGACCGTGGTCCATCAGTTCCAGGAAGTAGTTCTCGGGCCCGAAGATCTCGCGCCATTTGGCTGCTGACTCCAGGGCTTCGGCGGTCTGTCCCAGCCGCAGCCGGGTCTGCACCTCGCCGGACGGGCAACCCGTGGTGGCGATGATGCCCTCGGCATGCTCGGCGATGATCTCGGCGTCCATCCGGTTCCACTTGCCCAGCTGACCTTCGAACGAGGCCCGGGAGGTCAACTTGAACAGGTTGCGCAGGCCGGTGGCGTTCTCCGCAACCATCGTCAGGTGGGTATAGGAACCGCTGCCGGAGACGTCATCGGATTTCTGGCCGGGGTCGCCCCACAGGATCCGCCGGGTGTCGTACCGGGAACCGGGAGCCACGTAGGCCTCGACGCCGATGATCGGTGTGATGCCCACCTTGGTCGCCGCGGCGTAGAACTCGGCCGCCCCGTACATGTTGCCGTGGTCGGTCATGCCGATGGCCGGCATCTCCAGGCGCTGGGCCTCGGCCAGCATGGGGGTGATCTTGGCCGCACCGTCGAGCATCGAGTACTCGGTGTGGTTGTGCAGATGCACGAATGATCCGGCCATAGGCCCGTCAGTCTAGGGCCGGGCGGGGACGCGCTCGGCGTGTCGAGTGTCGTGTCCCGCCGGTGTCGTCGGGCTCAGGCGCCGTCGCGCAGCATCCGGGCCACCTCGGCCGCCTGTTCCTGGGTGAGTTCCCCGGACAACTGCAGCACCTGCCCGTCGATCGGAGCACTGATCTTGGGTCCCCAGACCACCGTGCCGTCCCGCACGAAGGCCACCTGCTGACCCACCCGATCGGCGGTGAACTGGGCGAACTGCTGCGAGGACTCGTCTGTCATGGTCATCTGCACCACCTGGGCACCGGTCAGCGGGTTGAGGTACGCGTCCACCTTGGTCAATTGCAGCCGCAGCGCCTCGGGTTGGAGTTCGTAGACGGCGGTCCTGGTGATGTCGCAGATCCGGGCGGGGGCCTGCGGCGGCGTGGGGGCCGATGGCGGGCACTGCTCGGGCGTGGTGACGAAAGCGCTCACCACCGGCCGTACCGGTAGTGGCTTGATGGTCAGCACCGGCGGTGCGCTGGTCGGAGCCGTGGTCTCGGTCGACTCGGCATCGCGACTGAAGATCGCCGCCAGCGAGCCACTGAACGGGGTGACCGCGATCGCGGCCACGGCGACCGCCGACAGCACCACGAGTGTTATCCGGCGGCCGCGGGATTTGGAATCGGTCATGATGCGTGCAAGGTACCCGTCCGCGAGTCCGAGCGGGAGCGGTAGGTCCGCGACACCACATCCGCGGTGAACACGGCCAACGCCAGCCAGATCAGCGCGAATCCGGCCCACCGGGTCGCCGACATCGGTTCGTTGCCCACCACCAGACCCCATGTCATCTGCATCGACGGGGTCAGATACTGCAGCAGGCCGATGGTCACCAGCGGTATTCGCTGAGCGGCGGCGCCAAACAACAGCAGTGGGATCGCGGTGACCGGACCGCACAGCAGCATCAGGGCGATGTGGCCGGACCCGTGGTTGGTGAAATGCGCCGCACCGCTGTTCTGCAGGAACACCAGGTACCCCACCGCGAACGGCGCAGCGATGGCGGTCTCCATGGCCACGCTGACCCGGGGATCCACCGCGACGATCTTCTTCACAACGCCATAGAGCCCGAATGAACACGCCAGTCCGAGCGCGATCAGCGGGACGCCACCTACGCCAGACGCGAGTAGGACCACGGCGGCCACGGCGATGAGCAGGGCCGCGCCCTGGGCGCGGTTGAGCCGTTCGGCGAAGAACACCACCCCCAGCATCACGCTGACCAACGGTGTGACGAAGTAGCCCAGCGCGGCATCGACGACGTGTCCGGAGTTCACCGCGTAGATGTAGATGACCCAGTTGGTGGAGATCAGCGCCGAGGCGCAGGCCAGCAGCAGCCAGGTACGCGCGCTGATCTGGCGCACCGCCGAGAGTTGTCGGCCCAGCACCAGGATCACCGCCATGAACGCGACCGTCCAGACCACGCGGTGAGCCAGGATCTCGACCGCGCCGGCGGGTTTGAGCAGCGGGAAGAACGCCGGGAACACTCCCCACGACGCGTAGGCGCCGAGGCCGTACAGCAGGCCGCGGGCATCGCCACCGCGCTGCGGCGTCAGGGGCGGACCCACCGGCGCGTTCCGGGCCCCTCGGTTCAGTGACATCCTCAGTGGCGGGTCATATGGGTAGCGGGGCAAGGAAGGCCGGAACGATCCCCACCGGGACCAGTGCCAAGGCAATCACGGTCCCGACGAAGGCTCGCGTCGAACGCTGGGTCGGCGGTGTGTCGATCTCAGGCTGACTGCTCGCATACAGCAGATACACGATCCCGATGTTCAATGAGATCGTCACCCACCATCGAACCCAGTCGACGCCGGTCATGAAGACCGGCAGTGTCATGCAGAGTCCGATCGCGACGGCGATCCAGTGCTGACGCAGCACCACCGCGAGCCGCCGCGGCGGAACACCCGACACCCAGCCAATCGCCAGGATCGTGATGGCGAGAACACCGATGCCGAAGACGGTGTTGACGATCATCCCGGCCGCCCCGAGTCTCCCGACATAGCGAACGGCATCACCGAAGTCTCGGTCGTAGAAAGGCGTGATATTTCTGCATGCCCAGTCGTGATAGTCGTCGTAGTAGGTGTACCCGCTGACGAGCTGACCGACGGTGGGGTTACCGGCCAGTGGATTGTTCACCTGGGCATGCGGCACCAGCGCACACAGCTCCTCAGAGACCCCGTGCTTGCCCAGAACCGCCACCGCCAGCGCGGTCACCAAGCCCGGCCCCAACGCAAGCGCATAGCTGGCCCAACGCGCCTTACCCTCAAGCTGATTGGCCAGTACCACCAGGACCGCGATCACACCGAGCCCGAAGAGAAACGGGATCGCCTCGTGACCCAGAACGAGTACGGCGGTGACGACACCGAAAATCGCGCTGGCGACGAGCACGGCCCGATCCGAGGTAGCCCTCGCCACCGCGATCCCGAACACGATCAGTGCGGTGCCCCCGAACAACGTCGAACCTGCCTGCAGCAGCCCGAACCCAAATCCGAAGGGCAGGACGACAATCAGTAAGGCAATCTGGAGCCGGCGCTCGGAGCGCCCCGATCTCACTGCTATCCACCACGCCAATCCAGCCAGAGCGATGAAGAAGGCTCCGCTTGACATCCAGCGCCCCACTCGCTGCTCGGAGAACTGATCGTCGCCGGGCAGGAGACCCACGAGTTCGCCTGCCAGCCCGCGCCGGACGAAGCCCACTGTGTAGTCGACGGCGTAGTAGGAATACCAGTACGTGTCCGGGATCAATGTCAGGTTCAGCGCCAAGAGCGCCGCCGCCCACAAAGCCAGGACCACCGCGATGCCGATATAAAGGCGTCTGCGCTCCCGGCTGATCACGGGGCTGGTCATTGCGACCTCCGATAGCTGTAGCTGCGCAACCGCGGTACCGCCCGACACGGCATCGGAGGGAACATAGCAACTGCGCCGACCACCGGCTGCCAGAAGATCGTCACGAGTCGGACCGCAACACATCCAGCGCGTGCTGCAGGTCAGCGGGGTAGGGGCTGGTGATCTCCATGCGCCGGCCGTCGGTGGGGTGCGCGAAGGCCAGCGATCGGGCATGCAGCCACTGCCGCTGCAGGCCTAGGCGCTTGGCCAGCACCGGATCGGCGCCGTAGGTGGGATCGCCGACGCACGGGTGGTGCAGGGCGGCGAAGTGCACCCGGATCTGGTGGGTGCGGCCGGTTTCGAGATGAATATCGAGCAGGCTGGCCGCCCGGAACATTTCCAGGGTGTCGTAGTGGGTGATGCTGGGCCGGCCGTTCTCGGTGACGGCGAACTTCCAGTCATTGCCGCGATGCCGACCGATCGGTGCATCGATGGTTCCGCTGGACGGATCCGGATGTCCCTGCACCACAGCGTGATAGCGCTTGTCGACGGTGCGTTCCTTGAAAGCGCGCTTGAGCACGGTGTATGCCCGCTCCGACAATGCGACCACCATGACACCCGAGGTGCCGGCATCGAGTCGTTGCACGATGCCCTGGCGTTCGTGGACCCCCGAGGTGCTGATGCGGAAGCCCGCTGCCGCCAGACCTCCCAGCACGGTCGGGCCGTGCCAGCCCACGCCGGCGTGCGCGGCCACTCCGGGCGGTTTGTCCACCGCGACGATGTCGTCGTCGGAGTACAGGATCGTCATGCCTTCGATCTCGACCGGGGTGTTCTGCGGCGGTGCCTGCTCGTCCGGCAGTTGCACGCTCAGCCACGCCCCGGCCGCCAACCGATCGGACTTCCCCACCGGCGCCCCATCCAGGTGGACTCCACCGCTCTCGGCGACTGAGGCGACAACGGTGCGGGACAGTCCCAGCAGCCGCGCCAGGCCGGCGTCCACCCTCATGCCCGCCAGGCCTTCCGGCACCGGCATCGACCGCTCGGTCATCAGCTGTCGCCGGGCTTGGTCGCCGGGTCACCGTCGCGGGTGCGCCGGGCCGCGGTGTCGAAGTCGTAACCGAACAGCGACAGGCCTACCAGCAGAATCGCACCGCAGACCACGGCGGGATCGGCCACGTTGAATACCGGCCACCACCCGATGGACAGGAAGTCGACGACGTGTCCACGAAGCGGCCCCGGCGAGCGGAAGAACCGGTCGACCAGGTTGCCCAGCGCTCCCCCGAGGATCATCCCCAAGCCGACCGCCCACCATGGGGACACCAGACGCCGACCCATCCACACGATGCCGATCACGACACCGATGGCGATCAGCGTCAGCACCCAGGTGTAGCCGGTCGCCATCGAGAAGGCGGCCCCGGAATTGCGCACCAACGTCCAGGTGACCGTGTCGCCGATGATCGGCACCGGTTGGCCTGGTGTCAGTAACTCCACCGCCAGAACTTTGGTCGCGATATCAACGGCCAGCACGACCGCGGCGACCGAGAGCAGCAGCCGCAGCCGCCGACGCGACGGCGCCGGGGCGGCAACGGTCGCGTCGGTCTCAACGGTCTCAACGCTCTCATCGGTCTCATCGGTCACCGTCCCATCATCCCCTAGCGCTCAATCTCGGATCAGGCTGCCATGATGGCGGTATGACCCGCCTCGTCATCGTGAGCACCGGCGGAACCATCGCCACCGGTGCTGACGAGGCCGGCGTCCTGCGTCCGTCGCGCAGCGGTGCCGATCTGGCCGCCCTGTTGAGCGCCGGAGTGGCAGAGACTGTCGAGGTGCTCGACCTGCTCGCGGTGGACAGTTCGGCACTCTCCCCGACGGACTGGTTGCGCATCGGCGAGGCCGTCGACCACGCGGCACGCAACTCCGACGGGGTCGTCATCACCCACGGCACCGACACCATGGAGGAGACGGCGCTGTGGCTGGATCTCACCTACGGCGGCGACGCACCGGTGGTGCTCACCGGGGCGGCGCTTCCCGCGGACGCGCCGGACGCCGACGGCCCCCGGAATCTGCGCGACGCACTGGCCGTGGCGGCGGATCCGCGGACCCGCGGACTCGGCGTCCTGATCATCTTCGGCGGTGTGGTGCGAGCGCCCCTGGGCACCACCAAGGTCGGGGGCCCGCAGATGTTCGGCGGGGCCCCTGCGGTGGGTGGGGTGTCGGAGGGCACCCTCACGCTCACCGGTGAAAAGAACCGTCCACTACTGGGTGCGGTGACGGCCGCGCCCCGGGTGGACATCGCGGCCGCCTATCCCGGCGCCGACGATGCCGCTCTGCGGGCGTTCGTCGACGCCGGCGCCCGGGGGTTGGTGCTGGACGCCATGGGCTCGGGCAACACCGGTGCAGCGGTCATCGACGCGGTGCGCCGGGTCACCGCGGCCGGCGTGGCGGTAGCGGTCACCACCCGGGTGCCCAATGGCCGCGCCGCTGCGGTCTACGGGCCCGGCCACGATCTGGTGGCCGCGGGTGCGGTGATGGTTCCGCGACTGCGGGCCAGCCAGGCCCGCGTGCTGCTGATGGCCGCTCTGGGCGCCGGGCTAGCCGTCGACCAGGTCATTGCCCGCTGGGGCTAGTTCCGGTTCCCCCCAGTCCGGCCAGGCGAGGCTGTCCACCGGGTCGGCTGCGGTCAACTCGGCGGTGTCGATCCCGAAGGTGCGCATCACTCCAGGCCCGCTGGCGCGGGTCTCGAACCGCACGCTGACCACACCGTGTCCGGCTCCCTGCACCCAGCCGTGACCGAGGTCGGGGTGCGCGACGTCGTCCCCGACGCGCCACCCGACGGGGCCACCCGAAGGTGCGATCGGTGGCGCATCGGACATCTCCATCTGCTGCTCGTGCTCAAGTTCGGGGAACAGCGACTCCTGGCGCACATCCGACAACCCGGACAAGCCCACGCCGACAAGCCGTATCGGTCCGATGTCGCGGGGATCAAGCAGTAGCCGGCGGGCCATCGCGGTCAACGTCCCGGCGTCTGCGGTCGCATAGGGCAATGTCGCCGAGCGGGTCAGGATCGACATGTCCGACTTCTTCAGCTTGACCGTCACCGTGCGCGCGCCGCGGCCGTCGCGGGCCAGCCGACGGTGGGCATGCTCGGCGATCGGGCCCGCCGCCTCGCGCAACTGCTCGACGGTGGTCAGATCGGCGGCGAAGGTCGACTCGGCGCTGATCTGTTTGGCCTCCGCGCGTTCGGCCACCGGCCGGTCGTCGATACCGCGCGCCAGCAGTTGCAGCGCCGGCCCGACACCGGCGCCGAGGATGTTGGCGACCTCGGCTCCGGTGAGGGCGGCCAGTTGCCCGACGGTCTCGATGCCCAGCCGGTGCAGCCGCTCCTCGGCAACGGGACCGATGCCCCACAGCCGGCGAACCGGCAGGCCGGCCAGCAGCACTTTCTCCTCGTCGCGCCGAACGACCCGCAGACCATCGGGTTTGGCCAGATCCGAGGCGATCTTGGCGATCTGCTTGCCCGACCCGGCGCCCACCGATGCCACCAACCCGGTCTCATCACGGATACGCCGGCGCAGGTCGGCGCAGAACTCCTCCACCTCCGCTGCCGCAGCGCCGACGAGTTCGGGGGGCTCGCCGAAGGCTTCGTCGAACGACAACTGCTCCAGGACCGGGACCAGTCCCCGGACGGTCTCCAGCACCCGCCGGCTGGCAACCCCGTAGACCACACCGCGCGGGGGCAGCACCACCGCCGCCGGACCGACGAGACGGCGGGCCTGATGCACCGGCATCGCGGAACGGGCCCCGAAGGCACGCGCCTCGTAGCTGGCACCGGCCACCACCCCGCGCCCGCCCGTGCCGCCGACCAGAACCGGGCGGCCGCGCAGCGTCGGACGGGTCAACTGTTCGACGGAGGCGAAGAAGGCGTCCATGTCGAAATGCAGCACCCAGCGATCAGCCACACGCCCATTCTGCGGCCAGTGGTGCGCCACGGGGCCGTCAGGCTTTCGCGATCGCCGCCCGCACACCATCGCCGATCTCCACGGCGTCGGCGGCCTCGCCGAACTCGAACCCGGTCGCCAGGATCTCCTTGGCGATCATGTCGCGGTGGGTGCGGGCCCAATCGGCGCGGCCGGCCGGCACCGCCATGACCACGCTGATGCGGTCACTGACATCGAGTCCCGAGGACTTGCGCAGATCCTGCAGTTCGCGGATGCGATCCTTGGCCCACCCCTCGGCCTCCAGTTCGGGCGTGAGGGTGGCGTCGAGCACAACCAGTCCGGCGCCGTCGGCAAGCGCTGCGGTGTACTCCGGATCCGCCGCGACCAGCCGCGAGGTGTATTCCCCTGGTTGCAGGACCGTCTCACCGGCGCTGAGCGTGCCGTCCGGGTTGAGCACTCCGCGCCCCGCCTTCACGGCGGCGATGGCGTCCTGCACCGACTTGCCCAGCCTTGGCCCGGCCGCCCGGGCGTTGACGGCGAGTTCGAAACGGCCATGGGCGGCGATGTCATCGGTCAGCTCGACGGCCTTGACATTCAGTTCGTCGGCGATGAGGTCGGTGAAGGGTTCGATAAGGGTCGGATCCTCAACAGCGACAGTGACTTTCGGTAGCGGAAGCCGTACTCGAAGTTTTTTCGCCTTGCGCAGCGAGGAGGCTGCTGAACACACCTCGCGGATCTGATCCATAGCTGCCACCAACTGCGGGTCTGCGGGGACAAGGGCGGCCTCCGGCCAGTCGGTCAGGTGAACCGATCGCTGCCCGGTCACGCCGCGCCAGATGACCTCGCATGCCATCGGCAGCAGTGGCGCGGCCAACCGCGAGGTGACCTCCAGCACGGTGTGCAAGGTGTCGATGGCGTCTGCGTCCTCGTCCCAGAACCGGGAACGGGAGCGCCGCACATACCAATTGGTCAGCGCTTCGGTGAACCGGCGCAGTTGCTCGCACGCTCCCGAGATATCGCAGACATCCATGGACTCGGTGATCTCGTCGCGCAGTGCCGCGAGTTTGGCCAGGATATAGCGGTCCAAAACGTGAGTGGAGTCGGTGCGCCAGGTGCCGACCACCGGCGCGTAGAGGGCCAGGAAGCTATAGGCGTTCCACAGCGGCAGCAGCACCTGACGCACGCCCTCCCGGATACCCTGCTCGGTGACGATCAGGTTTCCGCCGCGCAGGATGGGCGAGGCCATCAGGAACCACCGCATCGCATCGGAGCCGTCCCGGTCGAACACCTCGTTGACATCGGGATAGTTGCGCAGCGACTTGCTCATCTTCGCGCCGTCATTGCCGAGCACGATGCCGTGCGCCACACAGGTCTTGAACGCGGGCCGATCGAACAGCGCGGTGGCCAGCACGTGCAAGGTGTAGAACCACCCACGGGTCTGGCCGATGTACTCGACGATGAAGTCACCCGGGTTGTGCCCGGCGACCCGCTTGTCGGGGTCGACGGAATCGACACCGCGGAACCACTCGGTGTTCTCGAACGGGTAGTGCACCTGACCGAAGGGCATGGACCCGGAGTCGAACCAGACGTCGAAGACGTCTTCGATCCGGCGCATCGTGGAC
This sequence comes from Mycobacterium sp., assembly GCA_041303735.1. Taxonomy (GTDB): domain Bacteria; phylum Actinomycetota; class Actinomycetes; order Mycobacteriales; family Mycobacteriaceae; genus Mycobacterium. The sequence goes on from JBFYOQ010000270.1 coordinate 10,982, forward strand.
GTACCCGTCGGGTCATCGGGGTTCGGCCGGGTCAGTTCATCGATGTAGGGCCGGTGCAGATTGTCCGGCCGCACGCCGAAGTCGCGTTCGAGTTCGTCGAGACTGCCATAGACGTCAATGCGGGGGTACGCCGGATCGTCGGAGGTCCACACCGGAATGGGTGTACCCCAGTAACGATTTCGGGAGATCGACCAGTCCCTCGCATTCGACAGCCACTTGCCGAACTGACCGTCCTTGACGTGCTCGGGGTACCAGGTGATCTGCTGATTCAGCTCGACCATCCGGTCACGGAAAGCGGTGACCTCAACGAACCATGAGGACACCGCGCGGTAGATCAACGGGTTGCGGCACCGCCAGCAGTGCGGATACGGGTGGTCGTAGGTCTCCTGCCGGATCAGCACCGGGGAATTGACCGCCGCCGCGCCGCTGGAGTTCTTCAGGTCCCGGATGATCGCAGCGTTGGCGTCGAAGACCTGCTGGCCCTGGTAGTCGGGCACTGATGCGTCGAAGCGTCCCTTGGCATCCACCGGGGTGACCGGGATGATCCCGACGGTGTCGGTGGTGGCCTTGTCGTCCTCGCCGTAGGCCGGCGCCATGTGCACCACACCGGTGCCGTCCTCGGTGGTGACGAAGTCCCCGCGCAGCACTTGGAACGCGTGCTGCGAATCGGCGAAGTATGGGAACGGCGGCAGATAGCTCAGTCCGATCAGCTGCTCGCCGGTGTAGCTGCCGACGATCTGGGGGTCCTCCCCCAGTTCCCGCGCATAAGCCGCCAACCGTGCCCGCGCGACGACGAAACGGCGGCCCTCGACGGCCACGACGACGTAGTCCACCTCGGGATTGACCGCAACCGCCTGATTCGACGGCAACGTCCACGGAGTCGTGGTCCAGATCGCCAGGTAGGCGCCATCGAGATCGGCACCGGGCGCAGTGATGCGGAACCCGACGGTGATGGCAGGGTCCTGGCGGCTCTGGTAGACGTCATCGTCCATCCGCAACTCGTGGCTGGACAGGGGGGTCTC
>JBFYOQ010000271.1:0-12264 GCA_041303735.1 Mycobacterium sp.
GGCGGCTTCGACCAGTTCAACATCGTCGTCGACGACCAGACCCCCGGAACGTTCCCGCACTTCCACGGCATCGTCGATCTGCTGTCCTACCTACCCGTCGTCGGACCGCAGATCGTCAACAATCTGCAACTACTCGGACTGGCCACGCCCTACACCGACTCGGTGCCGGCGCGGGTGGCGATCACCGTCGAGCCCACCCAGCCGGTCGCGCCCATCACCGGTGACGCTGCAGCATTCTCAGCGGCCCCGATCGCCGCCGAGGACGGGTGGCAGCGGTATGTCCTGACCCCCGATGGATGCTCGGAGGGGCAGCCCTGCGTAGTGCGCCCGGTCAGCCTCTACTACAAGAACGACGGCGTCACCATCGGCGACAACGGTGACATCACCCTGACTTACCGCCTCGGATCCCAAGCGCCCATGGTGATCCTCGACTACGGGCAGGACGTCGGCGGCTTCACCCGCTTCAGCTACTACGGGGCGACACCGAACCTTCTGCAGGCGTCCTACAGCGAGTCACTGTCGAACCTGACCGCCATCGGCGACGGAGCGCTGAGCTCGGCGCTGCTCGCCAACTCCGGTGACCCGCTCACCTTCCAGATCGTCCCCATCCTGGGCAACGGCTCCTGGCAGGGCAGCCAGCTGCAGGGCGGTTTCCGCTACCAACGGATCGTCCTGAATCTGCCGGGCACCGTGACGCTGACCAACATTCTCACCGAGATGACAGCCCCGCTGCGGTCAGCGGAGGAGTACTCGGGCAAATTCCTGTCCAACTCCGACATCATCAACCGGATTTGGTACGCCGGCGCCTACACGATCAACCTCGACGAAATCTCCGCCGGAACACCGGGATTCAACGGCCCGTACCCATTGTCGATCCTCGGCGAGGCGGCCAAGCGAGACCGCGCGATCTGGGCCGGCGATCTGCTCAGCGCCGGCATCACACTGCACGATGTGTTCGGCGCCGACGGCGACGCGGTGGCCCGCAACAGCCTGCAGATCATGGCCGACAATCCGGTCGCGGAATTCATCTTCGAATTGGTCAGCCTGCCCTTCCCCGTGCCTTCGGATCTCGCCACCCCCGGGCCCGCGCCCGGCGTCTGCAGTGGGGTCGCCAAGGGCGGCTGCGAATTCTGGGGCGCCAGTTACTCGATGGCTCTCGCGCAGAACATGGGTACGTACTACAAGCTCACCGGCGACACCGAATTCGTCCGGCAGAACTGGGACGCGGTACAGCGCGCCGTCACCTACGGCAATTCACTGATCAACCCCACCAGCGGACTCGTCGATGTGCCGCAGATCGCCAGCATCGACTGGAGTGTGGAGGGCAGGGCGGTGGGTCAGGTGGCCTCCACCAACATGGTCGCCTACGACAGCCTTTCCAATGCCGCGATTCTCGCCGCGGCGATCGGGGACACCGTCTCGGCGGCGCAGTACGCCGCCCAGGCCGCCGCGCTGAAGGCCTCGATCAACGACAACCTGTGGAACCCCGACCTCGGCGCGTACGACGCCTCAACGGACAGGCGCGGTTACGTCGTTCAGGACGCCAACGCCTGGGCGGTGTACTACGGGGTGGCCGACGCCGAGCAGTCCGCGCAGATCGTCCAGACCATGGCCGACGCCCTGAGCACCGACTTCGGCCTGCGCGCTGCAGAGGAAGGTATCAGCGGATATCCGCAGATCGTGTCCCCGTTCGTCGGAAGCTTCAGCCTTCCCGCCAATTATCTGGCCAACCGGCCGGATCTGGCGATGGACCAGATGTTGGCCACCTGGGGTTACATGGTCGGCACCGATGCAGGGAGCACCACCTGGGAACGGATCCGCCTGCCCGGGGGCAATCTGTCCGGCTCCATTCCGTACCTGTTCGGCGACTCCGCCTCACACGCCTGGGGCACCGGCGCCACCTCGTCACTGTCGGACTTCGTCGTCGGTATCAGGCCGACGTCGGTTGCCTACAGCACCTGGCAGGTCAAGCCGTTCCCCCAGGGGCTGCAGTGGGCGCAGGGGCGGGTGCCCGCAGGTGACGGCGTGATCTCATCGCGGTGGGAGTTGGGCGACAACATCTTCCGGCTGACCGTCGAGGCTCCGAACGGCACCACCGGCACTGTCGCAGTACCCACATTGGGTTCGACCCGGGTGATCTACCGCGACGGTGTGATGGTGTGGGACGGCACCGTGGCCGTCAACGGCGCCGTCGCCACCGCCACCGCCGACGGCTACATCGCATTCAGCGGTATCACCGGATCGCACACCTGGGCGTGGTCGTCGTAAATCCATAACCCGCTCAATCAGCCGGCCGGGTGAGTCGCCACACGCATCACCTCGGCCAAGGCGGCGGCCCGCGCGTCGGTGAACACGTCCTCAAGCAGCATCGGCCGCCCGTCCGGCCCGGCCAACGGCACCCTCCAGTTCGGGTACTCGTCGGTGGTTCCGGGTTGGTTCTGGGTGCGCCGTTCGCCGACCGCGTCCGTCAACGCCAGTGCCAGCAGCCGCGACGGGGTACGTCCCAGGTACCGGTGAAGCGCCATGATGAGTTCATCGTCGTCGATGTCGCCGGCGGTGTCGGGGACCAGCAGGCCCACCCGGCGAAGTTCGGCGACCCAGGCCTGTTGCTCAGCACGGTGGTCGTCGAGCTCTTCTGATGCCGGACGGGTCAACAGTCCCAGCTCGTTGCGCAACCGAACATGTTCACCGGCAAGGTAGCCCGGCGTCGGTGGCAGATCGTGAGTGGTGACCGAGGACAGACACAACTCCCGCCACCGCTCGGCCTGCAGCGGTCCGCGGCTGGCGGTGTCGACCTCGAACCACAGGATGGATGTGCCCAGCAGCCCGCGCTCCCGCAAGTAGTCGCGGACCCACGGTTCCACGGTGCCCAGATCCTCGCCGACCACCACCGCACCGGCCCGATAGGCCTCCAGTGCCACGATGCCGATCATCGCGTCATGGTTGTAACGCACGTAGGTACCCTCGGTGGGCGCGGCACCCTCGGGAATCCACCACAGCCGGAACAATCCGATGATGTGGTCGATACGGACTCCGCCGGCATGCCGCAGAACTGCCTGGATGAGCGTTCGAAAGGGTTGGTACCCAGACTCTTCGAGCTGATCGGGTCGCCAGGGTGGCTGTGACCAGTCCTGACCCAGTTGGTTGAACTCATCGGGCGGGGCACCGGCGGTGACCCCCAGTGCCAGTACGTTCTGCAGCGCCCAGCTGTCCGCACCGGTGGGATGTACTCCGACGGCGAGGTCGGCCATGATGCCCAGCGCCATCCCGGTCCGCACCGCCTGAGCCTGGGCGTTCGCCAGTTGTTCATCAAGTTGCCACTGCAGCCAGCGGTGGAAATCGACTGCGCCCGAGTGTTTTTCGGTGAAGTGGGAGACCTCGGGACTGCCGGGGTGCTGCAGCTCCTTGGGCCACCGCCGCCAATCGCCGCCATACTTCTCGGCCAGCGCACACCAGGTGGCGAAATCGTCAAGAGCGGCACCCTCCCGCTGTTTGTACGCGGTGAAGGCGAGTTCGCGACCTGCCGAACGTCGGACGCGGTACACAAGCTTGCACGCCGCTCGCTTGGCCTCCCATGCGTGATCGCGGTCGATCACATCGGATTCGGCCGCCCGGGTGGTCGCCGCCCGGTGCAGCTTGCGGATCCGGCCGCGGCCGGGCATGTCTGCGAATTCATCCACCGCCTCCACCCGCAGGTACAGCGGGTTGACGAACCGCCGCGAGGTGGGCAGATAGGGGGAGGGCTCCATCGGCCTGGTGGGGGCGGCGGCATGCAGCGGGTTCACCAGCACGTAATCGGCCCCGTGCCGGGAGCCCGCCCAGACCGCGAGGTCGGCGAGATCGGTGAGATCGCCGATACCCCACGACCCGTGGGAGCGGACGCTGTACAACTGAGTCGCCAATCCCCAGGCGCGTCGCGCCCCCATCCGGTCCGGCAGACCGAGCCATGACGGGGTGACGATCACCATGGTGTCCGACTCCGCGGAGCCGGAACGCAGGTGCAGCCGGTGGTACCCGAGCGGCAGATCGGACGGCAGCACGAAGGTCGCTTCGCCGATCAGGCGCCCGTCCAGGTTGAATGGCGCAGTGAAGTTCTCCGCCTGGCGGATACCCGAGCGCACAGTGCCGTCCTCCAGTCGGATCCACACGTGCGCCGGATCACCATGGTCGACGTGCACCCAGAACGCGGTCTCGGCCCCGGACCGGGCGATGACCGTCGGCGGCAACGTGTTTGACCAGTACCGGCGTTCAACATCGGAAAGCGCTGCGGCACAGTACTCTTCGGTATCGGCCTGCACGCCCAGCGCCGCCAGCACCGCCACCACCGTTGACTGGCTGACCGCTATCTGGCGGCCGCTCCAATCGAAATAGGAGGTGGCCACCCCGAACCTGTCGGCGAGCGCGGATAGCGACGTCATGGCCATTATCTTGCTCCGTGACCCCGGTCTGCGCGGGCTAAATCGCCTGCGGTGCGTCTCACCCCGCGGCGCCGGACAACTCGATGACGAGCACGCCGGCGATGATCAAGCCGATGCCCGCCACCATCACCCGGGTCAGCGGTTCGGAGAACAACACCCTGGCCAGTACGGCGACCAGTGCCACCCCGCACGCCGACCACACGCCGTAGGCGATCCCGATGGGCATGCCCAGGCTCAGCGTCAGCCAGAGCAAGCTGAAGGAGGCCAGGTAGCCGATCAGCACCGGAGCGATCCACTTCCGCTTCCGGAAGCCGTCGGATGCACGCAGTCCCAGCGTCGAGAACACCTCGACCAGGATCGCCCCGGCCAGCGTCAGCCAGCTCACGAGCCGTTCCGATCGGGCGCCGGCGACCCCAAATGGACCAGCAACACCCCGCCGATGATCAGGCCGATACCGATCACCACCGCCACGGTGAAGGGATCGTCGAACAGGAAGGAACCGGCGATGGCCGTGACGGCAGTGCCCAGCGCGCCCCAGATGCCGTAGGCGACCCCCACCGGCATACCCGCCCGAAGGACCTGGCTGAGGAGGTAGAAGGACACCGTATAGCCGACCACCACCGCAATCAGCCACAGCCGGTGGTCCAGGGATGCCCGCAGCGACAGGGTGCCGGTCACCTCGGTCACGATCGCGCCCAGCAGCAGCGCCCAACTCCGCTTCACCCGTGCGCCTTTTCCCTCCAGCGGACCCCAACTCCGATCGAGATCGCCACGATAGCCGCGGTTAGACTTCGGTCCATGGATCGGGTGTCCGAGGTGCTGTCGGCGATGCCGTCCCCGATGCGCGATCCCGTCCTATTCGCCATCCCGTTCTTCGTGCTACTGCTGATCATCGAGTGGACCGCGGCCCGCAAGCTCGAGCATCTCGATCCGCAGACCGGCGACCCGGCACCCGGCTCGTACCTCACCCGCGATGCGCGCGCGTCGATCCTGATGGGGCTGGTGTCCATCGCCACGATGGGCGCGTGGAAATTCGCGGCGCTGCTGGGCTACGCGGTGATCTTCGCCTATGTGGCGCCCTGGCAGCTGTCGCCGCGGGACTGGTACACCTGGGTCATCGCGCTGGTCGGCGTGGACGTGTTGTTCTACGCCTACCACCGCATCGCCCACCGGGTCCGGATCATCTGGGCCACCCACCAGGCGCACCACTCCAGCCGGTACTTCAATTTCGCCACCGCGCTGCGCCAGAAGTGGAACAACAGCGGTGAGATCATCATGTGGGCGCCGTTGCCGCTGCTCGGGGTTCCGCCGTGGATGGTGTTCACCAGCTTCTCCATCAGCCTGGTCTATCAGTTCTGGATCCACACCGAACGCATCGGAACACTCCCGCGGGCAATAGAATTCATCTTCAACACCCCGTCGCACCACCGGGTGCACCACGGTATGGATCCGCTGTATCTGGACCGCAACCACGGCGGCATCCTGATCATCTGGGACCGGCTGTTCGGCACATTCCAGCCGGAACTGTTCCGGCCGCACTATGGCCTCACCACCTATGGCCTCACCACCAAGGGCCTCACCAAGCCGGTCACGACCTTCAACATCTGGACGCTGGAGACGCACGAGTACGTGGCAATCGCCCGCGACGTGCGCTCGGCGGCGGGCTGGCGTGACAGGCTGGGCTACATCTTCGGGCCACCCGGCTGGGAACCGGCCCGATCGGTCGGCACCGCCGCGTCAGCGGTCGGAGCGGGAGGGTAGACCACGTGGACGTCACAGAAACCCTGTTGCCCGGGGTCGGGCTTCGGTACGAATTCGACAACGCCGACGGTGACCGGATCGGTGTCGTCGCTCACCGCAAGGGCGATTTCGAGGTCCTCGTCTACGCGGCAGCAGATCCTGATCGGGCTCAGCGGGTGTTCAGGCTCACCGAACGCGAAGCCGAGGCGCTCTCGCAGATCCTCGGTGCGCCCCGGATGGTGGAGAGCTACGCCGATCTCACCAAGGAGATCCCCGGCCTGGAGGCCGGGCAGGTTGAGGTCGGGCCGCAGTCGTCCTACGTGGACCGGCCGCTGGGCGACACCAAGGCCCGCACCCGAACCGGCGCGTCGATCGTGGCGATCGTCCGCGACGACGAGGTGCTGGCCTCTCCCGGACCGGACCTGATGTTGCAGACCGGAGACGTTTTGGTGGTGATCGGCACCGGGGACGGCATCGCCGCCGTCCGGCAGCTCGTCGACCAGGGCTGAGAAATGGCTGTCTCGGCACCGCTGCTCCTCGAGCTCGGTGCCATCCTGGTGGCGCTCACCGTCCTGGGCTCGGCGGCGCGGCGCTACGGGCTGTCCCCGATCCCGCTGTATCTGCTCACCGGGCTGTTCCTCGGAACCGGCGGGATCGCCCCGGTCGACGCCGCGGCGGATTTCGTGGAGACCGGTGCTTCGATCGGAGTGGTACTGCTGCTGCTCACCCTCGGTCTGGAGTTCTCCGTCGTCGAGTTCTCCGAATCGCTGCGGCGCCATCTGCCGTCGGCGGCGGTGGACCTGGTGCTCAACGCCGTCCCGGGGGCGCTGGCCGGGTGGTTGCTCGGCCTCGACGCGGTGGGCATTGTGGCGTTGGCCGGCATCACCTACATCTCTTCCTCCGGTGTGATCGCACGGCTGCTCAACGATCTCGACCGGCTCGGCAACCGGGAAACCCCGGCCGTGCTGTCGGTGCTGGTGCTCGAGGACTTCGCCATGGCGGCCTACCTGCCGGTGCTCACGGTGTTGGCCTCCGGAGGAACCCTCGTGGAGGCGATCGTGTGGACCGGCGCGGCGATCGGAGCTCTCGCTTTGGCGTTCCTGGTGTCCTACCGCTGGGGCCACCACGTCGGCCGGGTCCTCGGCCACCCCGAGGATGAGCAACTGCTGCTGCGCGTGCTGGGTCTCACCCTCATCGTCGCGGCCATCGCCGAGCACCTGCACGCCTCGGCCGCCGTCGGCGCGTTCCTGGTCGGTCTGACGTTGACGGGTCCGGTCGCCGATCGGGCACGCACCGTCCTCAATCCGCTGCGCGACCTTTTCGCCGCGGTGTTCTTCGTCGCGATAGGACTCTCCGTCGCCCCCACCGATCTGCTGCCCATGCTCCCGTTCGCCCTCGGGCTGGCCGCGGTCACCGCGGCCACCAAGGTCCTCACCGGCATCTACGCTGCCCGCCGGGAGGGGGCCGGACCGGCCGGCCAGCGACGGGCGGGGGCCGCCCTGATCGCCCGCGGTGAATTCTCCCTGGTGATCATCGGGTTGGCCGGCGCCAGCGTCGAGGCACTCACCGCAGTCGCCACGCCGTATGTGTTCATTTTGGCGATCGTCGGGCCGGTGCTCGCGCGCTTTGCCAAGTAGCCCTGGCACGATTGCGTCCATGCAGACCGTTTTCGACCGTGAGATCGACCCGGGACTGATCGAGCGTGCGCTGGCACCGGCATCCTTCGGTTCGATGTGGCTTGACCCGGCGCTGCTCGACAGCCGGCCCGACCACCCGCCGTTGCCGGGTCCTGCCACCGTTGACCTCTTGGTCGTCGGCGGGGGATACACCGGGCTGTGGACGGCCCTGCACGCCGCCGAACGGAACCCCGGCGCACGGATCATGCTGATTGAGGCGCACCGGCTGGGGTGGGCGGCATCAGGCCGCAACGGGGGATTCGTCGAATCCAGCCTGACCCACGGCGCCGCCAACGGGAAGTCCCGCTGGCCGCAGGAGTTCGACCAGCTTGAGCGACTCGGCGAGGCCAACCTCGACGGTATGCAGCGCGATATCGAGACCTACGGGATGAAGGTCGAGTGGGAGCGCACCGGCATGCTCACCGTTGCGACCGAACCGCACCAGGTCGAGTGGCTGCGCGAGGCGGCCGGCGATGGCGAGGGCGAATTCCTGGACCAGGCGGAAGTGCGCGCCGAGGTGAATTCCCCGACCTATCGGGCCGGGATGTTCGCTGAGCACTGCGCGATCGTCCACCCGGCCCGGCTGGTGATGGAGCTGGCCCGCGTCTGCGCCGAGAAGGGTGTGCAGATCCATGAACACACCACGGCCGAGGGAATCGATCGCAGCGGCGGTCGGGTGAGTGTCTCCACGCCGGTGGGGCCGATCACCGCAGACCGGGTCGTGTTGGCCACCAACGTGTTCCCCAGCCTGCTCAAGCGCAACCGACTCGCCACCATCCCCGTCTACGACTATGTGCTCGGCACCGAACCGCTCACCGAGGACCAACTCCAGCGCATCGGCTGGCGCGCCCGCCAGGGGGTGGGCGACAGCGCCAACCAGTTCCACTACTACCGCCTCTCGGACGACAACCGGATTCTGTGGGGCGGTTACGACGCGGTGTACCACTTCGGCCGCCGGGTCGACGCCCGCTATGAGGACCGCCCGGAGTCCTTCCGCAAGCTCGCCGCGCACTTCTTCATCACCTTCCCCCAGCTGGAAGATGTCCGTTTCGCCCACCGGTGGGCCGGGCCGATCGACGCCAACACCCGGTTCTGCGCGCACTGGGGAGTGGCCGCGCGTGGACGGGTCGCCTACGTCAACGGCTTCACGGGGCTGGGCGTCGGCGCCAGCCGGTTCGCCGCCGACGTCTGCCTCGACCTGCTTGAGGGGCGGCCCACTGAACGCACAGCACTGCAGATGGTCCGTCGCCGGCCGCTGCCGTTCCCACCCGAACCGGCCGCCAGCATCGGCATCCAGGCCACCCGGTGGTCCCTGGATCGGGCCGACCGCAACGGCGGGCGCCGCAACCTGTTCCTGCGCACCCTCGACCGCCTCGGGCTGGGCTTCGATTCCTGACAGGGTGTTTGCCCACCGCCCGGTTCACGGTCGCATTTTTCCAGTAGGCTCGCCCTCGCCCGTCCGATAAGGGGGCGGCTCATAGGAGGTAACGACAGTCGTGGGAGACACACTCAACGCCGGACAGAAGTTGGGGAAGGGCGATTCGCTCACATCCAACAACGGGGCCTACACCCTGACACTGCAGGAGGACGGCAACCTCGTCCTCGCCGCCCGCGGGCAAGCCGAATGGGCCACCGGCACCGACGGCACAGGCGCGGATCGGGCCGAGGTTCAGTCCGACGGCAATTTCGTGCTCTACGCCGGCGACAAGCCGGTCTGGGACACCAAGACCAAGGGCAAGAAAGACGTCAAGCTCGTCGTTCAGGATGACAGGAACGTGGTGCTGTACGCCGCCGATGGTGCTGCCTGGAACTCGCGCACCGAGACCGATGCCCCGCCGCCGCCGGTCAAGGAGGAGGCCGTCGAAATCGCGCCGGTCGCCAACGAGGTTCCGGCGCCGCCCGCACCGCGGACCCATACCGTGGCCTCCGGCGACACGCTGTTCAACATCGCCAAGCAGTACCTCGGCGACGGCAACCGCTACCTGGAACTGGCCAAAGCCAACAACATCCCCAACCCCGATCACATCGAGGTCGGGCAGGTCATCACGATCCCCTGACCTGGGAATACCGGTTGCCGACGGGTTCAGGTCATTCCGTCGGTAACGATCGCCGCGTAACACCGATACACAGTCGACACATGATCGCGACCGCGTCGTTGACGAGTCGCCGACCAGACCGAGGTGTATCTTGGCCAGTTTCGTGCGATCCGCCGTCGTTGCCGCGGCGGCCGGGGCGGCGCTGATGTCGTCGATCGCCATGTCGTCGATGACGTCTGCCCCGTCCGCCGCCGCAGAGGCCGCCGTGGTCTACCCCGGTATGGAGATCCGTCAGGACTCCACCGTCTGCACCCTCGGCTTCGTCGACGTGGTGGCCCGGATCGCCTACTCCGCGGGGCACTGCCGCGGCAGCGGCCTGGTAACCGACCGCAACGGTCGCTTCATCGGAGTGGTGACCACCTCGCGGGACAACACCCCCGACGGCACCGTGGTCCGCACCGACCAAGTCATCTCCGATTACCAAACCATCAGCCTGGCGGCCGGAGTGACTGCGAACAACGTGCTGCCGAGCGGGCGGCAGCTGGTCACTGACGCCGCTGCCGCACCGGCACCGGGCCAGCAGGTCTGCCACTTCGGCGTGATCACCGGAGAAAGCTGCGGGACCATCGAACGGGTCAACAACGGCTGGTTCACGATGGAGAACGGCGTTGTCAGCCAGAAGGGCGACTCCGGCGGCCCGGTCTACACCTTCGGCGACGGCGGCCAAGCGGTGCTCATCGGGCTCTTCAACAGCACCTGGGGGAATCTGCCCGCCGCGGTGTCGTGGCAGGCGACCAGTGCGCAGCTGGCCGCCGACATCGCCTCCGGCAGTGTGATCAACGCGGCCGCCAAGAACTAGAACACGTTCTAGCGACGCGATATCCTCAGGCCATGAGCGGCCTGGACACTCCTTCCACAATCGACGCCTCCAGCGTCACCGAATGGTCCGATGAGACCGATGTGGTGGTGGTGGGATTCGGCATCGGGGGTGGCTGTGCGGCCGTCAGCGCGGCCGCCGCGGGTGCGCGGGTGCTGGTGCTCGAACGCGCCGCGGTCGCCGGAGGCACCACCTCGCTGGCCGGCGGCCACTTCTATCTGGGCGGCGGCACCGCCGTTCAGCAGGCGACCGGGCACGAAGACAGCGCCGAGGAGATGTACAAGTACCTCGTCGCGATGTCCCGCGAACCGGAACACGACAAGATCCGCGCCTACTGCGATGGCAGCGTCGAGCATTTCAATTGGCTCGAGGACCTCGGTATCGCGTTCGAGCGAAGCTACTACCCCCACAAGGCGGTGATCCAGCCCAACACCGAAGGGCTGATGTACACCGGCAATGAGAAGGTCTGGCCGTTCAAGGACATGGCCAAACCCGCGCCGCGGGGCCACAAGGTTCCGGTGCCCGGCGACACCCAGGGCGCGGCGATGGTGATCGATCTGCTGCTCAAGCGGGCCGACGAACTCGGTGTGCAGATTCGCTATGAGACCGGGGCGACACATCTCGTGGTCGACGACGATGGCGACGTCGTCGGTGTGTCGTGGAAACATTTCGCCGACACCGGGACGGTTCGGGCCAAAGCGGTGGTGATCGCCGCGGGCGGTTTCGTGATGAACCCCGAGATGGTCGCCAACTACACCCCGGAACTTGCCGAGAAACCGTTCGTACTGGGCAACACCTACGACGACGGCTTGGGTATCCGACTGGGTGTGTCGGCCGGTGGTGCCACCAAGCACATGGACCAGTCGTTCATCACCGCCCCGATCTACCCGCCGGCGGTCCTGCTCACCGGGATCATCGTCAACAAGCTCGGCCAGCGGTTCGTCGCCGAGGACTCCTACCACTCCCGCACATCGGGGTTCGTCATGGACCAACCCGACAGCGCGGCGTTCCTCATCGTCGACGAGGAGCATCTGGAACGGCCGGCGTTCCCCTTGATCAAGTTCATCGACGGCTTCGAGACGGTCGCGGAGATGGAGGCCGCACTCGGCATCCCGAACGGCAACCTGGTCGCCACACTGGACCGCTACAACGCTCACGCCGCCAAGGGCGAGGACCCCGAGTTTCACAAACAGCCGGATTATCTTGCGCCGCAGGATAAGGGGCCCTGGGCGGTCTTCGACCTCTCGCTCGGCAAGGCGATGTACTCCGGTTTCACCGTCGGGGGTCTGGCGACGAATGTGGACGGTCAGGTGCTGCGCGAGAACGGCAGCGTGATCGCCGGGCTGTATGCCGCGGGCACGTGTGCGTCCAACATCGCCCAGGACGGCAAGGGGTACTCCAGTGGCACCCAGTTGGGGGAGGGTTCGTTCTTCGGCAGACGCGCCGGCGAGCACGCGGCATCAGCCGCCGGTTAGGCCTGCACGGGCTTCCGCCTACTCAGGCCTGTACGGGCTTCC
>JBFYOQ010000272.1:0-9053 GCA_041303735.1 Mycobacterium sp.
GCCCAGACGGTGGCGACGTCGGCGAGGTTGCCGTTGGTGATCCACATCTTGGTGCCGTTGATCACCCAGTCGCTCCCGTCGCGGCGCGCGCGGGTCCGCATACCCGCGGGGTTGGAACCGAAGTCGGCCTCGGTCAGGCCGAAGCAGCCGATCGCATCGCCGGCCGCCAGCCGGGGCAGCCACTCGTTCTTCTGCTCCTCGGAGCCGTAGCGGTAGATCGAGTACATCGACAGCGATCCCTGGACTGAGACGAAGCTGCGGAAACCGCTGTCCCCGGCTTCCAGTTCCATGCACGCCAGGCCGTAGCTGACCGCACTGGTGCCCGCGCAGCCGTAGCCCTGCAGGTGCATGCCCATCACGCCGAGGTCACCGAACTCCTTGGCCAGTTCCCTGGGCAGAGTCGAGGATTCGAACCAGTCGGCGACGTGCGGGCGCAGCCGGGTGTCCACGAAGCGGCGCACGGTGGCCGCGATGTCACGCTCGTCGTCGTCGAGCAGCCTGTCGATGTCGAACAACTCCAAGGGGGAGTAGATGTCCTTCTTGGGTGGTGCGGCCGTGGTCGTCATGGTCATCGACTCTAGTTCCCACCCGGCGAGTTCAGTGTGCCCGCGTGGGCAACGCCTGGCACACCGCGTGCGTATCGCGTCCGGCGTGCATGACGGTCCGGTCCGGCCGCACGAGCACCGCGTCCGATCCCGTCGCCCGCAACCACTCGGCCACCTCGCTGCCCGGGGATGCCAGGTAGCTGATCGCGCCATGGCGTCCAAGCTCGGCAGCGTCCCCGGCGGTGAGCGGGCACGAGCTGACGACCGCGAAGCCGTTGCCCAGCACGGAGTCGAGCCGGTGGCCGTCGCCGGTGGCGGCGTTCGGACAGAGCGTTCCGGCGGCGGGTGTCTTATGCACCAGCGCGGTGCAGGGTAGGGGCGGGGTGGTGGAATCGAGCAGCCGGTCGCGCAGGCCCGGGATGAGGTGCATCCGTGGCACGACAGTGCGCCGCAGCAGGTTCCCGAACCGCCCGCCGCCCGTCATAACCCGACCCACCAGCAGTGCCAGTCCGATCATCTTTCGGACATGCGGCTTGCGTTCCTGCTCGTAGGTGTCGAGTACCGCCGCGTCCAGCGTTGTGTTGATCACGCCGGCGAGCTTCCAGGAGAGGTTCATCGCGTCGCGCAACCCGGCGCACATGCCCTGACCGACGAACGGCGGCGTCAGGTGCGCGGCGTCCCCGAGGAGGAAGGTGGTGCCGCGGCGCCAGGAGTCGGCGATCTGAGCCCGGAAGGTGTACTCGGCCACCCGGATGAGCGTCAGGTCGCGGTCGGTCAGGCCCCGGGTCCACGGTGCGATCAGCGGGCGTAGCGCGGGCAGCGTGCGGAAGTCGTCGGCCGTCTCGCCGGCCAGCAATTGGAACTCCCAGCGGTACCGGGTATCGCCGATCTGCATGAAGGTGCCGGCGCGGCGCGGGTCGCAGAGTTGGTGCACGCCGTCCCACTGCTTGAGATCCACCGGACTCTCGACGTCGATGACCAGCCAGCGTTGCTCGAAGCGCAGATCCCGCATCGACGAGCCGATGTAGTCGCGGACCATGCTGTTGGCGCCGTCGCAACCGAGCAGATAGTCGGCGTCCACCCAGTGCTCGCGGCCGTCGGTGCGATCGGTGAAGGTGACTCGCACCCGACCGCTGCCCCGGTCGCTGATGCCGGTGACTTCGGCGTCGCCGCGCAGCGTCACCTCGGGGTAGCGGGTGAGGTTGGTGCGCAGGAGTTCTTCGAACACGGGCTGATCGAACATGTTCGCCTGCGGGTAGCCGTTGCGGCCTTGCGCGGGCCGGACGAACTCCGCGAGCACTCCGGACTTCGGGCCGATCAGCCGCAGCCCGGCGGCCGGCCGGGAGATCCGGGCGAACTCCGCGCCGACGCCGAGCCGGTCCACGATGCGGAACACTTCGTCATCGAGGTGCACGGCGCGCGGCTGGGGATAAACGGTCGGCCACCGGTCGAGGACGAGGGTCTCGATGCCGTACTGGGCGAGCAGGGTGGCGGCGGTGACACCGGTCGGTCCGGCCCCGATGATGACCACCACCGCGGCCTGTCGCCGTCCGTTCATCGCCCGCTCCTCACTGACGAAATCGTCACATACGAGTTGAGCGTCAGTCAAGAGGTTATGACGAAACCATCAGTAGTGACCTAGGCTTCGACAGTGCCTGATGTGCCACCGCCCGATGTCACCGACGCGCCGACGAACAGGCTTGAGCGCCGCAAGCAGCGCACCCGCGCGGCGTTGATCAAGGCCGCGCAGACACTGATCGCCGAGGGGCGCCTCGCTGTGCCGGTCCTGGAGATCACCCAGTTGGCTGATGTGGGGATGGGCTCGTTCTACAACCACTTCGACAGCAAGGAGCAACTCTTCGAGTCGGCGGTGACCGATGTGCTCGACTCCTATGGCGAGCTACTCGATGCGCTGACCGGCGATATGGAGGATGCGGCGGAGATTTTCGCCGCCAGCTTTCGGCTCACCGGGCGCTTCTTTCGCAGCCGCCCGCAGGAGAGCCGGATCCTGCTGTCCAACTGGCCGGTGTTGGTCACCTCGGACCGGGGACTGGCACCCCGCGCGCTGCGCGACATCAAGGCGGCGGCGGCCGCCGGCCGTCTGAAAGTCGACGACCCCGATGTGGCTCTCGCGGTCGCGGCAGGGGTGCTGTTCGGTCTGGGAACCCTGCTCGCACGCGACCCCGGCCGCGACGACGGTGCGACGGTCGACGCCGTCACCGAAGACCTGCTCACCATGTTCGGGATGCCCGCGGGTGAAGCCCGCACAGTCTGCTCCCGGCCGCTGCCCGAGGTGCCTCGCTAGTCCGCCGCGACGGTCATCCGCTGGGTACCCAGGTCGATCGCCCCGTCGTCGGTGCGCACCGATGCCTCGACCACGTCTCCGCCTTTGAGGTACTTGGGGTTGGCGTCCTGGCTCTTGAAGAACGCCTTCCACTTCACGGCCGGTGGCAGCAGCCGGGAGATGATCTCCACCGGTTTCGGCGGTGCGCTGAGCGCCGTGCCGACTGGAGTTCCGGTCAGGATCAGATCGCCGGCGGCCAGATCCTGGAAACGGGTCAGCGATTGCAGCGCCTGCAGGGGGCGGTAGAGCATGTCGCCTCTCACGAGGGCGTCCTGACGGACTTCGCCGTTCACGGTCAGTCGAAGACGAAGATCTCCGAATCTGCTCAGCTCATCGCCCTCCAGCAACACCAGCGCAGGTCCCACCGGTGTGAAGGTCGGATACGACTTCGCTTCGTAGAACTGGGTCTGTGGCAACTGAATATCGCGGGCCGAGACGTCATTGGTGACGACCAGTCCAGCGATGCAGTCGGCGAGGTTGTTCTCCGAAACGCTTGTACCAACGGCGATCTCGCGGCCGACGACCAAACCGATCTCGACCTCGTAATCGAGGAACCGGACATGCCGCGGCTTTACAATCGCGTCGACCGGGCCGCTGATCGACGCCGAGGACTTACGGAAGAAGGTCAGCGGGATGTTCTTGGGGTCCATGCCGGCATCGCGCACATGGGAAGCGAAATTCGTCATCTGAGCCACGACCCGGCACGGCTTGGTGACCGGCGAGAGCAGATCCAGGCTCTGTATATCCGCGGTGGGCGCGCTACCTCGCGCGGTCTCGACGGCGGCCCGGTCGGCCAGCAGTTCGGCGGTGGTGGCGGCGGAGGTGTCGATGCGCGCCGCCCCGCCGTCCGTACGCACCCACCATCCGTCGGCGGTGCGCAGTACAGCGATTGTCATGAGCGGGCCACCTTCACTAATCCGATCAGTCGTCTGATGTCGAATTCGTTGCGCTCGCGAAGGGCGCCCACGATTGCGCCCACCTCGTCGCGGGCGTGTTTGGGATCGATGCCGAGGAAATCCTTGGTCGCCGGCGGACCCCACTGCGCCAGCCCCGATGCGGTGAACGGCGACCACCCGGTGTCCATCGTGTTGTCGAACATGTCGCCGTCGGCGAAGTGCTCGACCAGAAATCCGTCCGGATCGCGCCAGTAGTCGAAAAGCTGGCTGCCCTGGATATGGCGGCCGATACCCCACGACCGGAAGTAGCCACGCTCCCGCAGGTATTCCCCGCCCGCGGCCAACGCGTCGAGGTCGCTGACCTGGTAGGCGGAGTGCACGTAGCGGTTCGCCGGGCCCAGCGCCATGGCCAGGGTGTGGTGATCGGTCGGTGTGGTCCCTCGATCGCAACGGATGAAGCTCATCGTCGGACCGCGATCGCGCTGGCCCGCGTAGTAGAGGAAATCGCTGACGATCAGCCCGAAGTGGTCCAGGTACCAGTTCAGCGTCTCGACGTACTTCGTCGACGACAGTACGACGTGGCCCAACCGTTGCACCCGCGCCGGCGCCCGTGGCGGCCGCTGGGTGGCATTGGCGCGGGCGAGCTCGTGGCCGAAGTTGAAGACGTGTGGTTGTTGAGCGGGCAGTTCGGGTAGCTCGTGCAGTCCGGCAACGACTTTGACCGGATTACCGCTGGGATCGACAAGGCTGACCGACGTTCCGCCGAGGTTCTCCGGTAGGGGCACCGGTGCCACGCCCGTCTTGCTCGCCAGGCGCAGCAGGTCGGCCTCGTCGTCGGCCCGGAAGGCGAAGCCGCGAAAGCGCGTCTGCGGGCCGCGCCGCAGGATCACGCACGGTGCGCCTGGATCAACGCCGCGCAGCTGTATCTCGTCGAGGTCCCTGGCCACGGTCTGGAAGCCGAAGGCGTGCGCAAATGCCTCGGCGCGATCGAGGTCGGGTTTGTCGAACTCCAGCCACGCCAGATCGGCGACCTTGATCACCGGGTTACGCGAGCGGCCGGGGTGTTCGCCGCGCAGCGCCCCCTGGTCGCTGTGCAGTTCGTTGTGCGCGC
This sequence comes from Mycobacterium sp., assembly GCA_041303735.1. Taxonomy (GTDB): domain Bacteria; phylum Actinomycetota; class Actinomycetes; order Mycobacteriales; family Mycobacteriaceae; genus Mycobacterium. Next base: position 4,897 of record JBFYOQ010000272.1, read on the forward strand.
CAACGACCTCGCTCATCTGCCGAGCCTCTCATCGTGTTTGACGAAATCGTCACATACGACGGAGCGGTCAGTCAAGGGCGGTGAACCCGTCTGCTCCCTGGGTCAGGGTGCAACCGCGGAACGCCGCGGAGCGTACGGCCATGGGCTGTTCCGCTCCGGGACCGCGGCGGTGCGGACCTCCTTGAGCTGCGTGCGCAGGAACTGCCGCAGCTGATGCAGATCCGGATCGTCCCAGCGGTTGACCGCCTCGGCCGGGTCGGCGGTCAGGTCGTAGAGCTCCCACTGGTCGTCCAGTGGGCTGCTCCGGTACACCTGGCCGCCCGGCCCGTTCGAGGCCAGTTGGCGGACGCCCGGTTCGGTCCACGTCGACGGGTCGTCGAAACTGCGGACCAGCTTCCACAGGTGTCCGTCGCCGCCGGGTGCGCCCGCCTCGTCGACCCGGACCACCAGACCCTCGAAGTTCGCCGCGGTGTGTGCCGGGATCCGGATCTGCAGCGGCCGCGGGGGATTGGCCGTGCGGCCGAGTTGGCGGCCCAGACCGGAGGCGCCGGAGTCGCCCTCCAGCATGTTGTCGCGGGTCATCAGATACACCGCTCGCCCGTCATGCGCCGCGCCCCCGTCGACGACATCCATCAGGTTGCGGCCCGGCAGCGGGTGCACCTCGGAGAACGACTCGCGCAGCACGGCGGCCGTTGATTCGACGTCCACACCGGCGGCACCGAGCAGGGTGGGCACCAGATCCACATGCGAGGTGGGGGCCTCGACAGTCCTTCGCTGCGTCACCTGATCACCGATCCGCACCACGGTGAAGGGCACCCGCGTCGCCTCGTCGTAGAGGTTGAACCACTTCTGGTGCAGCCCGCCGTGCGCACCGAGCAGGTCGCCGTGGTCGGCGGTGCGCACCAGCACGGCGTTATCCGAGCCGCCGGTGACCGCGCGGCGCACCCGGTCGATCGGCGCATCGACCTCGGCGTGCAGCCGGTAGTACATATCGCGGTAGCGCTGGGCGTTGCGTTCATAGACCTGCTGAATCACCGCAGCGGGGCCGTACCCGGAGTAGTACGCCTCCCGGAACGCGATCTGGGCGGCGGGCTTGGTGCGCAGATCCTCCTGCGCGGTGGGCGCCGGCGGCACATGCGGCGGATCGAGGTGCGACGGCTTAAGCGGGCTGCGCAGCACCCACGTCGGGAACAGCACGATGTCGTGCGGATTGACGAAACTGGCGACGAGCAGAAAGGGCCGCAGCGCGGCCTCATCGCCGGCGCGGCGGCGCGCGTAGCGGTCCTCCAGCCAGGCCACCACGCGGTCGGCGATCAGCGGGTCACGGCGCAGACCACTGTTGGCCAGACCCGCGCCGTGCGGCTCCGGGCCGACCCATCCGGAAAAGCCATAGGGCGCAAGGGGATCGGCGTCGAGGTAGCGCTGTACCGCGGCCGGGTCGACAGCCCCGGCGTCATCGCTGGTCGCCAACGGATCACCGGTGCGCGTGTCGATGAGGTCGGCGTGGGAGATGTGCCACTTGCCGTCGTAGTGGGTGTCGTAACCGGCAGCCCGGAACCAGTTGCCCAGTGTGGGCACCTCGCCGGGGCGAAGCCAGCGCATCCGGGAGTCGTCGTAGGCCTTCCCGATTCCATCGGTCTGGGTGACGCCGTGCAGATCGGGGTACTGGCCGGTGAAGATGGTGGGCCGACTCGGCACACATGCCAGCGACCCGGTGTAGTGACGGGCGAAGCTCACGCCGTGCTCATCGAACCACCGGCACCCGCTCAGTACGCGGTCGCGCCAGGCGCGTACGTCGTCGGATTCATACGGCGGGGTGGCGCGTTCCTCGTCGGTCATCACGATGATGATGTCGGGACGGTCCTGTGTCGCTCCAGGTGTCATTCCAGATGTCACTGCGAATCCTCCACTTCATGTGCCAGTCCGGTCAGCATCGCGTCGGACTGCTTGGCCATCGCCCGGCAGACGATGTTCTCCACCGCCCGCGCGAGCAGGTTGTCGCCGATCTCCACCGTGCTGGTCACCCTCACCTCGGTACGTCCGTCGCCGGCTGGGCGCACGTCCCACCGGTTGGTGAGGCGGCGCAGCCGCCTCGGCAGCCCCTCGATGTCGTAGCCCAGCACACTGGGCCCAGTAGAGCCGGGCGGGGTGAAAGCCGTGATGCGCTCGACGAGGGTGTTGCGCCCCACCTGTACCCGCCGTGACATCCCCAGCGGGGAGCCGTCCACGCCGTGCTCCAGCACGCAGGAGTGGTCGACGTTGCCCGCCCACGAACTGATCGCCCCGAAGTCGGCGAGCACATCCCACACCGCCCGGGGTGCCGCGGCGACGATGCGCGTGCGACTCACTGATGCCACCGCACCACGATACGTTCATTTCCGTTCATACCCAGGGGGTGCTCACGATGGACCCTCATGCGGTTGCCCGCCTCACATAGGGTGCAGACATGTTCAAAATCTCGGACCTGCCCGCCCAGGCCCTGGGCAAGGTGCAGCAACTGGCCGAACGCGGATCGGCCGAAGTGCACTACCTGCAGAAGATGATCGCCTCGGGTGCCTTCGGACTTGAGCCCCCGCAGAATCTGGCCGCACTGGTCGCCGACATCCGGCGCTGGGGCGAGGTCGGCATGATCCCCGCCCTCAACGCGCGCAAGACCCCGCACCGCACGGCCATCATCGACGACGAAGGCAGCATGACCTTCGCCGAACTCAACGACGCGACCAACGCCGTCGCCAACGGACTGCTGGCGATGGGCGTGCGGGGCGGCGACGGGGTCGCGATCCTGGCCCGCAACCACCGCTGGTTCCTGATCGCCAATTACGCCTGCGGGCGGGTCGGCGCGCGCATCATCCTGCTCAACACCGAGTTCTCCGGCCCGCAGATCCGCGACGTCTCCGCGCGCGAAGGCGCCAAGGTCATCATCTACGACGACGAGTACAGCGACGCGGTGCAACTCGCCGAGACCCCGCTGGGCAAGCTGCGGGCACTCGGGTCGAACCCGGATGCTTCCGAGCCGTCCGGCAGCACCGATGAGACGCTCGCCGACCTCATCGCGCGCAGCAGCACCGCGCCGCCGCCCAAGGTCACCAAGCGGTCGTCGATCATCATCCTGACCAGTGGAACCACCGGCACACCGAAGGGTGCCAACCGGCATGCGCCGCCGACGCTCGCCCCGATCGGGGGCGTGCTGTCGCACGTTCCGTTCAAAGCCGGCGAGGTGACGGCACTGCCGTCGCCGATGTTCCACGCGTTGGGCTACCTGCACGCCACCATCGCGATGACACTCGGTTCGACACTGGTCCTGCATCGCCGGTTCAAGCCCGCCACCGTGCTCGAGGACGTCGCCAAGCATGGTGTGACCGCCATCGTCGTTGTCCCGGTGATGCTTTCCCGGATGCTCGACGCACTGGAGAAGATGGACCGCAAGCCGGACCTGTCGTCACTGCGCATCGTCTTCGCCTCCGGCTCTCAACTCGGGGCGGAGTTGGCGACCAGGGCCATGAAGGCCATCGGGCCGGTCGTCTACAACCTCTACGGGTCCACCGAGATCGCCTTCGTCTCCATCGCCCGGCCACAGGATCTGAAGAAGAACCCGGCCACGGTGGGGCCGCTGATCAAGGGGGTCCGGGTCAGGATCCTCGACGAGCACGGCAAACAATTGCCGCAGGGTCAGATCGGGCGCATCTTCGTCGGCAACTTCTTCCCGTTCGAGGGCTACACCGGCGGCGGGAACAAGGAAGTCATCGACGGCCTGATGTCGTCCGGCGATGTCGGCTACTTCGATGATGACGGGCTTCTCTATGTCAGCGGCCGCGATGACGAGATGATCGTCTCGGGCGGGGAGAACGTGTTTCCCGCTGAAGTGGAGGATCTCATCAGCGGGCATCCCGATGTCATCGAGGCGACCGCACTCGGGGTCGACGACCAGGACTTCGGCCAGCGGTTGCGCGCCTTCGTGGTCCTCAAGGAGGGCGTCGAGACCACCGAGGAGACCATCAAGGAGTATGTCCGCGATCACCTTGCCCGCTACAAGGTTCCACGCGAGGTGGTCTTCCTGGCCGAGTTGCCGCGCAATCCCACCGGCAAGATCCTCAAGCGGGAATTGCGCCAGATCGAGATCCACTAGGTCGCCTCTTGCCCGCGAGCAGACACAAACT
>JBFYOQ010000273.1:0-10638 GCA_041303735.1 Mycobacterium sp.
CGCTCGTCGGCATAGGCCAATCTGTCCGGCAGTTCGGCCACCGGCACCCACGCGACTTCGGTGACTTCCACGTCTTCGTCGCACAATTCCCCGCCGGAGAATCGCAACAGATAGTGGTGCACGGTCTTGTGGACGCGCCGCCCGTCGGTGACGAACCAGTAGTCGATGCTGCCCAGTGCCGCCAGCACGTCCCCCTGGATACCGGTCTCCTCGGCGACCTCCCGCGCTGCGGTCTGCTCGGCGGTCTCGCCCTGCTCGACGTGCCCCTTGGGCAGCGACCACAGCATCCGGCCGCGCCGGTCCATCCGGCCGATCAACGCGGCGAGCTGTTCCTCACGCGGTTTGTCGACGTCGTCGACGACGAGTCCGCCTGCCGAGGTCTCATGCACGGTGCGAAGCCGCGATCCGTCCCGCCGCCGGGCACGCTGACGGGGGGAGGGCGCTTCCGTCGATTCTCCGGCGGTCGATTCTCCAGCGGTGGTGGGCGCCGGCGGGTCCGCGCCTGCGCCGCCGTGATCGGCGGCGGCCTGCGGCGGGCCGGCAGCGCGGCTGCCGCGGCGCCGGCCACGACGCCGCCGCGGTTTGGCCCGCTCGCCCTCCGACACCCAAGCGATAGTAGCTGGCACCGCGGCGCCCTCCGCGGTGCACACTCGCCGGTGAGGAACGCAGGAGATAACGCCGGAGCTGAAGCACTAGGCTCACCGGACGTGCCCGAAGCAACGCCGACCGACGAGCTGCGTGTGCGCGCCGCCGTGGCGTTGCACCCGCAGACGCCGCTGCTGTCCGAGATCGGCGGACTGTTCGCCGCGGCGGGCCACCAGCTGTACCTGGTGGGTGGCAGCGTGCGTGACGCGGTGCTCGGCCGGCTGACCACCGATCTGGATTTCACCACCGACGCGCGGCCGCAGCAGGTGCAGCAGATCATCCGCCCGTGGGCCGACGCGCAATGGGACACCGGTATCGAGTACGGCACCGTTGGCGCGGGCAAGGCGGGTTTGCGTCTGGAGATCACCACCTTCCGCACTGACAACTACGACCAGGTGTCGCGCAACCCGCAGGTGCTCTTCGGCGATTCCCTCGAGCACGATCTGGTGCGCCGCGATTTCACCGTCAACGCGATGGCGGTGCAGATCACCGCCGAGGGGCCGGGGGAGTTCCTCGACCCTCTTGACGGGCTGACCGCACTGCGCGACCGGGTTCTCGACACTCCCGCGCAGCCGTCGCAGTCCTTCGGTGACGACCCGCTGCGGATGTTGCGCGCGGCGCGGTTCGTTTCCCAGTTGGAGTTCGGCGTGGCCGATCGGGTGCGCGAGGCCATCATGACGATGGCGCCGCAACTGGCGCGGATCACCGTCGAACGGGTGGCCGTCGAGTTGGACAAGATGCTGCTGGGCGCGGATCCGGTGGCCGGTATCGAGCTGATGGTGCAGACCGGGATGGGTGAGGTGGTGCTGCCGGAGATCGGCGCCATGCAGATGGCCATCGACGAGCATCATCAGCACAAGGACGTCTACCAGCACTCGCTGACGGTGTTGCGTCAGGCGATGGAGCTGGAGTCCGGCGATGACGGTGGTCCCGATCTGGTGCTGCGCTGGGCGGCACTGCTGCACGACATCGGCAAGCCGGCCACCCGTCGCCACGAGACCGATGGCGGCGTGAGCTTCCACCACCACGAGGTGGTCGGCGCGAAGATGGTCCGCAAGCGAATGCGGGCGCTCAAGTACTCCAAACAGATGGTCGACGACGTCTCTCAACTGGTGTACCTGCATCTGCGCTTTCACGGCTACGGCGGCGGCAAGTGGACCGACTCGGCGGTACGCCGCTACGTCGCCGACGCCGGCCCGCTGTTGCCCCGGCTGCACAAACTGGTGCGCGCGGATTGCACGACCCGCAACAAGCGCCGCGCGGTCGCGCTGCAGGCCAACTACAACGACCTGGAGTCGCGGATTGCCGAGCTGGCCGCCAAGGAGGATCTGGACCGGGTGCGCCCGGATCTGGACGGCAACGCGATCATGCGACTGCTCGACATCCCGCCGGGGCCGCAGGTGGGCGAGGCGTGGAACTTCCTCAAGGAACTACGGCTCGATCGCGGACCGATGTCGGCGCAGGAGGCGGAAGCCGAATTGCTGGCATGGTGGAACGGTCGCAGCGGCACCGCCGTCGAATAGGGCATGGATTACTGCCTGGACGCCGGAGACGGAACGGCGTCGATCTGGACCGGCCCGGCGGAGGTGGATCTCGACGGCGACGGGCGCTTCGATGACGTCTTCGCCGATCTGGATGACGACGGGATGGCCGATCACGCCGACCTCGACCTCGATGACGACGGCCGGCCGGAGGCCCGCTTTACCGACGATGGGTCGGGCGCGTGGATGGTCGGTGGCAGCGGTGCAGGCGGGCCGTTGCGGTGGTTGGGTCTTGACGGTGTCGAACACCCCGACGCTGATGCCGGCGCGGACGTGGACGGCGACGGCATCGGGGACCGTCTGCTCGACATGAATCGGGACGGGCTGGCTGATCGGGCACTGAGCACCGGCGGCCAGTCGACCACCGGCTACGTCGACGGCCGGTCGACCACCGGCTACGTCGACACCGACGGCGACGGGCGCTGGGACGTCATGCTGGCCGACACCGACGGCGACGGCACGGCCGACGGCGCGGGGGCTCTTTAGCCCCGACCGGACCCGGGCGGGCCGGCGAAGGCCTGCGCGATGCCCAGCCAGGTATCGGCGGCGGAACCGACTGCGGTGAGGTCCAACTCGCTGCGCGGCCGGCGCTGGGTGACGAGGTAGCAGAAGTCGAGCGCCGAACCACTGACCCGCTGCGCGGCGTCCTCGGGACCCCACGCCCATTGGCCGCCGCCGGGTGCGCGCAACTCCACCCGGAACGGCTCGGCGGGCGGGGTGAGCCCGTGCACGGTGAACGCGAAGTCGCGGGTGCGCACCCCCAGGTGCGCAATCGAGCGCAGCCGCGGTGACGGCGCTACCGCCACCCCGAGGGCGTCGGCCACATCCAGGCCGTGCGCCCAGGTCTCCATCAGCCGGGCGGTCGCCATCGACGCCGCACTCATCGGCGGGCCGAACCACGCCAGCTTGCGGCCATCGGGCACGGTCTTCAGCGCGGTGTGCAACTCGCTGCGGGTCCGCCGCCAGTGGGCCAGCAGTTGCTGCGGCGGGGTGGCCGCCCGTTCGTCGGCGGCATCGTCGACGAAGGTGTCGATCTCGGCTTGGGCGGCGGTGACGAGGTCGCCGAACGCAGCCTCGTCGGTGATGGACAACAGCGCCACCGTGTCGGTCCACAGCAGATGCCCGATCTGATGGGCGACGGTCCACCCCGGGGCCGGCGTCTTCAGGGTCCACCGGTCGGCGCCGATCCCGGCCACGAGGGCGTCGAGGGCTTCGCTTTCCGCGTGTAGATCGTCCACGATCTCACTGGTGGCGGCCATGACGGAGAGCCTAGTTCGCCGGTGCGCGCCGGCGGCCGATGATCAGGTGCGTCATGAGTCCCGCCAGGTAGAGAACCGAGCCGGCCAGCGCCAGCCATGCCGAGTGCCCGTCGACGGGTATCACGGCGGCCGCGGCGGTGATCGCGGCGATGAACGCCAGCCAGAACAGCGCGTCCTGCATGGCGAAGACGTGACCGCGAAGCGCATCGTCGATGTCGATCTGCATGGCCGAGTCGGCGCACAGCTTGACCATCTGGCCGGCCACGCCGAGGAAGAAGCCGCACACGATCATCACCGGCACTGCCAGCGTCGCGCCCGCGATCTGGATGACCGCGGCGCACAGCAGCGCGACGTTGGCCACCGCGTAGCGGCCCCAGCGCAGTATCGCCGTCGGTGCCAGCAGAGTGGCCAGAAACGACCCGCCGCCGGTGGCCGCGACGAACACCACGGCGGTGCCCAGCCCGGCGATTCCCTCGACTCCGGTGTGCCGGACGATCACCAGCACCAGCAGGGTGTTGATGCCGAACACCATCCGGTGCGAGGCCAGACCGGCCAGGGTGGCCGCCACCGGCGGTGTGGAGCGCACCGCCCGCAGCCCGGAGGCCCAGCCGGTGGCCACCGCGTAGAACGGCGAGCCCTCGACGGTGGTGTGATCGGGACCCAGCACCCTGGGATGGAAACGCAGCGACAACACCAGTGCCAGTGCCAGCGGTGCGGCCACCAACCCGATGACGGTGGCGGCGGCTGAGTCGCCGGTGCCGACGAGCCAGCGCGGCACCAGCATGAAGTTGGCGCCCAGGAATGTCGCCACGGCCCCAACGGCGGTGGCCACCGAGTTCATCGTCACCACCTGCTCGCGCGGCACCACGTCCGGCAGCGCGGCCGATAGTCCCGAGGTCACGAACCGGCTGGCGCCGTTGACCGCCAGCGCCCCGCACAGCACCACCAGATCGCTCGTTCCGGCGGCCAGCAGAGCGGCCACGCCTGCCACCAGCACCACCCGTGCTGCGTTGGCCCAGATCAACACGACCCGACGGTCCCAGCGGTCGAGCAGCGCACCGGCGAACGGCCCGAGCAGGGAGTAGGGCAGAAACAGCACGGCGAAGGCCCCGGCCACCGCCCACGGTGAGGCGGCGCGCTGCGGGTTGAACAGCAGCCCGCCGGCCAGACCGGCCTGGAAGAGACCGTCGCCGAACTGGCTGGCGGCGCGCACCATGAGCAGCCGGGAGAAGTCGGGCAGGCCGCGCACCGTCCGCCACAGGGTGCCGGAAGGTGTGCCGGAATCGGGTGTGGCGGCCACTGCCCCACAGTACAAACGGCTGCTCTGCGCCTGCCTGCCCGCTAGGAATTCGCGTGCCATGATGGTGAGGTGGCGCAGCCGGAGGATCCCGAGGAGTTCATGGCGCCCGCGGCCAACAAGGTGCGGGCGGGCACGCTGTTGCTGGCCAACACCGATCTGCTGGAGCCGACGTTTCGTCGCAGTGCCATCTACGTCGTGGAGCACAACGATGGCGGCACCCTCGGGGTGGTGCTCAACCGGCCCAGCGAGACCGCCGTCCACAACGTGTTGCCGCAGTGGTCCGATCTCGCCGCGAAACCGAGGACGATGTTCATCGGTGGTCCGGTGAAAAGGGACGCGGCGCTGTGCCTGGGCATCTTGCGGGTCGGGGTGGACCCCGACGGGATGCCCGGTTTGCGGCATGTCGCCGGCCGCATCGTCATGGTGGACCTCGACGCCGACCCGGAGGTGATCGCCGTCTCGGTTGAGGGCGTGCGGGTCTACGCCGGCTACTCCGGCTGGACCATCGGCCAGCTCGAGGGCGAAATCGAGCGCGACGACTGGCTCGTGTTGTCCGCCCTGCCGTCCGATGTTCTGGTCGGCCCGCGGGTGGACCTGTGGTCGCGGGTGCTGCGCCGTCAGCCGCTGCCGATGGCGCTGATGGCGACCCATCCCATCGACGTCAGCCGGAACTAGTCCCGCACATCTTCGTGCAGGATCCGCAGCCGCCGCCGGACCCGCACACGGCGGCGGATTCCCGGCTCGCGGCGTAGCGTGCGCCCTGCCAGGAGCCGGCGGCCACGGTGCCCACGGCACCGGCGAACCCGACGAACAGTGCCGCCATGCCCACGCGTGACGGTGCGAGCAGAGCGATGACGCCGGCCGCGGCGAGCATCACGGCGGCGGCCACCTGGGTCGGCGCGACCAGCCTCATCACCTGGCCGGTGACGTCGGCGGGTGAGCGCCGGGTCAGTGTCCACAGCCCGGATCCGCCGATCAGGGCGGCCAGCAACAGAGACACCACCGCGCCGATGACCATGGCGCTCACAATACGAGCCGCCCGTACCCGCGCTAGCTGGCGGGCGTTGCTGCCGTCGGGGCCGCCGTCACCGCCGGCGCGGGCGCCGGCGCGACGAGGGTCGGAACCTCAAGGGCGGGCGCGGTCGCTTCCGGTGCCGTCGCAGCGGCGGCCGGGGCAGCGGCTGCGGTCACCGGGGCAGAGGCCACAGCGGGTACCTCAGCGGGTGACCCAGCGGCGGGAGCGGCGGGAGCGGCGGCGGCTGCGGCTGCCGCGGGAACCTGGGGGATCGTTGCCGGATCGATGACCTTGAATCCGTTGACGATCGCGTCGGTGGCCGCCGCGGTGGCGACGACCTGGTTCGCCGACGTCGTGACGAACAGTGACACCAGGTACCGGTCCGCACCGGACTGCGCGATGAGGTGCCGGCGGGACGTGTTGAGCGTCACGTCGTTCTCCCGGTAGGTGCCGCCGATGACCGAGGACGGAAACCCGCCGAAGTCGGCCATCGACGCGGCGGTCGACTGCCACGCGAACAGCTTCTGGCTGTCGATGTAGCCGTGGCTGATCGCCTCACGCGGGTCGAATTCGCCGACAAGTTTGTAGATCTTCAGTTGGGCGTTGGGCGTGTAGAGGGCGTCGCCGCCCTGACGGTCGGCGAGCACGGTGAAGGCGTCCGGGACGTTCGGGTCGGGTACCACGCTCCAACCGGTGGGCATGGGCAGCACGACGCTCAGCGCGATGAATCCCTCCGCCTTCTGCGGCTCCATCACCACGCCCTTGTCGCCGAAGAACTCAGCGAGTGTGCCCGAGGTCGCCGGTGGCAGTTGCGGCGCGGGGACGACTGCCGGGGCCACGGCCGGGGCCACGGCGGGAACGGCCACGGCGGGAACGGCAGCGGCGGGGGCGGCAGCCGCGGGTGCCACTGCGGGAGCGGCAGCCAGGGGTGCAGCGGGCACGGCGGCAGGAGCAGCCGCAGCCGCAGCCGCAGCAGGCACCGCAGCGGCAGCGGCCTGGGGCGTGACCGTCACGGTCTGGGTCACCGTCGCCGGAGCAGGCGCGGGCGGTAGAGGCAGGACCGGCTCGGCCGACGCATGCACGCCGGCGAACCCGAGTAGAGCCGCCGATCCGGCGGCCACACCACCAACGACTACCCGCCAGTTACGGGCAATGCTGTTCATTACAGATGTCCTTCTCACACGGTCGGGCCAAGGGTGGCCCACAGTTGTCCTAGTGGTGAAGGTAGCCAGTGAAAACGGCCCACGCAGGCTCCGGAACCGACCTGGAACCAAGCCCTGACATGGCTGCAACGCAACCGATACCGCCCCGTTGCCAGCCGCAACGCGCAGATACCCTGTCAGTCGTGACCGACTCGCCGATCGAAGCCGACGTGCCGGCACACCGCTACACCGCCGAGTCGGCCGATCGGATCGAAGCGCAGTGGCAGCGGTACTGGCAACAGTGGGGCACCTTCAACGTTCCCAACCCGGTGGGGTCGTTGGCTCCGACGGATGGCCGTCCGGTACCCACGGACAAGATGTTCGTTCAGGACATGTTCCCCTACCCGTCCGGCGAGGGTCTGCACGTCGGCCACCCGCTCGGTTACATCGCCACCGACGTCTACGCGCGCTACTTCCGGATGACCGGACGCAACGTGCTGCACGCCTTGGGTTTCGACTCGTTCGGCCTGCCTGCCGAGCAGTACGCCGTGCAGACCGGCACTCATCCGCGCACCCGCACCGATGCCAACATCGCGAACTTCCGCCGCCAGCTCGGCCGGCTCGGACTGGGCCACGATCAGCGCCGCACCTTCTCCACCACGGACACCGACTACTACAGGTGGACGCAGTGGATCTTTCTGCAGATCTACAACTCCTGGTTCGATACCGCTGCGAACAAGGCCCGCCCGATCAGTGAGCTCGCCGCCGAATTCGACAGCGGCCAAAGAAGTCCCGACGACAGCCGGTCGTGGTCGCAGCTGTCGGCCGGTGAGCGCGCCGATGTCATCGACTCCCATCGGCTGGTCTATCGGACCGAGTCGTTGGTCAACTGGTGTCCCGGTCTGGGCACGGTGCTTGCCAACGAAGAAGTCACCGCCGACGGGCGCAGCGAGCGCGGTAACTTCCCGGTGTTCCGCAAGCGCCTGCGGCAGTGGATGATGCGGATCACCGCCTATTCCGATCGTCTGCTGGAGGACCTCGACGTTCTGGACTGGCCGGAGAAGGTCAAGGCCATGCAGCGCAACTGGATCGGGCGCTCCACCGGCGCCGCGGCGCTGTTCACCGTCGGCGACGATGCCCAGCTGCGGCCCGATTCAGTCGGACAGACCGAGATCGAGGTGTTCACCACCCGGCCCGACACCCTGTTCGGCGCCACCTATCTGGTCCTGGCTCCCGAGCACGACCTCGTCGATGAGATCACCGCGTCGCAGTGGCCCGAGGGTGTGGACTCGCGCTGGACCGGCGCAGCGGCGAACCCGGCCGACGCCGTGGCGGCCTACCGACGCTCGATCGCCGCCAAGTCTGACCTGGAGCGCCAGGAGAACAAGGTCAAGACCGGGGTGTTCCTCGGCAGCTACGCCACCAATCCCGCGAACGGGCAACCGGTTCCGGTCTTCATCGCCGACTACGTCCTCGCGGGCTACGGCACCGGCGCGATCATGGCGGTCCCGGGACACGACCAGCGTGACTGGGATTTCGCGGACGCATTCGGTCTGCCGATCACCGAAGTCATCGCCGGAGGAGATGTTTCGCAGGAGGCGTACACCGGCGACGGCGTGTGCGTGAACTCTGGCTATCTCGACGGCCTCGCCGTCACGGAGGCCAAGACGGCGATCATCGCGCGACTGGAGGCCGATGGCCGGGGCCACGGCCGCGTCGAGTACAAGCTGCGGGACTGGCTGTTCGCCCGGCAACGCTATTGGGGTGAACCGTTTCCCATCGTCTACGACAGCGACGGCCGCGCCCACCCGCTGCCGGAAGCCCTGCTGCCGGTGGAGTTGCCCGATATCGCCGACTACTCCCCGGTGTCGTTCGACCCGGAGAGCCCCGACAGCGAGCCGTCGCCGCCGCTGAACAAGGCGACCGACTGGGTGCACGTGGAACTCGACCTCGGGGACGGGTTGCAGACCTACACCCGCGACACCAACGTCATGCCGCAGTGGGCCGGCAGCTCCTGGTACGAACTGCGCTACGCCGACCCGCACAACAACAAGACGTTCTGCGCGATCGAGAACGAGGCGTACTGGATGGGACCGCGTCCCGCCGAGCACGGTCCGCGCGACCCCGGCGGGGTCGACCTCTACGTCGGCGGCGTCGAGCACGCGGTGCTGCACCTGCTGTACTCCCGCTTCTGGCACAAGGTGCTCCACGACCTGGGCCACGTCACCTCCCGCGAGCCGTACCGCCGGCTGGTCAACCAGGGCTACATCCAGGCGCACGCCTACACCGACTCCCGCGGCGCCTACGTGCCGGCCGCCGACGTCGTCGAGCGCGACGGCACGTTCTTGCTGCCCGGCCCGGACGGCGAGATTGAGGTCTTCCAGGAGTTCGGCAAGATCGGAAAGAGCCTGAAGAACTCCATCTCCCCGGATGAGATCTGCGAGTCCTACGGTGCGGACACCCTGCGGGTTTACGAGATGTCGATGGGGCCTTTGGAGGCGTCGCGACCATGGGCCACCAAGGACGTCGTCGGCGCCCACCGCTTTCTTCAGCGAGTGTGGCGGCTGGTGATCGATGAAAGCACCGGCCAGGCAAGGGTTTCCGAGGACGCACTCACCGAGGAGACGCTGCGGGCGCTGCACCGCACAATCGCCGGGGTGCGCGACGACTACACGAATCTGCGCAACAACACCGCTGCGGCGAAGCTGATCGAGTACACCAACCACCTGACCAAGGAGGGCGTCACCGCCCGGGCGGCGCTCGAACCGCTGGTGCTGATGACCGCACCGTTGGCGCCGCACCTGGCCGAGGAACTGTGGCGGCGGCTGGGCCATGATGCGTCGTTGGCGCACGGTCCGTTCCCCGAGGTCGACGAGTCCTATCTGGTGACCGACACCGTGGAATACCCCGTTCAGGTCAACGGCAAGGTCCGCGGGCACATCACCGTCGGCGCCGATGCCGAGCAGGCTGTCGTGCAGGCCGCCGCGCTGGCTGACGAGAAGGTGCAGGCCTTCCTCGACGGAGCCACACCCAAGAAGGTGATCGTGGTGCCCGGCCGACTGGTCAACCTCGTCGTCTGACGTCACCCGGGGAGGTGCCCGCGGGGGCGGATCACCACCTGGTGGGTGTGTGCGTCGGGGGGAGTGGCGACCACCTGAGCGACGGCCCTTGCGACGGTGTCCGGGGTGAGGAACCGTGCCGGGTCGTAGTCGCCACCCTCATAGGCCACCAGATCGCGCTGCATCTCGGTGTCCACCCGGCCCGGGTGCACGCTGGTGACCCGCAGCAGTGGTTCATCGGCGCGCAGCGAGTCGGCGAACGCGCGCAGCGCGAACTTGCTCGCCGAATACGACGCTAGCCCGGGTGAGGCGTTCAGGCCTGAGCCGGAGTTGACGAACACCACCTGCCCGCGTGCCGCCCGCAATGCCGGCAGCAGCGCAAGGGTCAATGCCACCGCGCCCGTCACATTGACCGCGAGGGTGGCCCGCCACTGCTCGACGGTGGACTCCGCCACAGTGCCGGGATAGGCCACCCCCGCGTTGTGCACCAGCACGTCGAGCTCGGCGAGCACCTCGGCGGCCGCCTCGATCCCCTCGTCGTCGGTGAGGTCCAGCGGCCAGGTGGTGGCACCGAACCGGTCCGCCACCGCGTCGAGGCGTGGCGAGGGCCGGCCGGCCAGCAGCAGGGTGTGGGTGGGTGCCAGCGCCTCGGCGATCGCTGCCCCGATCCCGCCGCC
>JBFYOQ010000274.1:0-3795 GCA_041303735.1 Mycobacterium sp.
TCGCCGGCCGGGCGGATGGCCTCGTGCGCCTCCTGGGCGTTCTTCACCTTGCGGGTGTATTGACGCGGAGAGGGATGCACATACTCTTCGCCGTAGAGCTGGCGGGCCTGGTTGCGGGCCGCTTCGATGGCTGACTGCGACAGCGTGGTCGAGTCGGTGCGCATGTAGGTGATGTAGCCGTTCTCGTACAGCTTCTGCGCGACGCTCATGGTGCGCTCGGAGGAGAAGCGCAGTTTGCGGCCGGCCTCCTGCTGCAGCGTGGAGGTCATGAACGGCGGATACGGCCGGCGGGTGTACGGCTTCTCCTCCACCGAGGCGACGGTGAGCGGCGCACCTCGCAGCCCGGTGGCCAGACCGGTGGCGGCGGACTCGTCGAGTACCAGCACCTCGTCGGGTTTGCGCACCGCGCCGACCGAGTCGAAATCCCGGCCGGTGGCCACCCGCTTGCCGTCGACGGCAACCAGGCGGGCGGTGAACCTCGGCGGCGTGGCACCCGGATCGGACACACTGGCGTCGAGGTCGGCCAGCACGTCCCAGTACGAAGCGCTGCGGAACGCCATCCGCTCGCGCTCGCGCTGGACGATGATTCGGGTGGCCACCGACTGCACCCGGCCGGCCGACAGCCTCGGGGCTACCTTCTTCCAGAGCACCGGGCTGACCTCGTATCCGTACAGACGGTCGAGGATGCGCCGGGTCTCCTGGGCGTCGACGAGATCGGTGTCGAGGTCGCGGGGATTGTCGGCCGCCGCGCGGATCGCGGGCTCGGTGATCTCGTGGAACACCATGCGCTTGACCGGCACGCTGGGCTTGAGGGTCTCCAGCAGATGCCAGGCGATGGCCTCGCCCTCGCGGTCCCCGTCGGTGGCCAGATACAACTCGTCGACGCCCTTGAGCAGGCTCTTGAGTTCGGCGACGACGGCCTTCTTATCCGGGCTGATCACATAGAGCGGTTCGAAGTCGTTATCGACGTCGACACCGGTGCGAGCCCACTTCTCGGCCTTGTACTTAGCCGGCACGTCGGCGGCGCCCTTGGGCAGATCCCGGATGTGCCCGCGGGAGGATTCCACGATGTAGTTGGGGCCGAGGTATCCGGCGATCTTGCGTGCTTTAGTGGGCGACTCGACTATGACGAGCCGCCGGACGCTTCGATCGTCGCCAGCCACCTGCGCTTACGCCCCACTTTCACTCTCGCCCCACCAATACCCCCGCCATCCGGCGCACCACACAATGTGGCACCCCCTGGCACGGGGATGCAAACCGACTCCCCGGTGGCCTCCCCCGTGATGATGCGCTCGGCTCTGCCTCAGACCTTGGGCCAGAGGGCCAACGCCTCGGGGTCGAGTGGCGGTTCCCCCACGTTCTCCACCAGGCGCAACAACCGCCGTCGGCCGCTGATCCGCAATGCCGGCCGAGAGCCCCTGGTCCCGATCAGCGTGGGGGCGATACCGACACGCATCAGCGCCGACGCCAGGGGGGAATGAGTATCCGGGGCGTGCGGGTCCAGACCCAGCAGGTATCGGTCGGCATCGGGGTGGCCCGCCGCCAGGATCCAGGCCCGCAGTTCACGCGGGCCGGGCAGCCACTGCGGGGGGACCGTCTTGACCGCGCCGCGGGTCCAGCTGGCCGCGATGGACGTCAACCGGACGTCGACGGCGGTGCGCACCAGCGGGGAGTCCTCCTCGGTGCGGGTGATCTCGGCCTGCAGGCCGGCAGCGGTCATCATCTCGGCCAGCGCGATGGCCCGCCACATCCCGTCTACCACCACCGACAGTCGCGCCCCCGCACCCACGGTGACCACCTGCCCGGACGCTGCCAGCACCCCGGTGAGGTCGGTGACCTCGGGGGGCACCGACTCAGCCGAGAAGAAGGACAGCTGGCTCACGGTTCGACAGTAGGGCAGCAGGTCGGGCGCGACACAAAAGAAAACACCCCCGCAGCGCCCGTGACGGACGCGCGGGGGTGTTGTCGTCGACGTGTCAGACGGCGCGAACGCCGGTGGCCTGCGGACCCTTCGGGCTCTGGCCCACCTCGAACTCAACCTTCTGGTTCTCCTCCAAGGTGCGGAAGCCCGATCCCTGGATCTCCGTGTAGTGGACGAAAACATCGGCGGAGCCGTCCTCCGGGGCGATAAAGCCGAAGCCCTTCTCCGCGTTGAACCACTTCACAGTTCCCTGTGGCATCTTTGTAACTTTCCTTCTCTAACTGCGAGTGCAGTCCGCCGATGTTTCGGCAGACCGGGCCTGTTGGACCGCCATCCTTCGTAGAGAGTTGCCGGGTTTCCCCGGCTCACAGACCCTCGCAGGAACCGCGACCGCAACGAAGATCCTGCGATGTGCCAGACACGAACACAGAAGCTGCGACCAACGTCATCAAATCACGTCCGGCGCTGTTAGGACAGTCTCGGAGCAGAATTCAATCATCCGCTTTCGTGCTGAACACCAACCCCGGACAACGGCGAGGACGACCATGACTTTCGGCAGCGAGTTGCTGGCCGCGGCGTGCGGCGGGGCCGACGCCGGCTCGGCTGCCGCCTCGCTGCGGCACGTGGCCGAAATCCCGGCCCGCACCGCCGAGTCGTGCGATTGGCCGAGCTGGGCCACCGAGGACGTCGTCGCGGCGTTACGGGGGCGTGGCATCACCGCACCCTGGTCGCATCAGGTGCGGGCGGCCGACCTCGCGCGATCCGGGCAGGACGTGGTGATCAGCACCGGCACGGCATCAGGCAAATCGCTGGCGTTCCAGCTCCCGATCCTCGACGCCCTGGTCCGTGATCCGCGGGCCCGTGCCCTGTATCTGTCCCCCACCAAGGCGCTCGGCCACGACCAGCTCCGCACAGCGCACTCGCTGACAACGGCGGCCGGTCTCGACGACGCGGTACCGGCCTCCTATGACGGCGACACCCCCGCCGAGATCCGGCGGTTCGCACGCGAACGGTCCCGCTGGTTGTTCTCCAACCCCGACATGATCCACCTGTCCCTGCTACGCAACCATGCCCGCTGGGCCGTGTTCCTTCGCGGTCTGCGTTACATCGTGGTCGACGAATGCCATTACTACCGAGGAATTTTCGGATCCAACGTTGCCATGGTCCTGCGACGGCTGCTGCGATTGGCCGCGCGCTACAGTCCCCCCGGCACCGGCGGGCCCACCGTCATCTTCGCCAGCGCCACCACCGCTTCACCGGGCGCTACCGCGGCCGAGCTGATCGGCCGGCCGGTCTCGGAAGTCACCCATGACGGCTCACCGCACGGCTCGCGGACCATCGCGCTGTGGGAGCCCGAACTGCGCGAGGACGTCATCGGCGAGAACGGGGCACCGGTGCGACGCTCGGCCGGAGCGGAGGCCGCGCGCATGATGGCGGAGTTGGTGGCCGAGGGCGCCCGCACATTGACCTTCGTCCGGTCCCGCCGCGGGGCGGAGCTGACGGCGCTGAGCGCACGGGCACGCCTGGCGGAGATCGCGCCACAGCTGTGTGACACGGTGGCCTCCTACCGCGCCGGCTACCTCGCCGAGGACCGCCGCGCACTGGAGAGTGCCCTGTCCGAAGGGGAACTGCGCGGGTTGGCCACCACCAACGCGCTGGAACTCGGCATCGACATTGCCGGGCTCGACGCCGTTTTGCTGGCCGGCTTTCCCGGGACCGTGGCCTCGTTCTGGCAGCAGGCCGGCCGATCGGGCCGGCGCGGCCAGGGGGCGCTGGTGGTGCTGATCGCCCGTGATGACCCGCTCGACACCTACCTCGTGCACCATCCCGAGGCGCTGCTCGGGAAACCGGTCGAGCGGGTGGTCATCGACCCG
>JBFYOQ010000275.1:0-8510 GCA_041303735.1 Mycobacterium sp.
TCGCGGCCGCCCTGCTGGGCCGGCGCGCACCGATACCGCCGGTGGCGACTCCTCGACCCGGTTTTCTGCCGTGGCGCGCCCTGGTGGCCGCCCGCGCGCACCGGGGATCGCCCCCGCCGAACCCGCCGCGGCCGGCGTTGAGCATCAATGCGCGCCCGGTCGCGACACCCATGCTGCGCACCCTGGTCCTGGACTCAGGCAGATTGACGCCCACGGTGACCATCGGTGCGCTGGTCGCCATCTCCGAGGCGCTGGGCGGCTACCTGCGCGCCCGCGGTGAGGATGTGAACAGGCTCGGCGCCGAGGTCCCGATGGCCGGGCCGGACACCGGCGCCGTAGCGGCCGCGAACAACAACTTCGCCAACGTCTCGGTCGGGCTGTACCCGGAACTGGGCCGCGCCGAGCGGACCGCGCAGATCGCGGCTGAGCTGGACGAGCAGCGCCGCCGGCGGCGTCACCGCGCGGCTGTCACCTCCGCGGAGGCCTTCGCCGCCACGCCGGCCTGGCTGCTGCGCTGGGGCGTGGGCAAGTTCGATGCCGGCGCACGCGGCGAGACCGTCTCGGGTAACACGGTGGTCTCCAGTGTCAATCGCGGTCCGGCCGATCTGAGCTTCGGCGGCGCTCCGGTGTTGTTCACCGCCGGCTTCCCCGCGCTCTCACCGATGCAGAGCCTGACCCACGGTGTGCACGGCATCGGTGGCACGGTCGCGGTCAGCGTGCACGCCGACCCGGTCAACGTCGACGTCGATGGCTACCTCCCGAGACTGGCGCATGCCCTAGGTTGTCAGCCGTGACTGCCTTCGATGCCGGAGTGCTGATCCTGCGCGTGGTGATCGGCCTGACGATGGCCGCGCACGGCTACAACAAGTTCTTCGGTCCCGGCGGGATCGGCGGCACCGCGTCGTGGTTCGACAGCATCGGGATGCGGCCGGGTATGTTCCACGCCCGGCTGGCGGCCTCCACTGAGATCGGCGCCGGCGTCTGCCTCGCGCTGGGCCTGTTCACCCCGTTCGCCGCGGCGGGCTTCGTGGCGCTGATGTTCGTGGCGGCGGCGACGGTGCACCGCGCCAACGGCTTCTTCATCGTCAAGGAGGGGTGGGAGTACAACCTGGTGCTGGCCACCTCGGCGGTGTCCCTCGGAGCGCTGGGCGCCGGCCGCTTGAGCCTGGACCGTTTGCTCTTCGGCAACACCGACTACTACGGGTACCTGCACGGCTGGTGGGGTCTGGCGATCGCGCTGGGACTGGGACTGGCAGCCGGTATCGCTCAACTGGCCATCTTCTACCGCCCACCGGCAAAAGTCTGAAAAGCTTGACCCATGGGATTTCTGAAGCAGGAGGTGCCGGTCCTCGACTTCGAGCAGTGGAGCCAGGGCACCCGCGCGGAGAAGATCAAGCCGATGGCACGGCACTGGGCCGAGGTCGGATTTGGCACACCGGTGGCGCTGCACCTGTTCTATGTCGTGAAGATCGCCCTCTACATCCTGGCCGGCCTGTCGTTCGGACTGGCCACCAAAGGCATCGACGGGTGGGGCAATATCGGTCAGTGGTGGACCGAGCCGATCGTGTTCCAGAAGGTGGTGTTCTTCACCATCCTCTTCGAGGTGGTCGGCCTGGGGTGCGGCTTCGGTCCGCTGAACAACCGGTTCTACCCGCCGATGGGCTCCATCCTGTACTGGTTGCGGCCCAACACCATTCGGCTCCCACCCTGGCCTTCGCGGGTGCCGCTGACGCGTGGTGACAACCGCGACCCCATCGACGTCCTCTGCTACGGCGCACTGCTGGTGGTGCTGGCCGTCGCGCTGTTCTCCAACGGCACCGGACCCGATGCGTCGTTGGGCACCGAGGTCGGTCTGCTGCCGGTGTGGCAATCGGTAGCCGTGCTCGCACTGCTGGCACTGTGCGGCCTGCGCGACAAGACCATCTTCCTGGCCGCCCGCGGCGAGGTGTACGCGCCGTTCGTCGCCGCTTTCCTGTTCGGCGGCCCCAACGTGCTGATCGCGGCGAAACTGGCCTGCGTAGCGATCTGGATGGGAGCAGCCACCTCCAAGCTCACCCGCCATTTCCCGTTCGTCGTGTCCACGATGATGTCCAACAGCCCGGTGATGCGGCCCAAACCCTTCAAACGCGCCTTCTTTCAACGCTTCCCGGATGATCTGCGTCCCGGTCCGCTGTCGCGTGCCGTCGCGCACGTGAGCACCGCGATCGAGATGTGCATCCCGCTCGTTCTGTTGTTCTCCCACGGCGGCTGGCCCACCGCCATCGCCGCCTTCGTGATGGTGTGCTTCCACCTCGGCATCCTGTCGGCCATCCCGATGGGGGTGCCCCTGGAGTGGAACGTCTTCATGATCTTCGGAGTGCTGGCGCTGTTCGTCGGCCACGCGGAGATCGGTCTGTCGGACATGACCAACCCGTGGCCTGTCATCCTGTTCGCCGTCATGGCGTCCTTCGTGGTCGCCGGAAACCTGATGCCGCACAAAATCTCCTTTCTGCCCGGCATGCGGTACTACGCCGGCAACTGGGACACCACGCTGTGGTGCATCAAGCCCTCGGCCGAGGCCAAACTCGAGAGCGGCATCGTCTCGATCGCCAATATGCCCGCCGCCCAACTGGAGAAGTTCTACGGCAGCAAGGAGGCCGCTCAGATCCCGATCTACATGGGCTACGCCTTCCGCAGCTTCAACACCCACGGCAAGGCGCTGTTCACCCTCGCCCATCGGGCGATGGCCGGGCACAACGAGGACGACTACTCCGTCACCGACGGCGAGCGCATCTGCAGCATGGCAATGGGGTGGAACTTCGGCGACGGACACCTGCACAACGAGCAGCTGATCGCCGCCCTGCAGCGGCGCTGCCACTTCGAGCCCGGCGAGGTGCGGATCGTGCTCCTCGACGCCCAGCCGATCCACCGCCAAACCCAGCGTTACCGCCTGGTGGACGCCGCTACCGGGGAATTCGAGCGGGGCTGGGTCAAGGTGGCCGACATGGTGGTCCGTCAGCCCTGGGACGACGATGTGCCGGTCCATGTGGAGTCCCGCTCCGAGCAGGTTTGACCAAACGGTTGGTTGGTCGTCAGAATCGGATATAGAACACCTAACTATTAAGGAGAAGTCCATGGCGGAAGCGGTCATTGTCGAGGCAGTGCGGGCACCGGTCGGCAAGCGCAACGGTGGTCTGTCCGGGGTGCACCCGGCGGAGTTGTCGGCCCAGGTGCTCAACGGCCTGGCCCAGCGCGCCGGGATCGACCCGGAGATCATCGACGACGTGATCTGGGGCTGCGTCATGCAGGCCGGTGAGCAGGCCCTCGATATCGCCCGCACCGCGGTGCTGACCGCCGGCTGGCCCGAGACCATCCCCGGGGTGACCGTGGACCGCCAGTGCGGGTCCAGCCAGCAGTCGGTGCACTTCGCCGCCGCCGGCGTGGTGGCCGGCCACTACGACGCCGTCATCGCCGGCGGTGTCGAGTCGATGTCGCGCACCCCGATGGGTGCCTCGCTGGCCAATGGCGGCAACCCCTACTCGGCGAACTTCAAGGCCCGCTACGACCGCACCCCGAACCAGGGCATCGGCGCGGAGATGATGGCCGAGAAGTGGGGCCTGACCCGCACCATGCTCGATCAGTTCTCACTGGACTCACATGAGAAGGCCGGTAAGGCGCAGGCGTCAGGTGCCTTCGACGATCAGATCGTCGGCATCAAGGATCCCGACGGTAACGTCATCACCAAGGACGAGGGCATCCGCCTGGGCACCACCCTGGAGAAGATGGCCGGACTCAAGCCGGCGTTCAAAGAGGACGGTGTGATCCACGCCGGCAACTCCTCGCAGATCTCCGACGGCTCAGGTGCGCTGCTGTTCATGTCGGCCGAGAAAGCAAAGTCGTTGGGCCTCAAGCCCCTTGCCCGCGTGCACACCGCATGCCTGGCGGGTGCCGACCCGGTGATGATGCTGTCCGCTCCGATTCCGGCCACCCAGAAGGCGCTGAAGCGTTCCGGGTTGAGCGTCGACGACATCGGCGTCTTCGAGGTCAATGAGGCCTTCGCTCCCGTTCCGATGGCGTGGCTCAAGGAGATCGGCGCCGATGAGTCCAAGCTCAACCCCAACGGCGGCGCCATCGCGCTGGGCCACCCCCTGGGCGGTTCGGGTGCGCGGATCATGACGACACTGCTCTATCACATGCGCGACAACAACATCCGGTACGGATTGCAGACCATGTGCGAGGGCGGCGGCCAGGCCAACGCCACCATCCTCGAGCTGCTCTAAGCATGGCTGTGTCTGATGGCGACGTGACCCCCGGCGCTCTGACCGAGCGCCGGGGCAACACCGTGATCATCACCATCAACCGCCCCGATGCGCGTAACGCCGTCAACTCCGCGGTCAGCATCGGTGTCGGTGAAGCCCTGCAGCAGGCGCAGGACGACAAGGACATCTGGGCGGTGATCATCACCGGTGCGGGCGACAAGTCGTTCTGCGCCGGGGCCGATCTGAAGGCGATCTCGCGTGGAGAGAACATCTTTCACCCCGACCACCCGGAGTGGGGCTTCGCCGGTTTCGTCGAGCACTTCATCGACAAGCCGATCATCGCCGCGGTCAACGGCACCGCACTGGGCGGCGGCACCGAACTGGCGCTCGCGAGTGACCTCGTCGTCGCGCAGGCCAGCGCGAAGTTCGGCCTGCCGGAGGTCAAGCGCGGTCTGATCGCCGCAGCCGGCGGCGTCTTCCGCATCGCCGACCAGCTGCCCCGCAAGGTCGCCATGCACCTGCTACTGACCGGAGAGCCGATCAGCGCCGAGGAAGCCCTGCGCTGGGGGCTGATCAACGAGGTCGTCGCCGACGGCGACTCGGTACTCGACGCGGCGATCGCGCTGGCCGAGCGGATCACCGTTAATGCGCCGCTGGCGGTTCAGGCCAGCAAGCGGGTCGCGGCCGGTGCCGACGAGGGCGCGATCACCGCCGAGAAGGACGCGTGGAAGCGGTCCAACCGGGAGATGCGCGTCGTCTTTGGCTCCGAGGACGCCATGGAGGGCCCGATGGCGTTCGCCCAGAAGCGCGCGCCGGTGTGGAAGGCCCGCTGAAGCCCCGCTGGAGTCCAGCTACGAGCTAAGCGGCGGCCCTCGGTGTCGTCGTTTCGGCGGCCACCGACGGTGCCTCTGAGGTCGCCGGGGCGGCCGATGTCGTCGGGCTGGCCGACTCCGACGTCGTCGCCGTCGTCGTCGTCGTCGAACTGGTGCTCGGCGTCGCCGAGTCAGCCGCCTCAGCGGCCGGCGTCGGCGGCGTCAGCACCGTGTCGATCATGTAGATGTAGGCACCGCGGGCGGCGTAGGCGCAACTCACCCGGTTGTCGTTGACCTTGATGTCGCCACCCTTGCCGGTGACGACCACCGAACGACCGTCCTGCGTCGGCATCGTGCCCTGCACGTCGTTGGGCCCGAGATAACCCAGAACCATGTGATAGAACAGCGTCGGCAGCAGCACCGTCGGATCGGTCTTCAGTGTCTCCACGGTGGCCGGATCGAGCTTGGAGAAGGCCGCGTCGGTCGGCGCGAAGACCACATACGGGCCGCCGTCGAGGACGCTGACGATGTTGACATCCGGGTTGAGCTTGCCGGAGATGGCCGCACTGAAAGTGCTCAGATCCGGGTTGTTGGCGATGGCCTGCGATCCGGTCTGCAGCGCCATCGACTCGATCGAGCCGGCGCCGGTCGGCACCTCCCTGCGGTAGGCGTCACAGCCGGGTCCCTGCGGGTCGGGCACCTTCGTCGAGGTCGGCACCGGGACCGAGGCGGTAGGAGCCGGGGGATCGACCGGGGTCGGCGTGGGTTCGGCGTAGGCCTGCACGGCGGTCGGAATCGCCACGGCGATCGCGGCGACGGCGGCGACAAGGCCTGAAGTCTTCGTTCGAGTGGTCACGAGAAAAGAATCGTAGTCGTGGCCCGTTCCGTTACCCAAAACCGCGAGTTCGTACCATTGCCTCTCATGCCGGACCCCCTGCTCATCACCCTGCGCGGCCGCGCGCCCGACCTGCACCCCGAATCCTGGGTGGCCCCCAACGCCACCCTGATAGGCCAGGTGCGGCTCGCGGCGCGGGTCAGCGTCTGGTACTCGGCGACCCTTCGGGCCGAGGCCGAACCCATCGAGATCGGGGCCGGCACCAACGTCCAGGACGGTGTGACGATCCACGTCGACCCCGAATATCCGGTCAGCGTCGGCGCCGGTGTCAGCATCGGGCACAACGCGGTGCTGCACGGCTGCACCGTCGAGGACGGTGCGCTCATCGGCATGGGAGCGATCGTGCTCAACGGCGCGGTGATCGGGACCGGCTCACTGGTGGCCGCGGGTGCGCTGATTCCCCAGGGGGTGGTGATCCCGCCACGGTCGCTGGTGGCGGGGGTGCCCGGCCGCGTGCGGCGCGAACTCAGCGACGCCGAGATCGCCGGCAACCGCACTAACGCCGTCGTCTACGAGAGACTGATGGAACTTCATCGCGAAGCGCAGACGTAAGGCTTGTGTCACCAATGAGACCCGAAACTTTCGTACGGTAGTCACGGTGCTGGAAGAGATCCGCGGGGCCGCTGTCCGAGAGGCTGTGCCGCATCAGGAATGGCCTTCGGTGGTACGACGCCGCAAGGTCGTTGTGTGCATCGTCATGGTCGCCGGCGCTGTTCTGCTCGGACTGTCGCTACGCATCAGGCCCGGCGATCCGTCGTTCTACTGGATGACCCTGGCGTTGGCCGCCACCTGGGTGGCCGGGGCATTCGCGTCCGGGCCGCTGCATCTGGGTTCGATCAAGTGGCACGGCCGCAATCAGCGCCCGGTGATCACCGGGGCAGTGGTGGGACTGCTGCTCGGCGCGGCGTTCCTGGCCGGCGGTCTGGTGGCGCGTGAGATACCGCCGGTGGCCGAACGGATCACCCGCGTGCTGCAGTTCACCACCTTCGGGCCGCTGTGGATCATCGTGCTGATCGCGGTGGTCAACGGCGTCGCCGAGGAACTGTTCTTTCGCGGTGCGCTCTACACCGCGCTCGGGAACTTTCATCCGGTCGCCATCTCGACCCTGCTGTACGTGATCTGCACCTGGGCCAGCGGCAACCCCATGCTCGGCTTCGCCGCGCTGATCCTGGGAACGGTGTGCGCCCTGGAACGACGTGCTACCGGCGGTGTGCTGGCCCCGTTCCTCACCCATCTGGTGTGGGGCCTGATCATGGTGCTGGCGTTGCCGCCGATCTTCGGGCTCTAGCTGCGCTTTAGTCGAAGAGTGGGTCGAACGAGGGCGCGCGGCCGCTGAGTTTGGTGGCCACCCACTGGTTGAAGGACACCCGCTGTTCGGTCGCCTCGACCATGAGCTTGGCATGCAGGGACCGGGAGGTCCGCACCATGAAGCGTGGCGGCCACCGCCTCGTGGGCGGTGTCGCCCGATGCGTACAGGCGGGGGAACTCGAGGCAACGGGCGGTGTAGTGGAACTCGGGCGGGTCCCACTCGGCTCGGTAGGTGTAGTTCGGACTCACGCAGATGATGATGACCCACGGCGGCCGTTTACGCGTTCTGCGAACCGATGAGCCTGTGCGGAACTTGATATCACTGGTGATATCAAACCTCAGCGGGTGTCACCGCTTCGGGAGAGAAGCGATCTCAGGCGCCGCTGAATTGCGCCGGCCGCCGCTCCTGGAAGGCGCGGGTGCCTTCGGCGAAGTCCTTGGTGTGCAACAGGATCAGCTGACCCTTGGTCTCGCGCACCAGCGCTTCATCGAGTTCGGTCAGTGTCGCGGTGTTGATGGCGTGCTTGGTCTTACGCAGTGCGATCGCCGGTCCGCAGGCCAGCTGGTTGATCACCGCGTCCACCGCGGATTCCAATTCGTCGGCCACGTGTACCGACGACACCAGCCCGTACTCGAATGCCTCGGTCGCCGGCAGGCGCTCGGCCAGCAGCGCCATCTTCATCGCCCGGGTGCGGCCGATCGATGCGGCCACCAGGGCCGACGCTCCGCCGTCGGGCATCAGCCCGATCTTGGTGAACGCCAGCAGGAAGAACGCTTTCTCCGAGGCCATGACGATGTCGCACGCCAATGCCAGCGAGACGCCGACGCCGGCGGCAGGACCCTGGACCACGGCGACCACCGGCTGAGGCAGATCGGCGATCTTGCGCACCGCGATGTTGACCGCGGCCAGCAGCGGGTCGATGTCATCGGACACACCCGCCTGCGCCTGATCCTCGGCGCTGATACCCGCGCCCGCACAGAACCCGCGCCCGGCTCCGCCGAGGCGCACCACCTTCACGTCAGGGTCGCGGCCCGCCCGATCGAGCACGTCGCAGAGCATCTCCATCATCGCGGCGGTCAGCGAGTTCAGGCTGTCGGGCCGGTTGAACGTCACCGACAGCACGGCGCCGTCCAGCGAGACGGAAAGGTGATCGATGCCGGTGTAGGTGGTCATGGATCCACACGGTACAAAGAAGGATCTTCACTGAGGAAGGCGGTTGGACTTATGGCTGGACCACTCGCGGGCCTGCGGGTCGT
>JBFYOQ010000276.1:0-4674 GCA_041303735.1 Mycobacterium sp.
CCGACCCGATGCCCAGGATCAGCCGGCCCTCGCTGATGTGGTCGACGGTGCGCGCCATGTCGGCGAGCAGTTCGGGGTTGCGGTAGGAGTTGCAGCTCACCAGCGCGCCGATCTGCACGCGCGAGGTCTGCTCGGCCCAGGCGCCCAGCATCGTCCAGCACTCGAAGTGCGCGCCGTCGGGATCGCCGTAGAGCGGATAGAAATGGTCCCAGTTGAAGACGACGTCGACGCCGATGTCCTCACACCGGCGTACCGCGTCGCGGATGTAGCCGTAGTGGCTGGAGTGCTGGGGCTGTAGTTGGACGCCGATGCGGATGGGGAAGGCCATGGTTTCAGGTTAGGCCGCTTACGCCTAGGCGGCGCCCTCAAGCACGGTGCGCAGGATCTCCACCAGCGCCCGCGGCTGATCACCCTGCACCGAGTGACCGGAGTCGGGCACCACGATCACTCGCTGGAAACCCGGCGCCTCCCGGGCGAACCGCTCCGCGTCGTCATCGTTGACGAAGAACGAGTTGGCTCCGCGCACCAGGGTGGTCGGCGTCTGCAGCAACAGCGCGTCGTCCCACAGGCCCTCGAAACCCTCGCCCTTGCGGAAGGTGTCGTAGCGCCACGTCCAGGTGCCGTCATCGAGTTCCTTGGAGTTGTGAAACACCCCGCGCCGCAACGACTCCGGCGAACGGTTGGGGGAGGCGGCGACGGTGATGTCGACCATGGCCTCGAAGCTGGGAAAGCTGCGATCGCCCTGCACCAATGCCACCGTGCCCATCTGGGCCTGGGTCATCTGCTCGTGGCGCTCGGGCGCCGACGGGGTGACGTCCACCATCACCAGCCTGGGCACCAATTTCGGTGCGGTCACCGCCAGGCGCATCGCCGTCAGCCCGCCCAGGGACATGCCGACCACCAGATCGGTGTCCGGTGCGAGTTCGCGGATCACCGGTTCGACCGCCGCGGCGTTGAGCTTGGGCCCGTAGTCGCCGTCGTCGCGCCAGGCTGAGCGGCCGTGGCCGGGCAGGTCGACCGCCAGCGCGGGCAGCCCCAGGCCGAGGATCACGGTGTCCCAGGTGTGCGCGTTCTGCCCGCCGCCATGGAGAAACACCACGCGGGCCGGATCAGTGCCCCAGCGCAGCGCGCTGATATCGCCTCGCTCGACACGGGACACAGCCGGCAGCGGTCCGCTGACGGCGGCCTGCTCGGCGTTCTCCGGGAGGTAGGTGAACTCATCCACGGTGCCTAGTTAACGCGAAAGTGCGGCCCGGCCGGAGCCGGACCGCACTTTAGACTCGAAGGAACCTACCCCTCGATAAATTCCTCAAGCTGTGCGCGCGCCACGTCATCGGGCAACTGCTGCGGCGGGCTCTTCATCAGGTAGGCCGAGGCGGCGACCACCGGGCCGCCGACGCCGCGGTCCATGGCGATCTTGGCCGCCCGCACCGCGTCGATGATCACGCCGGCGGAGTTGGGTGAGTCCCACACCTCGAGCTTGTACTCCAGGTTCAGCGGCACATCGCCGAACGCGCGGCCCTCCAGACGGACGTAGGCCCACTTGCGGTCATCGAGCCAGCCGACGTGATCCGACGGGCCGATGTGCACGTCCTTGGTGTTGAACTCTTTCTGCAGGTTGCTGGTGACGGCCTGGGTCTTGGAGATCTTCTTCGACTCCAGCCGCTCGCGCTCCAGCATGTTCAGGAAGTCCATGTTGCCACCGACGTTGAGCTGCATGGTGCGGTCGAGCTGCACGCCGCGGTCCTCGAACAGCTTGGCCATCACCCGGTGGGTGATGGTCGCCCCGACCTGGCTCTTGATGTCGTCGCCCACGATCGGGACACCGGCGTCGGCGAACTTCTTGGCCCACACCGGATCCGAGGCGATGAACACCGGCAGTGCGTTGACGAACGCCACGCCGGCGTCGATGGCGCACTGGGCGTAGAACTTGTCGGCCTCTTCGGAGCCCACCGGCAGGTAGGACACCATGACGTCGACCTTATTCTCCTTGAGCACCTTGACCACATCGACCGGGTCCTCGTCGGACAGGTCGATGGTGTCGGCGTAGTACTTGCCGATGCCGTCCAGCGTCGGGCCGCGGCGCACCATCACGTTGGCGGGCGGTACGTCGGCGATCTTGATGGTGTTGTTCTCGGAGGCGAAGATCGCCTCGGAGAGGTCGAAGCCCACCTTCTTCGCGTCGACGTCGAACGCGGTGACGAACTTGACGTCACGCACGTGGTAACGGCCGAACATCACGTGCATCAGGCCGGGGACGGTCGAGTTCGGGTCGGCGTCTTTGTAGTACTGCACGCCCTGCACCAGAGAGGACGCGCAGTTGCCGACGCCGACAATGGCGACGCGCACTTCGTTGGACATGGACGTTCTCCTTCGTGTACTTCCGGTGTTTCTCAGCCTTGTTCCGGGCGGCTCTGTGCCACCCGTTCCGCGGCGATGAGTTCGTTGAGCCAGTTGACTTCTCGCTCGCTGGACTCCAAACCAAGCTGATGCAGCTGGCGGGTGTAGCGGTCGAGTGAGTTACTGGCGCGCGCGATTGCTTCGCGCAGGCCTTCGCGGCGTTCTTCCACCTGGCGACGGCGGCCCTCCAGGATGCGCATCCGGGCCTCGGCCGGGGTGCGGTTGAAGAACGCCAGATGCACACCGAAACCGTCATCGGTGTAGTTCTGCGGGCCGGTGTCGGCCACCAGTTCGGTGAAGCGCTGCCGGCCGGCGTCGGTCAGCTGATAGACCCGCCGCGCGCGGCGCAGCACCGCGGTGCCCTCGGGGGCGGCGTCCTCGGCGATCAGCCCGTCGGCCTGCATCCGGCGTAACGCCGGGTACAGCGACCCGTAGGAGAACGCGCGAAACGCGCCGAGCAGGCCGGTGAGCCGCTTGCGCAGTTCGTAACCGTGCATCGGGGACTCGAGCAGAAGGCCGAGAACGGCGAGTTCCAGCATTGAGTCACCTCCTGATTGCATCGGTCGTTAGGGCGCTATGACACCTCACAAAACTGTATCGGAGCGATATATTCGCCGCCAAATCCGCTGCTCAGCGAGTGCTGACCGTGGGCCCTGTCTACCGGGAACCGGCGAAACGCGTGCATAAGCCACACGCTGGGCGTCAGGGATAGCTGATGTTCTTGACCGTGCCGTCCGGGGCGAGCTGAAGGTAACCGCTCCCGAACTCGCTGGAGACGTAGATCGAGACCGTCACCGCGTCGGGATTGGTCGGGTCCCGGGTGGGTTCGATGATCAGGTAGGTGTTTTTGATGGCATCGGCCTTGCGGATACCCAACGTCTCCGGCGCCCCGCGCAGCACACCGATGATCGCCTTGGCGTCGAACTTCGCCAGGTCGACAGGGCGGGCATCGCCGCTCTTGGCCGACGACGTCGGGTCGCTGAAGCCGCCGCGGTAGTAATAGTTGAAATTGCGGCGGTCGTCGGTGGGGTCCGGGCGGTCCAGCACCGCGTACTCGGGGTAGATCACCAGGCGGTAGCCGAAGGTATCGCCGAACTTCTTGCGCATCTGGTCCAGCAGGCCGGTGAGTCCGCCCAGTGACTGCAACTGACGCGGCGGGGTCAACACCACCGGCGCGATGCCGTCGGGCTTGGCACCAGGATCGGCCGTCACGCTCAGCGGCGAACTGGTGTTTCCGTAGAGGCCCCAACCGATTCCGACTCCTAGGGCCACCAGCATCGCAGCGATGGCGGCCCGCATCCCCCAGCCGGCCTTGGAGCTCGGCACCGCCAGCTTCCGACGGGTGAGGTCGGGCAACTGCACCGGTGCGTTGCCCGTCTGCAGATCGGAAACCAGCCCGCGCAGATCACCGAGAGTGGCCGCACCGGTGGCGGTCTTGACCCGCTGCGCATGCTCGGTCATCGACAGCTGACCCTCGGCCAGCGCGGTGTCGAGGATCTGGCAGGTATCGCTGCGGTCGCTGTCCTTTGCTCGTGTGCTCGAGGTCTGACCGGTCGCCACCCGTGTGATCGTAGGAGTTCTGCGGTCGGTCGCACACCCCGGCGGGATGCCCCGACGTACTCTGGTCACCGTGCGTCTTCAGCGACAGGTGGTGGACTACGCGCTCCGGCGGCGGTCCCTGCTGGCCGAGGTCTACTCCGGCCGCACCGGCGTCACCGAGGTCTGCGACGCCAACCCCTACCTGCTGCGCGCGGCGAAGTTCCACGGAAAACAGAGCGCGATCATGTGCCCGATCTGCCGCAAGGAGCCACTGACGTTGGTGTCGTGGGTGTTCGGTGAGCACCTCGGTGCGGTCTCCGGGTCGGCCCGCAGCGCCGAGGAACTGGTCCTGCTGGCGACCCGCTTCGAGGAGTTCGCGGTCCACGTCGTCGAGGTGTGCCGCACCTGCGAGTGGAATCACCTGGTGAAGTCCTACGTGCTCGGCGCTCCCCGCTCGACGAAGGGCTCGCCTCGCACTCGACGGGCGCGCTCGGCCAGTGAATAGCGGAGAGGGCCCCGACCGGTCACCCGCCGACGCACCGCCGCCGGCTGACCGCGCGCCCACCCGACCCAGGCACAGCGCCGAGGCCGATGACGCCGTCACCCGCGCGACCCGCCGTCAGGTCCCCCCCGACGACCGGCTGACCGCGGTCATCGCCCCGGTCCGCTCCTCCGGCCCGGTCTCGCAGAGCGAGCAGGTGCAGGCCGTCAAGGCCGCCATGGACGGCGGGGGAC
>JBFYOQ010000277.1:0-12836 GCA_041303735.1 Mycobacterium sp.
GCACCAGGGTGGCCAGGATCGTCGCCTGGGTGATCGGCAGCGAGCCGCGCTGGGTGATACCGGTCAGCCGTAGCGAGGCGACGTCCGCGCCCCGCACAACAGCGTCGAATGCCCGATCGGCGTTGCCCAGCGGCAGGAACCTGGGGTCACGCACCCGGCGCAGGCGCGCCCGTCCGAAGAACTCCGCGGCACCCACCCCGAGCACCAGGGCCGACAGCAGCAGCGCAAGGTTCAGGCCGTGCCACAGCGCCAGGTGGTATTCGCCGTCGGAGGCCCCGTAGGGGTCGACCGTGGCGGCGTAGCCGGCTAGCGCGGAGTCCAGTCGGTCCGCCAGCAGGCCCGCCGCCAGTCCGGCGGCTGCCAGGATCGCGGGAGCGACCAGGAACTCTCGAGTCGGCGGATGCAGACCGGCCACCAGGGGGGTCGGAGCGGGTAATCCCTTGCGTGCGAAGGCTCCCCACAGGAATCGCAGGCTGTAGACGGTGGTGAACACCGATCCGAGGACCGCGACGGCGAGCACCACCGGAGCCCAGGGGCCCAGGGCGTCGCTATGCAGAAGGGTTTCGAAGGCCGCCTCTTTGGCGACGAAACCGAAGAACGGCGGCAGTGCGGCCATGCTGGCGGTTGCTGTCGCGGCGATCACGAACAACGCCGGTAGCCGCGTGCCGAGCCACCCCAGCCGCCGGATGTCGCGGGTTCCGGTCGAGTGGTCGATGATGCCGACCACCATGAACAGCGCGGCCTTGAACAGGGCGTGGGCACACAGCATGGCGAGACCGGCGAGCATGGTGTCGCGACCGCCGCATCCGACCAACACCACCAGGAAGCCGAGTTGACTGACGGTGCCGAAGGCCAGGATCAGCTTGAGGTCATACTCGCGCACCGCCCGCCAACCGGCCAGCACCATTGTGACCAGCCCGAGCGTGACGATGGTGGGGCGCCAGCCCGGAGAGTCCGCGAAACCCGGTGTCAGACGGGCGATCAGGTAGATGCCCGCCTTGACCATCGCCGCGGCGTGCAGATAGGCGCTGACCGGGGTGGGTGCCGCCATGGCACCGGGAAGCCAGAAATGAAAGGGCACGATCGCCGACTTCGACAGCGCGCCGACGATGATCAGGACCACACCCACCGCGACCGCGGTGCCGCCGGGCGGGTCTGCCACCCACTCGGAGAGCCGGTAGGTGCCGGCGCGCTGCCCGACGATGATGACGCCGACCAACATGGCCAGCCCGCCGAAGGTAGTGACCAACAGGGCCTGCATGGCTGCGGTGCGGCTCACCGCCCGCTCGGCGTAGTGCCCGACCAGCAGGAACGACAGCACCGTGGTCAGCTCCCAGAACAGGTAGAGCAGCAGCGCGTTGTCACAGACCACCAGTCCGAACATCGCCCCGGAGAAGGCGACCATCTCGGCGGCGAAGCTGGGCAGTCGTTGTTCGATGTGGCCGTCGCGGTGGTGGAAGTATTCCGCGCAATAGAACAGCACCAGTGAGCCGACGCCCAGCACCAGCACGCTCATGATCGCCGCAAGGTGGTCGACGCGCAGTTCGATGTTCATCGACAGTTGCGGGATCCAGGCGATGTCGACACGCTGTTCGGCGCCCGGCCAGTGGGCCAGCACCCAGACCAGCGAGCCCAGGGGGACCAGTGCCAGCAGGTAGAACGCCCGCCGTCCCAGGCGGACGACCAGTAGGGGAGCCAACGCCGTCGCCACTGCGTGTGCGGTGAGGATCCCCAGCATTGCCGTCAGTGCCGGGTCGCGTCGTGGTCCATGTGGTTCGACCCTAGTGAACGCGTCGTCAGCGGGTGTTGCCGATCAGTTCGACGCCGCTGCCGTTCCAGCGGAACCGCACCACGCTCGACAGGCCCATCCCCCCGTCGAAGGTCAGGGCGACGGTGTCGCCGGTGCTCAGGGTGAGGTCGATCCCGTTGAAACCGTAGGTGTCCGGCACCCCGGTGGGGATGAATTTGCCACGGTGGAACAGCACCGCCCGGGTGTTGGGGTTTGCGGCGTTGGTATTGGCCTTGACGATGATCGCCGACAGTTGCGCGCACTCGTTGTAGTTGCCGGCCACGGGTTCGGGATTCCAGCCCTGCTCGCTGCGAGGATCGCGGGGCAGTTCGGTGACCGTCTGCGCGATCGCCGGCGCGGCCAGATTCACCGCGCACGGGTCCGGCGCGGCCGGGGTGGGCGGCGGCGAGGCGGCCGGGGTAGGCGGCGCCGTCGTAGACGTCACGGAGGACACGGTCGTCGAGGGCAGCGGGGTCTTGGAGACCGTCGAGTCGCCCGAGCCGCAGCCCGCCACCGCGGCCAGCGCAACACATCCGCCCAGCCACCCGGCCACCCGTCTACGCACAACGCAGCACGGTACGCCGCCCGCCCCGGCGAGCCGGGTTCGACTCGCAGCGGCCTAGACTCATGGCGTAATGACTTCCCTCGACGACGCTGCGGTGGCGGGCCCTGCGACCTTCGCCGACCTGGACATTCACCCGGCGGTTCTGCAGGCCGTCATCGATGTCGGCTACGAGTCGCCGTCGGCCATTCAGGCCGCCACCATCCCAGCGCTGATGGCCGGGTCCGATGTCGTCGGCCTCGCGCAGACCGGCACCGGCAAGACCGCGGCCTTCGCGATCCCGATCCTGTCGCGGATCGACATCTCCAGCAAGCACACCCAGGCCCTGGTGCTGGCGCCGACGCGTGAGCTCGCCCTGCAGGTCGCCGAGGCGTTCAGCCGCTACGGAGCCAACCTCCCGCAGATCAACGTGCTGCCGATCTACGGCGGCCAGTCCTACGTGGTGCAGCTGGCCGGGCTCAAGCGTGGCGCCCAGGTGGTGGTCGGCACACCGGGCCGGGTGATCGACCACCTCGAGCGCGGCACCCTGGACCTCTCGCATCTGGACTACCTGGTGCTCGACGAGGCCGACGAGATGCTGCAGATGGGCTTCGCCGAGGACGTCGAACGCATCCTTGCCGACACCCCGGAGTACAAGCAGGTGGCGCTCTTCTCCGCCACCATGCCGCCGGCCATCCGCAAGATCACCAGCAAGTACCTGCACGATGCGGTGGAGGTGAAGGTCAAATCCAAGACCGCGACCGCCGAGAACATCACCCAGCGTTACATCCAGGTCGCCGGGCCGCGCAAGATGGACGCGCTGACCAGGGTGCTGGAGGTGGAGCCCTTCGAGGCGATGATCGTCTTCGTGCGCACCAAGCAGGCCACCGAGGAGGTCGCCGAGAAGCTGCGCGCGCGCGGATTCTCCGCCGCCGCGATCAACGGCGACATCGCCCAGGTTCAGCGGGAGCGCACCATCGCCGCGCTCAAGAAGGGGTCCGTCGACATCCTGGTGGCCACCGACGTCGCCGCCAGAGGCCTTGACGTTGAACGCATCTCGCATGTGCTGAACTACGACATCCCGCATGACCCGGAGTCCTATGTGCACCGCATCGGCCGCACCGGACGAGCCGGCCGCTCCGGCGACGCGCTGTTGTTCGTGTCCCCGCGGGAACGCCACCTGCTGACGTCGATCGAGAAGGTCACCCGGCAGAAGATCATCGAGGTCCAGTTGCCCAGCGTCGAGGACGTCAACGCCCAGCGGGTGTCGAAGTTCCGTGACTCGATCACCGAGGCGATCGGCGCACCCGGCTTCGACATGTTCCGCCGGCTGATCGAGGACTACGAGCGAGACAACGACATCCCGATGGCCGATATCGCCGCAGCACTGGCGCTGCAGTCACGCGACGGTGCGGCATTCCTGATGACTGAGCCGCCACCGGAACGCCGCCGCGAGGACCGTCCGGAGCGGGAGCGCGCGCCGCGCAAGACCCGCGACGACCTGGCCACCTATCGGATCGCGGTGGGCAAGCGGCACAAGGTGGGTCCCGGTTCCATCGTCGGAGCCATCGCCAACGAGGGCAAACTGCACCGCAGCGACTTCGGGCACATCACCATCAAGAGCGACTTCTCACTTGTCGAGCTTCCCGCCAAGCTGCCGAGGGCGACGCTCAAAGCCCTTGAGCACACCCGGATCTCCGGTGTGCTGATCGACCTCAAACCGGATCGGGGCACAGGCGCGAACCGCAAGCCCGGCGGAAAGCCGCGCCACCGAGAGCAATGACGGTCACCGGCGAGGCCGACCAGGGCGGCCTGGAGGCGGTCTCGCGAGTCGACCGGGTACCCGCGCTGACCGGGGTGCGGGCGATGGCCGCACTGCTGGTGGTCGCCACTCACGCCGCCTACACCACCGGCAAGTACACCCACGGTTTCCTCGGGTCGGTCTACTCGCGAATGGAGATCGGCGTCCCGATCTTCTTCGTGCTGTCCGGTTTCCTGCTGTTCGGTCCGTGGGTGAAGGCCGCCGCGGCCGGGTCGCCATCGCCGTCGCTGCGGCGTTACAGCCGGAATCGGGTGCGACGAATCATGCCGGCCTATGTCGTCACGGTGCTCGCGGCGTATCTGATCTATCACTTCCGTGAGGGCGGGCCGAATCCCGGCCACGACTGGTGGGGCCTGCTGCGCAATCTGACGCTCACCCAGATCTACACCGACAACTACATGTTCTCCTTCCTGCATCAGGGGCTGACCCAGATGTGGAGTCTCGCAGTCGAAGTCGCCTTCTATATCGCCCTGCCGCTGCTGGCGTATCTGCTGCTGGCGTTGCTGTGCCGTCGCCGGTGGCGGCCAGGCCTGCTACTGGCCGGACTGGCGGGCCTGGCTCTGCTCAGCCCGGCCTGGATGGTGCTGGTGCACACCACGGATTTTATGCCCGATGGTGCCCGGCTGTGGTTGCCGGGTTATCTGGCGTGGTTCGTCGGCGGGATGATGCTGACGGTCCTGGCGGCCATGGGGAAGCGGTGCTACGGGTTCGTTGCGGTGCCACTGGCAGCGGTGTGTTTCGTGATCGCCTCCACCCCGATCGCGGGTGAGCCGACGACCTCGCCGGAGGGCCTGGCGCAGGCGGTGATCAAGACGGTGTTCTACGCGGTGATCGCCACCCTGGTGGTGGCGCCGCCGGCACTGGGGGACGGCGGCTGGTACACCAGGTTTCTGGCGAGCAGACCGATGGTGTGGCTCGGTGAGATCTCCTATGAGATCTTCCTGGTCCACCTGGTGATCATGGAGATCGTGATGGTCGAGGTGCTTCGGTGGCCGGTGTACACCGGTTCGATGCCTGCGCTGCTCGTGGTGACACTGGTGTTCACCATCCCGGTGGCCTGGGTGCTGCACCGGTTCACCCGGGTGCGCTCCTAAGGTTCCGCAGCGAGATCGGTCCGGTAGCGGCCGGCGAAGTCTTCCCCGGTGACGTCGTTACGGATCGCCTCGACGAGCGGTTCCAACGCGGCCGCTCCGCCGTCCGTCCAGCTTTGTATCTCCGGGGCGGTCAGTAGGACCGTGCGCTCGTATAGCCCGACCGTTCCGCACACGACGCTGAGCAGGAGTCCCTGCTTGATCTGTTCCAGCGTCCA
Source organism: Mycobacterium sp. (assembly GCA_041303735.1). GTDB lineage: Bacteria > Actinomycetota > Actinomycetes > Mycobacteriales > Mycobacteriaceae > Mycobacterium. Next base: position 5,462 of record JBFYOQ010000277.1, read on the forward strand.
GGACCACGACTCGATGTGCAGAGTGACTCGTTCAGGCACCGGAGGGCAGTCTCTTCGGTCCGACCAGCGGGATGACGAATTCCGCCAACATGGCGCGTTCGTCCTCGGGGTCGCGCCCGGGGACGGTGAGCAGCGAGGTCATCACCCGGATCATCCAGCGGGCCCGGCGCTCCGCAGTGCCGCGATCCCCGGGGCCCAGCGACACCAGGAAGTCGGCTGCCATCGCCTGCACGACCTGGGACTGCCCGGCGGCGACAGCACCGATGGGCGTCCGAGCGAACCATGCTGCCAGCGAGGGGCTGTCCCGAACGAGTCGCAACGCCTGCGTCATTCCCTCGAGCAGTCTCTCCCGGGGGTCATCGATCGCACCGATCAACTCCGCCAACCGGGCGCCGATGATTCGGGCCTCGCGGTGCATATAGGCGGTGTGCAGTGCGTCGCGGTTCTCGAAGTATCGGTACAGGGTGGCCCGCGAGCAGCCCGCGACGCGGGCGATGTCTTTCATATCGACCGATGCGATGCCGCGCGTGGCGAACAACTCCCCGGCGGCATCGAGGATCCGGTCGGCCGGCATCAGCTCACCCGCACCGGTACCGACAGCGGCCGACGAACGTAATTGCCTCCCGCCCAGCGGACCCCGGTTTCGTCGACCTCGAAATCGGGGCACCGGGCGAGCAGTTCGGTCAGCGCGATCCTCGACTGCATCCGTGCTGCCGCCGCTCCCAGGCAGTGGTGCGCACCGTGGCTGAAGGTCATGATGTTGCGCGGCCGCCGAGTCACGTCGAGGTCACCGGCAGCCGGGCCGAACTGACGCTCATCGCGATTGGCTGAGCCGTAGAGCAGCAGCGCCTTGCGGCCGGCGGGGATGGTGACGCCGTCGACGGTGACATCGCGGGTGGCGGTCCGCGCGAGGCCCTGGACCGGGGAGGTGAGCCGCAGGAACTCCTCTACGGCGTCGGTGATCAGTTCCGGCTGCTGCGCCAGAAGGCGGCGCTGATCGGGATGGCGGTGCAGCAATTGGACTGCGCCGCCGAGCAATCCGGTGGTGGTGTCATTGCCGCCGGTGACCATGGTGAAGGTGAAGGCGAGAATGGACAGCGTTCCGGCAACGTCGCCGTCGGCGCCCACCCCGGCGGCCACGAGATGCGACACGGTGTCGTCACCGGGCTCGCGCCGGCGGCGGTCGATCAGCTCGCTGAAGTAGCCCATCATCGACAGCACCGCATCGCCGGCGGTCGCGGCGCCGCCGGCTTCGGTCGATGCCGCCACGATGGCGTCGGTCCAGATGTCGAACTGCGCCCGGTCTTCCTCCGGGACGCCGAGATAGTGGGCGACCACCATCGACGGCAGAGGTTTGAACAGATCGGCGATGATGTCGCCTCCGCCCGCGGCGCGTAGCCGCTCGATCCGGTCGATGACGAATTCGCGGACCTTCGGCTCGACGGCCTCCACCTGGCGCGGAGTGAACCCCCGGGCCACCAGCTTGCGGAACTCGGTGTGCTCGGGTGGGTCCTGCATGACGAAGGGCGGGTTGTCGGCGAGGCCGATGAGTTCCAGTTCGTTGTAGTTGACGGTCAGGCCCTGCGCGGAGGAGAAGGTCTCGTGATCGCGCGCCGCCGCCCAGATGTCGGCGTGCCGGGAGAGCACCCAGTAGTCGTGCCCGGGTTTGTCGCCGGCGACATGATGCACCGGGTCGCGGTCGCGCAGGGCGGCATACATCGGCCACGGGTCCGCCCAGGTCGGACCGGAGCGTAGTTCGAACCGGGCGTGAGACACATCAGTCGTCATGTCTCATGGGTACGACACCGGAGGGTCGGTGTCAAGGGTTCGTCAGATCACCGCACCGGGGTTGAGAATCCCGTCCGGGTCCAGTGCCGTCTTGATGCGCCGGTTGAGTTCCATCGCCTCCGGGCCCAGTTGACCGGCCAGCCACGGCTTCTTGAGCCGGCCCACGCCGTGCTCGCCGGTGATGGTGCCGCCGAGGCGGACCGCGAGATCCATGATGTCGCCGAACGCCTTATGCGCCCGGGCGGTCATCGCGGCGTCGGCGGCGTCGTAGACGATCAGCGGGTGGGTGTTGCCGTCGCCGGCGTGGGCGATCACCGAGATGGTCAGGCCGGCGTCGGCCGCGATCTTCGCCACCCCGCCGACCAGGTCGGCCAGCGCCGGCAACGGCACCCCGACATCCTCGAGCAGCAGTGATCCTTTGGCCTCCACCGCCGGGATGGCGAACCGCCGGGCAGCGACGAACGCCTCCCCCTCCACCGGGTCATCGGTCGAGAAGCATTCCGTCGCACCGGCTTCGGTGAACACCCTCGCCATGAACTCGGCGTCCTGCATACCGGCGGCGCCGCGGTCGTCGGAGGCGGCCACCATCATCGCGGCCGCCCCGCGGTCCAGGCCCATCTTCAGTTTGTCCTCGACGGCATTGATGGCGACGGCGTCCATGAACTCCAGCATCGACGGCCGGATCTTGCCGGTGATGGCGACCACGCAGCCCGCCGCGGCCTCCACCGAATCGAAGGTGGCGACCACGGTGGCAGCGGTGTGCTGCTGCGGCAGCAGTCGCAGGGTTACCTCGGTGATCACCCCGAGTGTGCCCTCGCTGCCGACGAACAGTTTGGTCAGCGACAGCCCGGCGGCGTCTTTGAGCCGCGGGCCGCCTAGCCGCACCGCGGTCCCGTCGGCCAGCACCACCTGCATGCCGAGCACGTAATCGGTTGTGACGCCGTACTTCACGCAGCACAGCCCGCCGGCGTTGGTGGCGATGTTGCCGCCGATGCTGCAGATCTCATACGACGACGGGTCCGGTGGGTACCACAGCCCGTACTCGCCGACGGCCTTCTTCACCTCGGCGTTGAGCAGACCCGGCTGCACCACGGCGGTGCGCGTCACGGGATCGACGGTGATGTTCCGCATCTTCTCGGTCGACAACACGATCCCGCCATCGACGGCGGTGGCGCCGCCGGAGAGTCCGGTACCGGCGCCGCGCGGCACCACCGCGACCCCGTGCGCCGACGCCCAGCGCAGCACGGTCTGGATCTCCTCGGTGCTTCTCGGCCGCACCACGGCGATCGGTGTGCCGGCAGCGGGGTCCTTGGCCCAGTCCTGGCGGTAGGACGCCAGGATGTCGGGGTCGGTGGCCACCACGGACTCGCCCAGCAGGGCGAGAAGTTCAGGCAGCGCAGTCATGGAGCCATCCTAGGAGCGGCGTCGTCCAACTCGCGCAGAGCCGGAATCCAGGGGCACACCAGGGCGATCACCAGGATGGGCACCGCCAGCGCCAGGAATGCCGCTGTCAGCCCGAATGCGTCGACCAGCGGTCCGGCCAGCATGAAGCCCACCGGACCGGCGGCGTAGGCCATCGACGTCATCACCCCGATTACCCGGCCGCGTAACTGCGGCGGGGTGCGCGTCTGCATCACCGAGTTGTAGATCGGCCCGATCGGGCCGTAGACGAGGCCGACGATGGCCGAGAGCACCAGGATCACCGGCAGCGGCGGCAGGAACCCGATCGCCAGTGACGCACACGCGAAGGTGCCGGTGGCTGTCAGCATGGTGGCCCGCTTGCTGGCGTGCCGTGACAACCATGTCCAACTCAGCGCCCCGATCAGGCCGCCGATCGACAGAGCCATCAGCACCCAGCCCAGGTGTGCGGGCTCATTGCGGTCGGAGAAGTACTTCGGGAACAGCACGCTCTCCATCGGCAGGTATAAGGCGGTCACCGCCAGGTCGATCAACCCCAGCGTCCGCAGAACCCTGTTGCGCCAGACGAATCGCAGGCCCTCCAGGACACCGGAGATCACGCCGTCGGGCCGTTCATCGGGTCCCGGTCGGTCCGCCGCGGCCAGGCGCAGCGCGGCCATCGCGGCGATCGAGCAGCAGAACGCTGCGGCCGTCACCCACATGGTGTTGATCGCACCGATGGTCGCGATCAGCACACCGCCGATGCCCGGGCCGGTGATGTAGGCCAGGCTGAAACCTGCCTCGTAGACGCTGTTGGTGTGATCCAGCGTCCAGCCCGCCCGGCCGCCCGCTTCGGGGAGCATCGATAGCCGCGCGGTCATGCCGGCCGGGTCGAAGAACGCGCCGAGAGCGGCCAGTCCGGCAAGCACCAGTGTGCTCAGCGCATCGATCCCGGCGGTCAGGGCGATCACCGGGATCGCCGCCACCGATAGCGCTGACATCGCGTCGGCGAGGATCGCCACTCGGCGCCGCCCCAGGAAGTCGACGGCGGTTCCCGCGACGAGTGTGGCGAACAGCAGTGGAAGTGTCGCCGCCGCGGCCACCACCGAGGCCGCCGATGCGCTGCCGGTGCGCTGCAGTACCAGCCACGGCAGTACCACCAGGGAGATGCCGTTTGCCGCTGCGGCGAGGAACGCCGAGGCCAGGATCAGCAGCACTGGCCCGCGGGAGGTGGTCACGCCAGGCAGCATAGAGAGCATGCTGTTGCCTCATCCGCGCCTCGGCGCCGCGTTCGATTCGCCGGTTCCCCCGGGGACCGGCTGGCCCGGTGACCCGGCTGCGGCGGAAACGCCGGTGGCCCGTGACGCCGCGCACGTGGTCCGGTTGGCCGCCCACGCCACGGATCTGCGCGCCTTGGATGCCGACGTCAGCGTCTGCCGCGCCTGTCCGCGCCTGGTCACCTGGCGCGAGGACGTGGCGCGGCTCAAGCGGCGCGCCTACGCCGACGAGCCCTACTGGGGCCGGCCGGTGACCGGGTGGGGGTCGGCCCGTCCGCGGATCCTGGTGCTGGGACTGGCGCCGGCTGCGCATGGCGGCAATCGCACCGGCCGGGTCTTCACCGGTGACCGATCGGGGGATCAGCTGTTCGCCGCCCTGCACCGGGCCGGCCTGGTGAATCAACCGACGAGCGTGGATGCCGCGGACGTTCTGTCCACCACCATGATTCGGGTTGCGGCGGCGGTGCGGTGCGCCCCGCCCGGTAACGCCCCGACGCCGGCTGAGCGGGTCACCTGCGAGCCGTGGCTGGCCGCCGAGTGGCGGTTGATCGGCCCGCACGTCCGGGTGATCGTCGCCCTCGGCGGGTTCGCCTGGCAGGCCGCGCTGCGACTGGTGGGCGTCGGCACTTCGCCGCGGCCAAAGTTCGGGCACGGCGCCACCGCGGTGCTGGCTTCCGGCGTGGTGCTGCTGGGGTGCTACCACCCCAGCCAGCAGAACATGTTCACCGGCCGGCTCACCCCGGCCATGCTCGATGACGTCTTCACCGTTGCGGCCGTCCGGGCCGGTCTGCGCTGATCGCCAGCACCGACTGACGTTTTGCCCACCTCTGAGCGACTTCGAGCGACTATCCCGAGTCGCTGGGCCGACCAGGGCCGCTCCGGAGTCGCTCAGAGGTGGGCAAAACGCATGCGGCTTCCGGCGCCGATCACGGTGCCAATCGGACGATCGCGATCGGCCGGGCCGTCCGCGCCTGGTAGCCGTCGTAACGGTTGGCGTTGTTGTCATTGACGATTCGCCACAGTCGCGAATAATCGGGATCGTCGGCCAGCACTGCCGTGGCCGTGGCGGCCGACCGCGTGGTGCCGACGTTGATCTCGACCTCGGGGCGGGCCTTGAGGTTGTGGTACCAGCCGGGCGCCCGGTCGTCGCCCCCGTTGGACGCCACCACCAGATAGTCGTCGCCGTCGCGGGCGTAAGACAGTGTGTTGGTGCGCGGCAGCCCGGTTTTGGCGCCCACAGTGTGCAGCAGCAGGCTGTTCGGGGCGCCCGGGATCCGGTGACCGACCAGTCCATTGGTGCGCTGATAGAGCGCGTCGTGCACCCGCACGAACAATCCGAGGGCCCTCTCGCTCAGCGCGCTCACGCCAGCGCCGCCACGGCATCACGCAGAACCCGGCCGGTGGTGTCGCGATCCGGATCTCGGCGCAGCAACATCCCCTTGGCGAAGGAGATTTTGTCGCCGTCGCGGCGCGGAACCACATGCAGGTGGATGTGGAACACCGACTGGAAGGCCGACTTGCCGTCGTTGATCGCGAGGTTGGTGCCGGTCGCGCCCAGGCCCGAGCGGGCAGCCAGGGCGACGCGTTGGCCGAGTGCCATCATTCCGGCCAGCGTGGGCGCCGGGGTATCGGTGATGTCGACGGTATGGCGCTTGGGAATGATCAGGGTGTGTCCGCGGGTGAACGGGCGGATGTCGAGAATGGCGAGGTAGCCGTCGTCCTCGTGGACGCGGATCGCGGGGGCGGCTCCGTCGATGATCTGGCAGAAGATGCAGGGCATCGATCCACCGTATCGGTTTGCGCACACTCCCAACGGCTACGCTGCGCAAGGTGGACGCCACCGATATCGCCTTCGCCGGCGCCGCCGAGCAGGCCCGCATGCTCGGCGCGGGCTCGATCTCCGCGCCGGCGCTTCTAGACCTCTACCTCGACCGTATCTCCCGGCTGGACCGGGAGTTGCGGTCCTACCGGATCGTGCTGGCGGCCAGCGCACGGCGTGAGGCCGCGGCCGCGCAGGAACGTCTCGACGCCGGTGAGCGACTCCCACTGCTGGGAGTGCCGGTCGCCATCAAGGACGACAGCGACGTCGTCGGCGAGTTCACCTGCTTCGGCAGCAGTGCCTATGACCTCGAGGCGACCGCTGACTCCGAGGTGGTGCGGAGGCTGCGCGAGGCGGGTGCGGTGATCCTCGGCAAGACCGCCGTGCCGGAGATGATGCTGTGGCCGTTCACCGAGACGGTGTCCTTCGGCGCCACCCACAACCCGTGGGATCTGGCCTACACCCCGGGCGGCAGCAGCGGTGGCAGTGGTGCGGCCGTGGCTGCCGGACTGGCGCCGTTCGCTCTGGGCTCCGACGGCGCCGGTTCGATCCGTATCCCGGCCGGGTGGTGCGGGCTGTACGGGCTCAAGCCGCAGCGCGGCCGGGTTCCCCTCGGCTCGGGGGAAGGTTCCGGTGAGGACACCTGGAACGGTCTCAGTGTCAACGGTCCGCTGGCCCGCACCGTGGAGGACGCCGCACTCTTCCTCGATGCCACCCACACCGGCAAGGCGCCGCGCGGCGGGTTCGTCAAAGCGGCTGCGCGCAAACCCGGTCGGCTGCGAATCGCGTTGAGCACCAAACTTCCCCCGACGATGATCGCCCGCGTCGGGCGCGCACAGCAGCGTGCGCTCGACGGCATGGAGGCGCTGTTGCGCGATCTCGGACACGAGGTGCTGTGGCGCGACCCCGACTATCCGGCCTGGGCGATGTACGGGCACGTGCTGCCGCGGATGTGGCACGGGGTGTACCAGGAGGTGCGCAAGCTGCCGTACCCGGAGCGGCTGGAACCGCGCACCAAGACGATCGCCCGCATCGGCTCGATGATCTCCGAGAACCAGATGCACAAGGTGCGGGCCGCCGAAGCCACACTGGC
>JBFYOQ010000278.1:0-6033 GCA_041303735.1 Mycobacterium sp.
ATCTCCTCGTATTTCACCTCGAGATCGGAGATGGCGGTCTGCAGCACCGGGGACCAGTTGACCAGGCGCTCGGCCCGGTAGATCAACCCGGCATCGAAGAGCCGCTTGAAGATGGTTCGCACCGCGCGGGACAGGCCTTCGTCCATGGTGAACCGGTCACGGCTCCAGTCGACACCGTCGCCGAGGCGGCGCATCTGGGCACCGATGGTGCCGCCGGACTCGTACTTCCAGTCCCAGACCTTGGAGATGAACTGCTCGCGGCCGAGGTCTTCCTTGGACCCTCCGGTGGCGGTGAGTTGGCGTTCGACCAGCGTCTGGGTGGCGATGCCGGCGTGATCCATGCCGGGCAGCCACAGCACCTCGAAGCCCTGCATGCGCTTACGCCGGGTCAGCGCGTCCATCAGGGTGTGGTCGAGAGCGTGACCCATGTGCAGGCTGCCGGTGACGTTGGGCGGCGGAAGCACGATCGAGTACGCCGGTTTGTCGCTGGCGGCGTCGGCCGTGAAGTAGCCCGCGTCGACCCAGCCCTGGTAGATCTCGCTCTCTACCGAGCCGGGATCCCAGGACTTCGGTAGCGATTCAGCTCGATCATCGTCAGCGGGCACCCGTCGATTCTAGGAACGGGTGCCGCGCTGCCAACGGCGCGGTCTACTTGCCGCGCAGCAGGCCACCCAGAATGTTGCCGATGGCTCCACCCTGGCCGCCGCCGAGAACGCTGCCGAGAATGCTGCCGAGTGGGTTGTTGGCCGCACCACCGCCACCGCCGGCCGCACCACCGAGGATGCTGCCGAGAACGTCACCGATGCCGCCGCCGGGGGACGCCTGAGCCGCAGCGCCGCCGGCCTGCTTCTGGGCGAACTGCTTACCGACATAGGCCAGCACGATGGGGGCCAGCATCGGCAGCAGTCGCTTGATCAGATCGCCGCTGCCGGCACCCGCGCCGGACAGTGCCGAGGCCACCTGGTTGGTGTCGTTGCCGCCGAACAGGCTGGCGACCAGTTGGCTGCCCTGGGCCTCGTCGAGTTGGTCGACGTTGACGCCGCCGGTCAGCAGATCGCTCTCGCCCTCGGCCACGACGGCCGATTCGAGTTGGCTGGAGTCGATGTCGTCAGCCTGGACGTTCTCCTGCAGGGTGCCCAACAGGGTGGGAACCAGGGTCTGGATGGCCGCGCTCACCTGGCCCTGGTCGGCGCCGAGCTTGCTGGCGATATCCGCCACGGGGATCTGGTTGAAGAGGTCGTCGAGACCGGCCATGGTGAGATTCCGCCTTTGCTGAAGTTGATGACAGTCGTCTAAACAGTAGTCGAGCGGCCGCCGGAGGTGGGGCCGATTGATTACGCCGACAGCTAATTGAGCCCGGCCGCTCCGGCCTAGTTCAGCCTCGCGGATTCGAGCGAGATCCCCGCATTCGGGAACCGCGCCAGCAGCGCGTCGCCCATGGCGGCCGCCGGGGTCAGCACCCCGTAGATCTCGGGCAGCCGGTCCCGGTCGAGAGCCAGTGCGAGTCCGCACTCCCCCAGCATCACCGAGGTGGCCTTGTAGCCCGGATCGCCGCTCTGCGACATGGTCGCGACGTAACGCGCACCGCTGGAGGTGGTGGTGAAGGTCTCAACGCGGTAGTAGCCGTTCTCGCGGACTTCCTCGCTGGGACCGGTACCCGGTTTGGGCGCGATGCGCTCGACAAGACGCCGCGGCAGCAACCGGAAGAACCGGCCGCCCAGTGCGGCGCTGCCCGCGGTGGCGGCGGTCGCGAGAGCTGAAGTCACCGGCGCAGTGAGCGACGGTCCGACGCTCATGTACTCCGCATAGCGGAATCCGCGGCCGTAGGCGTAGTCCAGCAGCGCGTTGCTGCGCCGCACGACGCGGGTGTTGTACATCGCCATCACGAACCCGGCCGCCCACACACCGGCCAGTTCCGGCGCGATGTCGGAGCCGCGTTTCCACGCCATGTCGGGCTGGGAGCCGAGTTCCGGCTCGGCCGGCCGGTCGCCGGACAGCGTGTAGGGGTCGTTGAGCAGCTTGCGGGTGTCGGAATCGCCGGAGGATGCCCGGAACACCTCGATCATCGACGCGATTGTTCCCCCGGAGACACCCCCGTGAAAGCCGCGCAGCACGAAGTCGGTGTCGCGGAGATCCCCGGCACCGTCCTGCTTGGCCCTGCGGAACAGCTCGTAGACCGTCATATCCGAGGGCACGGAATCGAACCCGCACGCGTGCACGATGCGGGCGCCGGTGTCGATCGCCTGCTTGTGGAACCCGTCGATGCTCTCCCGCACGAACATGGCCTCGCCGGTCAGGTCGGCGTAATCGGTGCCGTTCTGCGCGCAGGCCGCCACCAGTGGCAGTCCGTAGCGGCTGTAGGGCCCGACGGTGGTCACCACCACCCGGGTGCGGGCGGCCATGTCGTCGACCGTCATCTGATTGGTGGCGTCGACGGTCAGGATGGGCCAGGACTGGGCCGTATCGCCCAGGGTGGCGCGGACGGCCGCCAGCTTCTCCGGTGAGCGACCGGCCAGCGCGATCCGGGCACCACCGCCCGCTCGGGCCAGATACTCGGCGGTGAGCTTGCCGACGAAGCCGGTGGCCCCGTAGAGGACGATGTCGAATTCGCGTTGTCCGGCGGTCATGGGGTCAACCTACCGGTGCCCACGCCCGGGTCGAACCGATCGGTCAGCGGACACCGAGGGCGGCGGCGAAGGCCTTGCCCGGATCGGTGAAGGCCAGGCAGATCTGGCCCCAGTCGACCAGGCCGAGCGGGCCGCGGCCCATGGCCGAGCACTGCGCGGGGCTCGCGGGGGTGCCGGCCGAGACCGGCGTGACGAACGTGTCGGCGGGGGTGGTGGTGACGAACGTGGCGCCGGCCTTCTTGCCGCAGGTCGGCCAGGCTCCGATGCCCTGGGTGCGCAGAACGTTCTCGGCCACCCGAATCTGCTCCTGGCGGGAGGCCTGGTGCGGCATGCCCGTGCCGCCATTGGACTTCCAGGTGGCCGGGGAGAACTGCAGGCCGCCGTAGTAGCCGTTGCCGGTGTTGATGGCCCAGTTGCCGCCCGACTCGCACTGCGCGATCGCATCCCAGTTCGTCCCGGGGGCCGCCGAGGCGGTGCCGCTGCCCAGCGCCATGGCGCCGAAGGCCAGGCCGAGCGCCAGTCCCAACGCTGTAGCGGCGAGGGTGACGATCCTGCGGATGCTGATCATGGGGTTTCCTTCCGGCGGCCTCGCGGCGTGTTGTGATGTTGATCGCCGGCCGCCGGACAGGTGTTACGGATGTGTCAGTTGGTTTCCATGAGAGTTCTGTGAGAACCGCGCGGGTCGTGCGCGCACAAAAAAGGAGGTGGCGCCGGGAAACCCGACGCCACCTCCGTGAGCTCTATATATTGCGTCAGCCACGCCCGCCGCAGCTGGGCCAGGCTCCGATGCCCTGGGTACGAAGAACGTTCTCCGCAATCCGGATCTGCTCCTCACGGGAGGCCTGGTGCGGCATACCGCTGCCGCCGTTGGACCGCCAGGTGCTGGGAGAGAACTGCAGGCCACCGAAGTAGCCGTTGCCCGTGTTGATCGCCCAGTTGCCACCGGACTCGCAGACCGCGATGGCATCCCAGTTCACGTCGGCGTTGGCCGTGCCCGCGCCGAGAGCGATCGGAGCCACGGCCATCGCGCCGGCGGCCACGGCCATTCCGAGCATGTTGCGAACGTTCTTCAAGAATCTTTCCTTTCGCCGCGCCTGCGCCTGAAACCAACTCGCGGGCCCGATGTTGCCGGTCCCGCACGCATGCAGGGTTTTCAATTGGAATTGTTTGTCTCCCGGAGGGGACGGGTACGAACGTACGTAATCGGGGTGGCTCAGTCACGTCAATGACACACCAATCTCAGACGAATAACGGAGCGATCACGCTCGGTCTCGCTCGTGGTCCCCGCAGGTCAGTTCGGCGTTTCCCAGCAGGGCAAATGCCGATGCGGTTCTTACTCATGTGACTCATATCACAGCAATACTGTGGCTGGCGCCACAGGAGTCCGAACACCATCAATCCCACTAGTCACAGCAGTCACACCGACATTTGTTCCGTTCACTGAATTGGCGTGAATCGCCACGAATCGCGCGTCAGTGATCTGCCTGTGATCTGCTCCGCGCTCAGCCGCCGCGCAGGGCCCGCAGGTCAGTGTCGGTATTGACGTTGGCCAGGGCGGGGCTCGGCGCCATCACGACACGCTGGGTGAGAACCGAGTTGGTCAGCGCACGCATAGCCCTCTCCCCGTCGCCGACCAGCCCGTCGATGCGGGCGGCCAGTCCGGTGCGGTAGATCCCGGCCAGGTAGTGGTCGCGGCCGTCCCAGGGCAGCACCACATCCACCCCGTCATAGCCGGCGAGTGCGTCGATCACCGCGACAGACAGCTCCGGCATGTCCACAGCGCAGACGAACGCCCGCTGCAGTCCAGCCTCGGCGGCCGCCCGCAGCCCCCGGCCGGTCGCCAGCAGGGGCCCGACGCCGCGCGCCTCGTCCCGAAGAATCTGCGCCTCCCCCAGGTCCGGCAGGGCCTGGCCGGGGGCGGCGATGACGAATACCGGTGCGCATCGCCCGGCCACGGTCGCAACGGCGCGCTCGACCATGGTGCCGCCGCGCGGATGCGGCATCGTCGCCTTGTCCCTGCCCATCCGGCGCGACGCGCCGCCGGCCAGCACGACTGCGGCCAGCGCAGCGCCCATTCCCGTAGTCCCGAGCCCCTCGACCGGCCTAATCAACGGTCCAGGTGTCACGCCCGCGCACCAGCGACTGCAGGGCCGACCGGTCATGCGGGGCGCCGCTCTGCGCGGCGACCAGTTGATCGCGCGCCGCGTCGTCGTACGCCGGCCGGGCGACCTGGCGGAAGATGCCCATAACGGTGTGTTCGAGGTTCTGCTCGCTGAGCCGCGACAGCGCGAACGCATAGGCGGGGTTGTCGGCATGGGCGTCGTGCACCACGATCGCCTCGGCGGCGACGTCGGCGGTCTTGGCGACCTCCAGGCCGAAGCCGGTCTGCACGACGCAGTACTCGCCGTCGGCGCCGAAGGTGATGGGCTCGCCGTGGTGCACGGTGATCACCCTTTCCTCGGCACCGTCCTTGCGCAGCACGTCGAAGGAACCGTCATTGAAAATCGGGCAGTCCTGCAGGATCTCCACCAATGCCGTGCCGCGGTGGGCGGCGGCGGCACGCAGCACCTCCGAGAGGCCCGCGCGGTCGGAGTCCAGTGCCCGCGCCACGAACGTCGCCTCGGCACCCAGCGCGATCGACACCGGGTTGAACGGATGGTCCACCGAGCCCATCGGCGTGGACTTGGTGACCGTGCCGACCTCCGAGGTGGGCGAATACTGGCCTTTGGTCAGCCCGTAGATCCGGTTGTTGAACAACAGGATCGTCATATTGACGTTGCGCCGCAGGGTGTGGATCAGATGGTTGCCGCCGATGGACAGTGCGTCACCGTCACCGGTCACCACCCACACCGACAGGTCCGGCCGGGCCAGCGCCAGCCCGGTCGCGATCGCGGGGGCGCGTCCGTGGATGGAGTGCAGCCCGTAGGTCTCCAGGTAATACGGGAACCGGCTGGAGCAGCCGATTCCGCTGACGAACACGATGTTCTCGCGTCGTAATCCCAACTCCGGCAGGAAGTTCCGGATGGTGTTCAGTATGACGTAGTCACCGCATCCCGGGCACCACCGCACCTCCTGATCGCTGGTGAAATCCCGGGCCTTCATCGGCGTCTCGGTGGTGGGCACCAGCGAGTTCTTCAGCAGATCGGCCCCGATGAGATCCGTCATTGGCCCTCTCCCGCGCTCACGGTTTCAGCTGCACCTATGGTGGCCGCCGCCGAACGGGCGAAGGTGGCCTTGTCTCGTTCCTTGTCGGCAAGTGTGCCGTCCAATGCGGCGTCGATGATCTCCTCCACCTCGTCGGCCCGGAACGCCATGCCCGCCACCTTGGTCACCGGCTGCACATCCACCAGGTATTTGCCGCGCAGCAGCAGGGCCAACTGGCCGAGGTTCATCTCCGGCAGCACCA
>JBFYOQ010000279.1:0-3426 GCA_041303735.1 Mycobacterium sp.
GATCAGGCTGCGCGTTACGCGGCACCCGGAGCGGCCGGTGCCGCGGCCGGGATGTCCGAGCGCGGCATGTGGGATGCGCTCGACGAGGGCCGCGACCCGACCGGATCCGACACCGAGGGCCGGTGACGGATGCGGGCCAGTGGGCGGCTACCCTTTGACCGACATTCACGTCATCGCCAGACACCGTTAGAGGGGACCCGGCTGTCATGACTTCGGCAACCGTGCTCGACTCCATTCTCGAGGGAGTCCGCACGGACGTTGCCGCTCGCGAGGCCATCGTGAGTATGGCGCAGATCAAAGCCGCCGCGGAGGCGGCACCACCGCCGCGCAATGCGATGGCAGCCCTGCGCGCCCCGGGTATCGCGGTGATCGCAGAGGTCAAGCGGGCCAGCCCGTCGCGGGGTCAGCTGGCACCCATCGCCGACCCTGCCGAGTTGGCACGGGCGTACCAGAACGGCGGCGCCCGGGTGATCAGCGTGCTGACCGAGGAGCGACGCTTCCACGGCTCGCTGGCGGACCTCGACGCGGTCCGTGCGGCCGTGACCATTCCGGTGCTGCGCAAGGATTTCATCGTCCGGCCGTACCAGATTCACGAGGCCCGCGCCCACGGCGCCGACATGCTGCTGCTCATCGTGGCTGCTCTCGACCAGCCGGCCCTGGTCTCGATGCTGGACCGCACCGAATCCCTCGGCATGACCGCACTGGTGGAGGTGCACACCGAGGAGGAGGCCGACCGCGCATTACAAGCCGGGGCGAAGGTGATCGGCGTCAACGCCCGGGACCTGAAAACTCTCGACGTGGACCGGGACTGCTTCGGGCGGATCGCCCCGGGCCTGCCGTCCGACATCATCCGGGTCGCTGAATCGGGGGTGCGCGGCCCGGCCGATCTGCTCGCCTACGCGGGCGCCGGAGCCGATGCCGTCCTGGTCGGTGAAGGCCTGGTGACCAGCGGCGATCCCCGGACTGCGGTGGCCGACCTGGTGACCGCGGGGGCTCATCCTTCGTGTCCCAAACCGGTACGCTGAGCGCCGACAAACTCTCCCACCCACTGACCATGGCTGATACCTCGAATCCAGACCTGCCCCGCGCCAGCACTGCGGTCGCCGAACCGTCCGCGCACGAACCTGACGCGCGCGGGCACTTCGGCGTATTCGGCGGCCGCTACGTCGCCGAAGCGCTGATGGCCGTCATCGAAGAAGTCACCGCCGCCTACGAGAAGGCCCGCACCGACCGGACGTTCCTCGACAAACTCGACGATCTGCAGACTCACTACGCCGGCCGGCCGTCGCCGCTGTACGAGGCCTCCCGGCTCAGTGCGCATGCCGGGGGAGCCCGGATCTTCCTCAAGCGCGAGGACCTGAACCACACCGGCTCGCACAAGATCAACAATGTCCTGGGTCAGGCCCTGTTGGCCCGCCAGATGGGCAAGACCCGGGTCATCGCGGAGACCGGCGCCGGCCAGCACGGAGTGGCCACCGCGACCGCCTGCGCGTTGCTGGGCCTGGATTGCGTGGTCTACATGGGTGCCGTCGACACCGCGCGCCAGGCGCTCAACGTCGCCCGGATGCGGCTACTCGGCGCGGAAGTCGTTGCGGTGCAGTCGGGCTCGAAAACCCTCAAGGACGCCGTCAACGAAGCGTTCCGGGACTGGGTGGCCCATGCCGACGACACCTACTACTGCTTCGGAACCGCGGCCGGACCGCACCCCTTCCCGCTGATGGTGCGCGACTTCCAGCGGGTCATCGGACTGGAGACGCGTGCGCAGATCCTGGCCCAGACCGGCCGGCTGCCGGACGCCGTCACCGCCTGCGTGGGCGGGGGATCCAATGCGATCGGGATCTTCCACGCCTTCCTCGACGACCCCGGCGTCCGACTGATCGGCTACGAGGCCGGCGGCGACGGTGTGGAAACCGGGCGCCACGCCGCCACCTTCGCTGGTGGATCGCCCGGCGCCTTCCAGGGCTCCTACTCGTATGTGATGCAGGACTCCGAGGGCCAGACCATCGAATCGCATTCCATTTCGGCCGGATTGGACTACCCCGGCGTGGGTCCGGAGCACGCATTCCTCAAGGACCTCGGCCGCACCGAGTACCGGCCGATCACCGATACCCAGGCCATGGAGGCGTTCCGGCTGCTGTGCCGGCTGGAGGGCATCATCCCGGCCATCGAGTCCGCCCACGCCGTGGCGGGCACGGTTGATCTTGCCGCCGAACTGGGGCCGGAATCGATCATCGTGATCAATATGTCCGGCCGGGGCGACAAGGACGTGGAGACCGCCGCTCGCTGGTTCGGCCTGCTCGACGGTGCGGGACCGGGAGCCTCATGACCGTCGAACACAGCCCGCCGGGTCGGCTGGGCCCGGTTTTTCAGGCCTGCCGCGATCAGGGCCGGGCCGCGTTGATCGGCTACCTGCCGACCGGCTATCCCGATGTCGCGACGTCCATCGACGCGATGGTCGCGATGAGCGCGGGCTGTGACATTGTCGAGGTGGGTGTTCCGTATTCCGACCCGGGAATGGACGGCCCGGTGATCGCCACCGCGACCGAAGCCGCACTGCAGCACGGTGTGCGGGTGCGTGACACCCTGCGCGCGGTGGAGGCGATCAGCGCGGCCGGCGGTAACGCGGTGGTGATGACCTACTGGAACCCGGTGCTGCACTACGGCGTCGACGCCTTCGCCCGCGACCTGGCCGCTGCGGGCGGTCTGGGCCTGATCACCCCCGACCTGATCCCCGACGAGGCTGACGCCTGGCTGGCCGCCTCCGAACGCCATGATCTGGACCGGATCTTCCTGGTGGCGCCGTCATCGACCCCGGAACGGCTGGCCCGCACCGTCGAAGCATCCCGAGGTTTCGTCTACGCCGCATCGACCATGGGTGTCACCGGTGCCCGGGATGTGGTGTCCAATGCCGCGCCCGAACTGGTGCGCCGGGTCAGAGAGATTTCCGATATCCCGGTCGGGGTGGGCCTGGGTGTGCGTTCGCGCGCCCAGGCGGCTGAGATCGCCAACTTCGCCGACGGCGTCATCGTCGGCTCTGCGCTGGTGTCGGCGTTGACCGATGACGGGGTTGCCGCAGTCCGCAGTCTGACCGGTGAACTTGCCGTCGGGGTCCGAGAGAAGGTGCCTGCTACGTGACCACAACCGTGCTTGCCTACTTCCCGAGTCCGGCCCAGGGCGTCTGGTATCTCGGCCCGTTCCCGATCCGGGCCTACGCGCTGTGCATCATCGCCGGCATCATCGCCGCCCTGATCATCGGTGACCGCCGCTGGGCCGCCCGCGGCGGCGAGCGCGGAGTCATCTACGACATCGCACTCTGGGCGGTCCCGTTCGGCCTGATCGGTGGGCGTATCTACCACCTGATGACCGACTGGAAGACGTACTTCGGGCCCGGCGGCGCCGGGGTGGGAGCCGCCCTGCGGATATGGG
>JBFYOQ010000280.1:0-10523 GCA_041303735.1 Mycobacterium sp.
CATGGGTGCCCTCAGAAGACCGAGTAGCCGCCGTCCATCACCACGGTCTGCCCGGTGAAGTAGCTCGACCCCGGCCCGGCCAGCCACACCGCCAGCGCCTCGAAATCCTCCGGGGTGCCCCAGCGACGCAGCGGCACCCGGGGCAGGATCTTGGCCTGCGCGGCCTCGGAGTTCAGCAGGCCCTCTGTCATCGCCGCCACCGTCCACCCCGGCACGATCGCGTTGGCGCGGATACCGTCGCGGGCCAGTTCCACCGCGAGGCCGCGGGCCATCGCGGTCAGCCCGGCCTTGGCGGCCGCGTAGTGGGTGGCGTAGGGCAACCCGTCGGTCATCGAGACGCTGCTGGTGAACACGATCGACCCGGTGTGCCGACTCTTCATGTGACCGGCCACCGCCCGCACTGTGTAGAACTGCCCATCGAGGTTGACCGACATCACCCGGCGCCACTCCTCGGTGGACATGGTGTCGACCGAGCTGGGCCGGCCCGGCACACCGGCGTTGGCGAAGCAGGAGTCGATGGCACCGAAGCGCTCCAGGGTGGCCGCAACACCGGCCGCCACCGCAGCTTCGTCGCCGACGTCGACGATGAACGCCGCCACCGGCGCGGCGCCCTCGGCGCTCAACTCGGCGACTGTGGCCTGGTTGCGTTCGGCGTTGGTGCCCCAGATCGCCACCGACGCACCGGCCTGATGCAGACCACGGGCCATGCCTCTACCGATGCCGCTGTTGCCCCCGGTCACCAGGGCGACGTGCCCGGTGAGGTCATGCCATGGGCGCACGATGGGTCCTTTCGGATGCTTTAGATCATGTCTTTCGCGGTCAGCCAGCGCATGATCGGCCAGCCGACGAACACCGGCAGCCACACCGTGAGCACCCGGTACAGCAGCACCGACGGCACCGCGATAGCGGTGGGAACCCCGAAGGCCGCCAACCCGCCGATCAGCGCCGCCTCCACCGCGCCCACTCCGCCGGGTGTGGGGGCGGCCGACGCCAGCGTGCCGCCCACCATGGTGACGACGGTGACGGTGACGAACGTCGTCCCCCCACCGAATGCCTCGATGCTGGCCCACAACGTCAGCGCCATGCCCAATGTCGTTCCCGCGCAACCTAACACGATGAGCGCGAAGCGTTTGGGTTCGCGAACCAACTCCACCAGGTCGGTACCGACCTCGTTGATCTTGGGTCGTACCGCGGTGTCGAGCCAGGTGCGCAGTTTGGGAACGAACAGGAACGCGCCCACCACGCCGAGCGCCACCCCGCCGATCAGATAGAGCAGGGTGAGTTTGGGTACGAAGTGCGACAGGTCGGCCGATGCGCCGGCGGCGACGGAGAAGAAGATGAGCAGCGCGACGTGGGTGATCACCTGGACCGCCTGCTGCACCGCCACCGCGGCGGTGGCCCGCACCGTGCCCAGTCCGGCCTTCTGCAGGAACCGGGTGCTCAGCGCCAGACCGCCCACCCCTGCCGGGGTGGTGGTGGCTGCGAAGGTGTTGGCGAATTGCATGATCACCAGATTGCGGAATGACACCATCCCGGACGCGCATGCCCACAGTCCCGCGGCCGCCCCCACGTATGTCAGCGCGGAGACCGCCAGGCCCAGCAGCGCCCACCACCAGTTGGCGCTGCGTAGTTCGTGGAAGAACGCCGGCACCGTGGAGATGAACGGGTAGGCCACGTAGACCAGCGCGACGAGCAGGACCAGTTGGATGATCTGTTTGCGGGTGAAGCGGGTGATGGATTCGGTCTTGATCGCCTCTGCTCCGGTTTGCGCCTTGACCTCGTCGCGCGCGGCCGCCAGAGCCGTCTTGGGGTCGCTGACGGTCTTGCGCAGGCGTTGCGGCATCGCGGATTTGGTGAGCCGGCGTGATGCGTCGAGCACCACACCCGAGCCGAACACTTCGATCGCCGCGCGCACCGAGGGCTGCGCGCCGAACTGGGCACTGGTGGTCAGCAGTAGCTGGGCGATATCGGACTGCATCTGTTCATCGGAGGCGCCGTACTCGGAGTTGCCGAACCCGCCGAACAGTGCCCGGCCGCCGTCGACGGTGATCTCGCTGGCGCGCAGATCGCCGTGTGCGATCTGGTGTCCGTGCAGCCCGCCGAGAGACTTCCACGCCATCTCGACGGCATCGTTGTGGGCTTGCGCATCGACGGCAGACAGCGCAGTGCCGCGCGGGGGTGTGTGCGCGAACATCGTCCAGCCGCGGTCGAGTCCGGCCACCGTCAGCGTCGCGGTATTAGCCAGGTCGAGATCGCCGACGGCGATGGTCATCAGGGCGCGGTGCTCGATGGCGCGATGCATCGAGGTCTGCAGCGGCCCGGTTTCGCTGTCCCGCAACACAAGCCAGCGCCAGAACTGCCGGATCGCTCCGCCGCTGCGCTGGTTGGGCCCGTACAACTCGACCACCATGTTTTTCCCGGAGGTGTCGGTGGCCTCCAGTTCCAGCGGACCCCGGCCGGCGGGCCGGATCACTTTCAGCGCTCCGACGTCGAAGCCGCGGCGCGCCAGGCCCCGCACCGCGTCGTCGAGGGGCACCTCGAGTGCGGGGGTGCCCACCACGAGGACGACCACAGCGCCGACGAACCATCCCACCGCCAAGCCGAGCAGCGTGCGGGCCGGCACCACCGCGCTGACGACGAGGTGGATCGGTACGAAGGCCAGCAGCAGCGTCCACCACCATCGCCGCCATCGCGACGGCAGCCACGGGCCGGACACCGTCAGCACCGCTGCGAGCATGGCGATCCACCGCGGGTCGTCGAGGAACTGCGACAGCATGGTGGAGAGCCGCTCGGAGATGTCGAAGTGCCAGCGCGGGGCGGCGACGCCTTCGCCGGTGATCGACAGCGCCAGCAGCGCGATGATCCCGGCCGCGGCGTAGGCGCCGAGCAGTTTCCACTGCCGGCCGGCGATCAGCCCGATCAGGATGACAAACGGCAGTGCGACGATCGCGATGCCGTAGGCGAGGTAGACCAGATTGGACTGGGTGGGGGTCAGCACACCGACGATGCGCGAGATGGATTTCTCCAGGCCCACCCAGTCGCTGCGAGTGATCAGCGAACTGGTGACGACCAGCGCGAGGAAAAGTCCGGACAGCCCGACGCGGACGATATCGGTGGTACGCCGGGTCAGCGGCTGCAGCAGATTGCCGGAGACCGCAATCTCCCGACCGTCGACCCGCACCGGTCGAACCTACGGCAGCGGTGCGCTGGGGGGCTCGGGGGACTGCTGGCCGAGCAGTGCCCCGTCCAGCATGCCGGCTTCGTACATCTCATGCAGGCGGCGCAGGAACGCCACTCGGCCGGTGCCGGGATCCTCGGCGCTGGGTCCGATCCCCGCCGCGGGCACACCCTCACCCGGCGCGGCCGGCGCCGCGTTCTGCCCGATCAGGTACTCGGGATTGAAGGCACTCAGGCTCGGCAGCGTCGGCGCAGCCGGGTCTCCCGGCGCCAGCGGCAGGGGATTCTGCGCCAGCACCAGGGCAGGGGCGTAGGCGGACAGATCCGGCAGGCCCAGCGGTCCCGTCGGGGTGGTTCCGCTTTGCGCCAGGACCCCGCCGATGTTCGCGATGAGGCCGGGTGGCGGCGCGGGAACAGGCTCACCCGGCTGATCGTCGGGTGGTACCGCCACCGCTGGGGCCGCGCAGCACAACCCGACGGCCGTCCATGCGGCCAGTGCAGTGGAGCCAACGCGAATCTTCACCGCGCGCCAGCCTACCGTCGGTGCGGGCTGCCAAGCACCGTATGAACGGTGGCTCAATGAACGAGAACCTCGGTGCATAGTTCCGCTACTTGCAGAACTCCGCGATTTTCTTGTTCGATTCCTCCACCGACTTCAGCAGACCCGCCTGGGGCTCCTTGTCGTTGGCGACCCCGGCCAGGGCGTTCATCGCGACGCCGTTGAGGCCGGTCGCGAAGGAGCGCACCTCGTCGGCGAGCTGCTTGGGGGCGTTGGAGGGCAGCTGATCGAGCATGTAGCTGGCGCCGCCGGCCATCGACAACCGGGCGTTGGCCGCGATGGCCTCGGCCGCGATCGGTGTGGCCGGGCCGAGGTCGGGGCCGGGGTTGCGCTTGGTCTGGATCGAAACCGCCTTGCTGACGGTGTCGAAAGCGGTGCACACCTGGGCCTTGGGATCGGAGCTGGCGCCGGGACCGCTGGTGGCCGGGGCGGGCTTGAACAGGGCGACGCCGGCGCCGATGGCGGCCAGCACTGCCAGTGCCAGCGCGGCCGGGGCCATCCAGCGCGGGCTGGACTCCAGGCGGAGAGCCTCTCGGGAGACGGCCGGCTTGGGGGATTCGTCGGTGGTCGACGTCGGTTCGGACATGGCAGGAATCGTACGCGTATCGTGGTTGCTGACAGCAAAGGGTGACCATGACGATCCGCTTGCAGCGAGTTCTGGCTAACACCGCCTGCGTGGGCGCACTGGCCGGTGCCCTGGCGGTCGGCGGCGTGGTGCTGGCGCCGGGTTCAACCGCGCAGACCTGCGGACCCGGGTTCGTTCCCAACCCCTACAACTCGCAGTGCCTGGCTCCGGTGACCACCCCGGTCATCAACGGGGTGCCCTGTGTGGCCAGCAAACTGGGGTTGTGCTCGTCGTTCGTGCAAAACCAGCAACCGCCGCGGATCCCGCGCACCTCGGCGAGCTAGGGCCACCCCCGGGGTTCAGCTGCCGGTGACGGTTTTGTTCAGCAGCCGCTGAACCCAGTTCGGGGAGACCTGCGACAGTGCGGACAGCACCTTGGTCTGCCGGCCCACCGGGTAGTGCACCCGGGCGAATCGGGTGCGGTTCTGGGTGGCCGAGTAGATCGCCTCGGCGACGTCCTCGGCGCTCAGGTGGACGCCGAGTGTGCGGGTGCTGCCGGTCTCGACGCCGTCAACCATCGCGGTGCTGACGAACAGCGGCCACATCGCCAGCACCCGGATGCCGTGCCGGCGCCATTCCAGCTCCAACGCCTCGGTCAGCCCGCGCACCGCGAACTTGGTGGCCGAGTAGGTCGCCAACTCCGGCTGGCCGTAGATCGCCGAGGCCGAGCAGAGGTTCACCACCTGTGAGCGCGCGGTGTCGCGCAGATACGGGAAGGCGGTGTGCAGTCCGGACATCACCCCGTAGACGTTGACATCCACGATGCGCCGCTGGGTTGCCAGCGGAATCTCCTCGAAGCGTCCCGAACTCAGCACCCCGGCGTTGTTGATCAGGATGTCAAGCCGGCGTGACGGCCCGGCGAACGTTTCCAGTTGCTGCGCCCAGTCGGCGGCGTCGGTGACGTCCAATTCGCCGATGGCCACCTCGCCGCCGGTGGCCGTGATCTCCTCGCGCAGCGAGGCCAGCCCGGCCAGGTCGACGTCGTAGGCACCGACCCGGTAGCCCTGCCGGGCGAATTTCTGCGCCGTGGCCCGGCCGATTCCGGCCGCTGCGCCGGAGATGAACACCGTGGGTCTATCCATGAACCCAACCTAGCGCGGCACCGCTACCCCCATTGGTGCCGCAGTCCCTGCTCTCGGTACCAGTCGATCAGATCCGGGCGGTCGATCGAGCGCGGATCCAGTGACACCTCGGTGCGTCCGGCCAGGATCGCGGTCACCGGCACCTCGAGTTTCTTGCCGGTGCGGGTGTGCGGGATGCCCGGCGCGGCGATCACCTCGTCGGGCACGTGCCGTGGCGACAGCACGGTGCGGATGCGGGTGCCGATGGTGCGCACCAGATCCTCGTCGAGGCTGTGCCCCGGCGCCAGGGTGACGAACAGCGGCATCCAGTAGGCCCCGTCGGGGCCGTCGACACCGACCACGAACGCCTCGGCGATCGCGTCGATGGCTTCCACCGCCTCGTAGATGTCGGCCGAGCCCATCCGGATCCCGTGCCGGTTCAGCGTTGCGTCGCTGCGGCCGTGGATCACCAGCGAGCCGCGGTCGGTGACGGTCATCCAGTCGCCGTGACGCCACACTCCCGGCGCCGGTCCGCCATCCCACTGATGGTTGAAATACGCTGCCCGGTAACGAGTCCCATCGGCATCATCTAAGAATGCGATGGGCATTGACGGCATCGGTGCGGTGATCACCATCTCGCCGACTTCGCCGATCAGCGGCCGCCGCTGCGGCGACCAGGCCTGCAGAGCCACCCCGAGGTAGCGGGTGGCCAGTTCCCCGGGTAGCGCGGGCACCCCGGTGGTCCCACCGGCGAAGGCGGTGACGACATCGGTGCCGCCGCTGACCGAGGACACCTCGATATGTCGTCCCACTTCGGCTTTGGCCCATTCGAACAGGTCGGCGGGTAATGGCGATCCGGTGCTTCCCAGGGTGCGCAGCCGGCTCAGATCATGTTCGGCACCGGGATGGCGGCCCGCTTTGCGTGACGCCAGCAGGTGGCCCGGGCTGGTGCCGAAGTAGCTGATGTGCTCGGACTCCAGCAGGCTCCAGAGCCGATCGGCGTCGGGGTGCATCGGGTGGCCGCTGTACGAGACCACCGTCGCACCGCACAGCAGCCCGGCGGTGCGGAAGTTCCACATCATCCAACTCAGGGCCGTCTGCCAGAAGAACACGTCGGCCGGTCCCAGATCGGCGTGCAGGCCGGCGGCCTTGAGGTGTTCGAGCAGCACCCCGCCGTGGCCGTGCACGATGCCCTTGGGCCGGCCGGTGGTGCCGGAGGTGAACAGCACCCACAGCGGATGGTCGAATGGCACCGCGGTCACCTCGGGTTCGACCGGGTGGGCCACGATGTCGCGGTACTCCTCGCCATCGAGGTAGACAACCGATGGCTCTCCGGGTAGCTGAGCCGCCAGATCGGAAGTATCCGAACGCTTGTCGACCCAGGTTCCGTTGAGCCGGTAGCCGCTGGCGCTGAACAGCACGCGCGGTTGCAGCTGCCCCAGCCGGGCGGCCGCCCCGGCGGGCGCATAGTCCTGCCCGCAGGACGACCACACCGCCCCGACGGCAGTGGTGGCCAGGAAGGCCACAGCGGCGTCAGCGATATCGGGCAGATAGGCGGCCACCCGGTCACCGGGGGCGACCCCGAGGCGGCGCAACTGCGCGGCTACCGCGCCGACCCGGCCCGGCAACTGCGCCCAGTCGATTCGCTGCCGGGAGCCGTCCTCGTCGACGCCGACGATGGCGGCGCCGGGTGAGTCCCGGTGCCGCAGCACCTGATCGACGTAATTCAGTTCGACCCCGGGAAACCATCGAGCGCCGGGCATGGTGGCATCGGCGAGCACCGCCGCCTCACCCTCGCCCGGACCCCGGGCGGCGTGGATGTCGAAGTATTCCCAGACCGCCCGCCAGAACCGCGCCGGATGGTCCACCGACCACTGCCAGAGTGACCGATAGTCATCGGTCGGCGCACCGTGGCGGGCGGCGGCGGTGGCGGCGAACCGGCGCCACGACGGTTCGGGACTGCCCATAGCGTTAAACGAACTCCACGCCCGACATCTTGATCCCCGAATCGTCGCGCTCCAGGGTCAGCACGATCCGCCAGACCCTGGGCTCCTGCTGATCCTTCGGGGCCTTCGCGCCTTCGCGCCGCGAGGTCGCCGAGATCAGGACCGTGGCGCCCTCGGCCGTCATCGACTCGACGGCGGCGTCGTTCACCGTCGCGGTGGTGGTGATCTTCTCGTCCTGCAGGGCCTTGATGAAGTCCTCGGCGGTCTCCTCGAAATTCGTGCGGAACTTGCCGGTGGACCCGTCGAGCACGCGCTGCACGCTGTCCTGGGCGGTGTTGTAGTCGATCGCGAGAAGGTTCACCACGTTCTGGCGCGCGGCGGCGACGAACTCCGCTCCGCGCTGGTGCTCCTGCGAGGTGTTGTGGTGCGACCAGAGCATCAGCGCGGTGACGACGATCAGTCCGGCGCTGGCGGCTGCGGCCACCCCCGCGCCGACCGCCGGCCAGGGAATCCCCCGAGAACGTGGCGTCGCCGGCTGGTCGACGTCAACGACACCGGCAGGTTCATCCTCTGCCAGCTGCCGGCGCAGTTCATCGGCCCGGGCCCGGGCGGCCTCGGCACGCGCCTGGGCCGCAGCAGCCTGGGTCTCGGCGGCTTGGGCCTCGGCTGCCTGAGCCAGTCCGTCGCCGGCGGGCACCGCGTCCGCTTCACCCTCGCTGGGTGTCATGGATTCTCCTCACCGGTTGGAAGTGACCGGGTTATCTTGCCTGACCGCCGGACCAAAGCCGTCTCGGTGTGCAACAGTGACGACGTGCGATCGACCGTAGCCGCCGTAGCCGCGATGATGGCCGTCGGCCTGGTTGCGGCTCCTACCGCGCAGGCCGGTGAGTGCAATGACGCGTACTGCACTCCCGGTATCGCCCCCGGTGTGGTGCTGGGAGCGCCGTGCGCCGACACCTCGTTCTATGTCTTCGGCACCACGTCATGGGGCCGGCTGGTGTTCTGCGGTTCGCCGCGGCGCTACGAGCCGCGGTTCTTCCGCTCGCCGTCCATGGTCGGCATCAAGGAACTCGACAGCAGCTGCACCGGCTACGAGAACTCCGTCGCCCAGGCGCCGGACGGGTTGTTCCTCACCTGTTCGTTCGCCGATCAGCGCGCGGTGTGGGTCCGCGGCGACGCCTGAACCCGTCTCACCAGAGACGCAGGGAGCACCGTCTCACCAGAGACGCAGGGAGCACAGCGCGCCCTTGGGGCCCGAGTTGGTGGCCGCAATCACCCCGTCGACTGCCAGCGTGCAGTGGAAGTTCGGCGGATTGGGTGACTGTCCGCTGGTGCCCAGCACCATGGCCCAGTGCCGCGGGTTGGCCAGTTTGACGTTGAGCACCCACGGCTTGTCCGGCCCGAGGTCAGCCTCCACATTGGGGCTGAACATGTAGGGATTGTGGCTATAGTCGCTGAACTTGGCCGGTTCGAAGTCGCGGTAATAGATCTCGGCGAAGAACGGCTTCTCGGTGTAGACGGTGTAGGTGACGTCGTGAAGTACCGGGTCCTCGGCGGAGGCGGGTGCGGCGACAGGCATCGAGATGACCGCCAGCACGCCGACCGCTGCACACACCCGGCTCAACCGCATGCTCGCAGTGTGGCACGCCACCTCGCGGTGGGAAACCGGTTTGAGCGGTCTACGATCGCCTCGGACTGCCAGCAGGCCTGATGGCCAGGAGAGGACCGCATGCCGCCCGAGCTTTCCGGCTCGAAATCCGACCCGATCGCTGAGCTCGCGGAAGCCGAGGCGGCCGAGGCGCAAGCTCTCGCCGAGGCGGCGCTGGCTCAGGAGCGGGCCGTGGCGCTGCGCGGTGAGGTGGCCGGCGAGCCCGCTCGCCCCGCGCGCGGCCGGTGGGCGGGGGTGGCCGCCAGAGCGCCATTCGCGCTCGCGGGTCTGGCGGCCGGGGCCGCGGTTGTGCTAACCGTCCTGATGGTGTCCCAGCACAGTGGCGCAGCCGCGCAGCGGGCCCACGAAGCCGAGATCGTCGAGGCCGCTCGGGCCAGCATCACCGCACTGCTGTCGATCGACCACACCCGCGCCCGCGCCGACGTGCAGCGGGTGATCGATTTGTCCACCGGCGGTTTCCGCGACGACTTCACCAAGTCCGCCGACGACTTCGTCAAGACGGCCGAGGACAAGGACGTCATCACCAAGGCCGCGATCAAGGCGGCCGCACTCGAGTCGTCCGAGTCCGATCGGGGCGTGGTGCTGATGGCGGTCAACTCCGAGGTGACCAATTCCAATGGCGCACGGGAAGATCCGCGGCCGTTCCGGATGAGCATCACCATGGACCGCGACGGCGACGTGTTCAAAATGTCGAATTTGGAGTTTGTCCCATGACCCCCAGTGATCAGCCCGAGAACCCCGAGGGTCCCGACGTCCCCGAGAGTCTCGAAACCGTCGTGGACGCGGAGTCCGCCGCGATCGAGGTCGATGAGGTCGGTGATGTCGATGAGGTCGACGCGACCGAACTCGCCGCTGAAAGCCCACAGGGCCCACAGACCCCTCCCAGCCTGCCCGGCTCCGCACAGCGCGCGCTGGCCTGGTGCCGGCAGCGCTGGGCCGCGGTACTCACAGTGGCGGCTCTGCTGGTATCCGCGGTGACCGCGGGCTCGGTGTACTGGTGGCTCTATCGGCCGGACCGGCTGACCGACACGGCCAGCCAGGAGCAGGTGCTCTCCGCCGCCCGGGAGGCCACCGAGGCGCTGCTGTCCTACTCACCGGAGGAGGTGGACACCGACGTCGCCGCCGCCAAGGCCCTGCTGACCGGAGACTTCCTGCAGAAGTACACCGAGTTCGCCGACACCGTCGTCGTGCCGGCGGCCAAGGGCCGCGGCGTCAAGACCGAGGCCAACGTGGCCCGCGCCGCGATGTCGCAGATGCGGCCCGGCGACGCCCGCGTGCTGATCTTCGTCAACCAGGTCACCACCAGTAAGGAACGGCCCACGCCCGCGCTGGCCACCAGCAGTGTGATGGTGACGCTGGTGCGCAGCGACGGTCGCTGGCTGGTCTCGGAGTTCAATCCGATCTAAGCCCTCGTCACACCGGCCGGGGACCAACGGCCCTGTCGCGCCGCACACAGCGTCGGAGAGATTGTCCTCCTGAGCAGAGC
>JBFYOQ010000281.1:0-4081 GCA_041303735.1 Mycobacterium sp.
CGGAAGCCGAACCCGCGGCCGCCGACACCCTGGCCGAGCACGTGCACCGCCGTCACCCCGGCGCGGAGTTCGCCAGCTACCGCACCGGCCACCGCGGCGACCCGCTGCTGATCGGGGTCGAATAGCCGTGGCCGTCCTCACCGACCGCCTCGAGCCGGTGCTCGGCGCCAAGGCGGCGAAAGCGCTCGAGGACGTCTTCGACATCCGCACCATCGACGACCTGCTGCGCCACTATCCCCGCAAATACAGCCACGGCATGACGGTGCGCGGCGAGGACGACGATCCGCCGGAGGAGGGCGAGCACATCACGTTCGTCGGGGAGATCGAGAAGGCCGATTTGCGCTGGACCAATCGGCAGCCCCGCCGCGAATACCTCGTCATCACCCTGCGCAACCGCCACCCCAAGGTGACCGCGACCTTCTTCAATGCGAAATTCCTCAAGAAAAGCCTCGTCGCCGGCACCAGGCTGATGCTCTCCGGCGAGGTGGGTTACTTCAAAGGCGTCATGCAGCTCACCCATCCCGCGTTCCTGGTGCTCGACTCTCCGACCGGTCGCACCGGCGGCGGCACCAAGTCACTGAAGACGATCGCCGCATCCGCCAGGGACTCCGCCGGTGAGTTCGACATGTCCGCATTCGAGCGCGACTTCTTTCCCATCTATCCGGCCAGCGCCAAATTGCAGAGCTGGGACATCTACGCGTGCGTGCAGCAGGTGCTGGCCGTGCTGGATCCGATACCGGAGCCGATGCCGGAAAGTATTGTGCACCAACGTGATCTGATGTCCGAGGACAGTGCGCTGCGCGCCATCCACGTCGCGGAGAAGCAGACCGAGCGGCAACGCGCGCGGGAGCGGCTGACCTTTGATGAGGCGGTCGGACTGCAGTGGGCACTCGCCCAGCGCCGCTACGGCGCGAACGCCGAGTCCGGGCCGCCCGCACCGCGCCGCGACGGCGGTCTGGTGTCCGGGCTGACCACCCGGCTGCCGTACGAGTTGACCGCCGGGCAGCATGAGGTCCTCGAGGTCATCTCCACCGAACTGGCCGCCATCAAACCGATGCACAGGCTGCTGCAGGGCGAGGTGGGCTCCGGCAAGACCATCGTCTCGGTGCTGGCCATGCTGCAGATGGTCGACGCCGGCTATCAGTGCGCGTTGCTCGCGCCCACCGAGGTGCTGGCCGCCCAGCACGCCCGATCGATCCGCGACGTGCTCGGCCCGCTGGCGATGGCCGGCCAACTCGGCGGCGCCGATGGGGCCACCCGGGTCGCGCTGCTCACCGGGTCGATGACCGCGGCGCAGAAGCGGGCGGTGCGCGACGACGTCGCCGCCGGGCAGGCCGGCATCGTCATCGGAACGCATGCGTTGCTGCAGGACGCCGTCGAGTTTGCCAACCTCGGCCTGGTGGTGGTCGACGAACAGCACCGCTTCGGCGTTGAACAGCGGGACCGGTTGCGCGCCAAGGCCCCCGAGGGTCTGACCCCGCACCTGCTGGTGATGACCGCCACTCCGATCCCGCGCACCGTCGCGCTCACCGTCTTCGGCGACCTGGAGACCTCGACGTTGCGTGAACTGCCACGTGGGCGTCAGCCGATCGCGACCAACACCATCTTCATCGAGGACAAGCCGCAGTGGCTCTCGCGCGCGTGGCACCGGGTCGCCGAGGAGGTGGCCGCCGGCCGGCAGGCCTACGTGGTGGCCTCCCGCATCGACGAGAGCGACAAACCCGCCGAGCAGGGCAGCGGCCCACAGCCGGTGACCGTGGTGGCGTTGCACGAGCATCTGCGGCACGGACCGCTGGCCGGGCTGCGGCTGGGCCTGATGCACGGCCGGCTTACCGCGGAGGAGAAGGACGCCGTGATGGCCGCCTTCCGCGCCGGCGATATCGACGTGCTGTCGTGCACCACCGTGATCGAGGTCGGGGTCGACGTGCCCAACGCGACGGTGATGGTGGTGATGGACGCCGACCGGTTTGGTATCAGCCAACTGCATCAGTTGCGCGGGCGCATCGGCCGCGGCCAGCACCCGAGCCTGTGCCTGCTGGCCACCCGGTTGCCGGAGACCTCCAAGGCCGGCGAACGACTCAAGGCCGTCGCGGCGACCGTGGACGGCTTCGAGCTGGCCGATCTCGATCTCATCGAGCGCGGTGAGGGAGATGTGTTGGGGCTCAACCAGTCCGGGAGGCGCGTGACATTGCGGTTCCTGTCGCTGGCCGAGCATCTCGAGGTCATCGTTGCGGCCCGGGAACTGTGCGAGTCGGTGTACGCCGCCGATCCGGCCGACCCGGGCCTGGGTGTTCTGGCCGCGCAGTTCACCGCCCATGACCGCATCGACTACCTGGACAAGGCATGAGTCGCCGCACTCTGCTCTGGCTCGCGGCCGCGGCCGCGGTCGCGGTGACCGTCGCCGTACAGGTGGTGTTCTCCGCCGGGCGCCCGGAGATGACTGCGCGTCCGGACCTGCCGACGGTGGCCGCCGGCGCCGATGTGCTGGCCGGCATCGCCGTGGTGGGTGAGCGCAGGCGCGGCTACGACTACATGCGCGCAGCCTTCGGCGACGCCTGGGATGACGACACCAGCGCGCCCGGTGGGGGCAACCGGTGCGACACCCGCAACGACATCCTCACCCGCGACCTGGGTGAGAAGACTTTCGTGGCCACCAAGCGCTGCCCGCAGGCGGTGGCCACCGGCGAACTGCGCGACCCCTACACCAACGCCACGGTGGCCTTCCGCCGCGGACCGAAGGTGGGCGAGTCGGTCCAGATCGACCACATCGTGCCGCTGGCCTACGCCTGGGACATGGGTGCACGGGACTGGACTCCGCAGATGCGCAAGCGCTTCGCCAACGATCCGGCCAACCTGCTGGCGGTCGCCGGTCAGGCCAACCAGGACAAGGGTGATCTGCCCCCCGGTGAGTGGATGCCGCCCAATACCGCCTTCTGGTGCACCTATGCCATGCAGTTCACCGAGGTGCTGCGTGGCTACCGGCTCCCGGTGGACGAGGCCTCGGCGCGCGAACTGCGCGAGGCGGCGGCGAGCTGCCCTACCGGCTGAGGGGCGACTCGCACTGCCCGGCCGGCTGAGGCGCGGCTGGGACTGCCCCGCCGGCTGACGCCGGCTACCCGGCGAAGGTGTCCGGGTCCGGCCGGAACCGGGTGCCGTCATCGAGGCCGCCCAATGTCGCCATCTCGGCGTCGGTCAGCTCGAAGTCGAACACGTCGATGTTCTCGGCCATCCGGGCGGGCGTGGCCGCCCGCGGGACGACGACGTTGCCCAGTTGGATGCTCCACCGGATGAGCACCTGCGCCGACGATTTGCCGTGCGTGGAAGCGATGTCGGCGACCGCCGGATTCTGCAGCAGTTTGCCGCCGCCCAGCGGGCAGTAGGCCTCGGTGACGATGCCGTACTGCGCGTGCGTCGCGCGCAGATCCGACTGATTGAGCAGCGGGTGCAGTTCGACCTGATTGATTGCGGGGGTGAAGTACGACAGTTCGATGATGGTGGACAGGTTCTCGGCGGTGAAATTGGCGACCCCGACCGAGCGGGCGTCGCCGACATCCTTGGACTTCATCAGCCCACCCCACGAGTCGACGTATTTGCCGATGTGCTCGGCCGGCCAGGCGATGAGGTACAGGTCGACGTAATCCAGGCCGAGCCGAGCCAGGCTGGCCCGGCAGGCGTCCTGTGAGGCTTGGAACCCGTGCTCGGCGCTGGCCAGTTTGGTGGTGATGAAGAGGTCCTCGCGCGGCAGGCCGGAGGCGGCGATCGCGCGTCCGACGGCCTCTTCGTTGCCCTCGGCCGCGGCGGTGTCGATCAGCCGGTAGCCGGCCTGCAGGGCGGCGGTCACCGCGGCCTCGACGTCGGTGGGCGGCAGGTCGGCGACGCCGATGCCCAGTGCCGGGATGGTGTTGTCGTCATTGAGCGTGACGGTCGGAGTCATATGACCTGCCTGTAAGTGGTTCCGGTGGTGTCTCACCGAACCCGGGTGACGATAGTACCAACGCGAAACAGCCGATCAGCGGGGCTGGCGTAAGGTTCCCCGCACCGGACTGGGAGAAACCAAGGAGCAGTTGTGACCGTGAGCCAC
>JBFYOQ010000282.1:0-3936 GCA_041303735.1 Mycobacterium sp.
AGGTTGGCCGCGGCCCTGGCCCGCTCCACGTCCCCGGCCATCGCAGCCAGCGAGTGCTGCACCACCTGAAACGCACTGAGCGGACGGCCGAACTGCTCGCGTTCCCGGGTGTGGGCGACGGAGAACTCGACGGCGGCGTCCAGTGCGCCGATGACCTGTATGCAGCGTGCCCAGGCGCCGCGCCGCTGCAGCTCAGCCGCCGCTCCCTCGACGGCGGTGAAAGCACCTGGCGGCAGGTCTGCGATCACGGTGTCGCGGGGCTCGCCACCGCCGTTGTGCCCCCTGGTAATTGACAGCTCCGTCGGATCGCAGACTGCCACCCGAAGTCCGTCCCCGTCCGGCAGTGCCAGTACGACGGCAGCCGCATCGGAGGCATACGGCACCGCGTTGAGTGTGGTGGCGATCGTCAGCGGGCCGGTCTGGGGAACATCGAGTCCGGCACGGGCCGCCACCCAGCAGGCGAGCACATCGGTCTCGGCCGACGGCACGCTCACGGCATGCCGCGCCAGTGCGCGCAGCACCACCGCGACCTCGGCCGGGCCGCCGCCGGAGTCGGGTGTGCTGTCCAACCGGGTGAGCCCGGCCTCCTCGAGATGCCCCCACGCGTCGCGATCGAATGAATCCGGTAGACCGCGCTGACCGATACGGGACGCGAAGGAGCGCGCCCCGATGTCGTCCACCAGTGCGCGCAGATCGGTGAGATCGTCGGTGGCGCTGCCGAAAACGCCGCCACTCAAGACCGTCATCGGACTCCCATGCCCTTGGCCACCATGCCGCGCAACACCTCATTGGTTCCCCCGCGCAGCGTGAACATCGGCGCATGCAGGCCGGCCACCTCAATGAGGTCCGCCACCGCCGCGCGGCCCGGCGCATCGGTGTCGGCGTAGCTGAGCAGATCGGCGGCCAGTTGTACCGATTCCTGTTCGAAGCGGGTGCCGAGATCCTTGACCAGGGCGGCCTCGTTGGCCTGCGGGCGCCCGTCGGCGAGTGCCCGTGCCACCGACACCGACAGTTGTCGCAGTGAAATGAGCCGCGCCAGAAGGTCTCCCACGGCCGCTGCGGTGTGATCATCGACGTGGGGTTGGCCTGCCAGCACCCGGACCAATGCGGTGATCATCGGCGCGGTGCTCAGGATGCGTTCGGGGCCGCTGCGTTCGAAGGACAACTCGGCCGTCACCTGACGCCAGCCGTCGCCCTCGAGTCCGAGCAGGTTGTCGTCGTCGACGAACACCTCGTCGAAGGCGATCTCGTTGAAGTGATGTTCACCGGTCATCAGCACGATGGGGCTGATCTCGAGGCCGGGGGAGTCGGTGGGCACGATGAACTGGCTGAAGCCGGCGTGCCGGTGCGCCGAATCCATCGCGCTGGTTCGGGCCAACACCACCACCTGGTGGGCCAGGTGCGCCCCACTGGTCCACACCTTCTTCCCGGAAAGGATCCAGCCGCCGTCGGTGCGAACCGCCTTCATCGCGGCGGCTGCCAAGTCGGAACCCGCCTGTGGCTCACTCATCCCGATCGCCGAAAAGTACCGTCCCGCGGAAATTTTCGGCAGTATCCGCTGCCGCTGTTCCTCGGTGCCGTAGGACATCAGACCCGGACCGACCTGCCGGTCGGCGATCCAGTGCGCGGCCACCGGGGCGCCCGCGGCAAGGAGTTCCTCGGTGACCACGTAGCGATGCAGGTGGCCCAGGCCGTGGCCGCCGTAGTCGGTGGGAATGGTCAGACCGAGGAAGCCGGCGTCACCGAGTCGTGCACTGAACGGCTCATCCCATTTGGACAGCCAGGCGTCCACCGCAGGCTGCCAGCCGAACTCCGCCCGGTCGGCTTCCAGGAACTCCCGCAGCGAAGATCGCAGTGTCGCCAACTCCGGCTCGTTCGCACAGAGCACCGCGAAGCCGTCAGCCATATCGCCTACCGATAGCCGGTGATGCGCGCGATGACCGATGTCTTCCCGTCGTCGCCGACGGCCCGGGAATCGGCGATGGCCGACGTGCGGCCGATCCGCAGAGCCGTTCCCTCATAGACAGATTGTGCACCCGAGAGGAACGGCCGCAGGAAGTTGATCCGAATTGAGGCGGTGCGGAAGGGTTCGGACTGCTCGTGGTTGATGGCTGCGGCGGCCACCAGTTCCAGTCCGGCGCTGCTGACGCCGCCGTGGACGATCCCGATCAGGTTATTGATCATCGGGTCCGGCCGCTGGCGCAAGCGGTAGGTGCCGCCCGCGGTCGCCATCGGTTCAACAGCCATGAGGTGCGCGAGTGAGGTTGTCGGTGTGCGTTCCAGCGGATCGTCTCCGCGGCCGATCGGCTCGTCGGGTCCACCGGTGATGGGCATTGTCCGGACCGTTCCCCCGCCGATCACGGTGCCGCGATGGGTGAGTGAGCAGATCGCGAGCAGCGTGGCGCCGCCGGGTCCGATCGGCCGGGCGCTTGCCACCACCGGCTCATCCGGTTCGGCGAGGAGGCTGTCGATCGCGCCGGGACTCATCTCCACTGCCAGTTCGCTCGACACCGTCCACTGCCCCCGGCCGCAGCGGTCGTAGTTGACCCGGCCCGCGACATCATCGACCAGTACGGCCAGACCGGCCACGGTCGGCATGCCGGTGAACGGATTGCACATCCCGCCGACCGGCATGGCTGCCACCACGGTGAATTGGGACAGGTCGCGCTCATGCGTGGTGATCGCGAAGCGGCGGATAACGCTGATCGGGGTTTCCGGGTCCACCCCGCCACCCTGGTTCGGTGCGATGATCACCGTCAGGCGGACGGAAAAAGCAGTGCCGGGCGTAGCGGGAATCCTCGGGCGCCGATGCCGAACAACTCCCGGCGCTTGCCGGGCACTCGGCGGGTGATCGTGCGGCCGGCGACGGTGATCTCAATCAGCCACATGGTCGTCTCCTCACAGCCAGATCAGGATCCGAAGGGCGGTCCTTAACTCTGCTAACGAAACTATGGGCAGCCACACTTTGTATGCAAGTGGCGACACGCCGCGGCCGCCTGTCACCGATCGATTACGACGGTCTGACCTCGGGCAGGACCCCGAATCGCACCATCCGCTATGGCACATGTCATAGCGGAGGATTGGCCCTCCGCCGCTAGCCCGTTGTGTTGCCTCGCAGACGCTCACAAGTTTGGCGGTAACCGACGGGAAATTCGACGGCTCTATTCTGTGAAAGCCAGGCGAGGCGTACCCCAGACGAAGGTGGCAACCCATGAAGCTCATTACCTCCATCGACGACGCGACCGGGTTGGTCGGCTCCGAACTCGGCGTCGGCGACTGGGTGACGATCGATCAGCAGCGCGTCAACGACTTCGCCGACGTCACCGGCGACCACCAGTGGATCCACGTCGACGTCGAGCGGGCCAAGGCCGAGAGTCCCTATGGCGCGCCCATCGCACACGGTTTCCTGACCCTGTCGATGATTCCCGCGCTGAGCAAGGACAACTTCCGCGTGCAGAACGCGAAGTTGGTCATCAACTACGGGTTGAACAAGGTTCGGTTCCTGGCCGCGGTACCGGTCGGCAGCCGCATCCGGGTGCGCTCGGAGTTGGCTGACGCCGTCGCCAAGGACGCAGGCACCGTCGACTTGACCGTGCGGCACACCGTTGAGATCGATAGATCCGATAAGCCCGCCGCGGTCGCGGAGATGATCGCCCGGGTGCTGTTCTAGGCCGTGCGGTTCGGCATCGTCACGCTGACATCCGAGATGCTCATCAGCCCGAACGAGGTGAAGTCCTCGAATGCTGTCGCCGAACTGGTGATCTGAACGGTGAGGGTGCTCGGGTCGGCGCTTGCGTTGGTGTAGACGATGTCCGACAGGTCCATGGTCAGTGTGTGTTGATTGCCGTCCAGCATCACCGGCACCGGAGTGACGACGTTGCCGAGTACCAGGCCGGTGCTGTCGTCGACGACTTGCGCGAACACCGCCCGGGTGGT
>JBFYOQ010000283.1:0-6884 GCA_041303735.1 Mycobacterium sp.
ACGGATTTCTCGTGATCGCCGAGCGCCTGTTATTGTCGCTCGAACGCGCCGTTAGCTCAGTTGGTAGAGCAGCTGACTCTTAATCAGCGGGTCCGGGGTTCGAAACCCTGACGGCGCACCAGCAGTAACACCAGTCCCGTATGTAACGATACGGTCACTATCATGCCTGGTAGAGGTCGACGTGTTGCGCCCGTCATCACCACAGCCTTCGCCCTTCCCGCCGCCGTGCTGGCCATCGCCGCGGGCGGTGCGGTGCAGGCACAGTCCCAGCCCGTGTGGCAGCCGCAGGTCGTGGTCGCCCCCGTGATCCAGGCGCTGCCGCCGGGGGTGGGATCGGAACGAGGTCTGCAGGTCAGGACCATCCTGGCGAAACGCGCCATCAGCGCGCGCTTCCCGGCGATCACCGACATCGGCGGCGTTCGCCCGGACAGCATGCGATGGCATCCCGAAGGCCTGGCCATCGACGTGATCATCCCGGACTACGGCAGCGCGGCCGGCCGCCAACTCGGCGACCGCATCGTGGCGTTCGCCTTCGCCAATGCCGAGAAATTCGGCTTGGTGCACGTCATCTGGCAGCGGACCTATTTCCCTGCCAAGGGCACACCCCGCCGGATGGCAGACCTCGGCTCCCCCGATGCCAACCATTACACCCACGTGCACATCGCCACCGACGGCGGCGGTTATCCCCGCGGCAGCGAAAACGTCATCGGCCAAGCGGCTGGTTAACTGAAGATTGCGACATGCGCTATTTCATACCTGTTGACATGCTCTTATCTTGTGGGTTACCCTCGGATCATATTCGCTGGAAGTCCAGCGCACCTCCGTTGAAGCAGGCAGTAGCTAAGGAACCGTCATGGCAACCGATCGGCCCGGGGCGCATCAGCCCGACGGTGGCGGCGATGCCGTGCGGATCTACACCTGCAGCCGGGTCGGGATGCGGGCCAACCCGCCGGGGCGTCGGCTGTCGTTGCCCGGCTGGTTGCGCCGCGACTGAGGCTCCCAGCGCCGTCAGCGCCGGATGCTGCGCACCACGACGACGACGGTGATGGCGCCGATTCCGGCGAGAGTGGCGGCCACCGCGGGCTTCTTGATGAAGCGGAACACGGCAGACTTCAGATCATCGGCCAGGCGCTGGGGGTTGGCGCGCTCGGCTAGCGAGTCGACGGTGAGGGCCAAGCGGTCACGCGCCTGAGCGATGTCCTGCTTGATGAGCTCGGGATCCCGGTCCACCACTGCGTCCTCGCTTCCGCCCGCCCAATCAACACCCGCGCAAGTGCCGCCCGCCCAGAGTGCGGCATGCCGCTTTACCCTAGATCAGCGCCCGCAGAGCAGGGCAGGGCCCCGACGACGAAGGGATGGACCGTGACCGACACTGTGCGTTTGGAAGCAGGCGACGAAGCGCCGGCGTTCAGCCTGCCCGACGCTGACGGCAAGACCGTCAAGCTCTCTGATTTCAAAGGCCGCAAGGTGATCGTGTACTTCTATCCCGCGGCGTCCACACCGGGCTGCACCAAGCAGGCATGCGACTTCCGCGACAGTCTGGCCCAACTCAATGGGGCCGGTATCGACGTGGTGGGCATCTCGCCGGACAAACCGGAGAAGCTGGCCACGTTCCGCGATGCCGAGAGGCTGACGTTCCCGCTGCTGTCCGATCCGGATCGCGCTGTGCTCACCGCGTGGGGCACCTTCGGCGAGAAGAAGATGTACGGCAAGACCGTCCACGGTGTGATCCGATCGACGTTCCTGGTTGATGGCAAGGGCAAGATCGAGAGGGCGCAGTACAACGTCAAGGCTGCCCACGCCGCAACATTGATTCAGAAGATCATCGCCGAACACGGCGAGTGACCGATGGTGGCCTACCCCAACCCGGTTCCTCAAAGAAACAGACTCTAGGACTGTTCCGATTCTGCGGGATCCCCATCCGAAGAACTGATTTCACGATCCCACGGAGCCGAGGCGGGAGAGACAAGCAAGGCAGCGGCGATTCCTAACGCCTCAGCCAGACGGAGAAGGTTGAGCAACGAAATGTTGCGTTCTCCGCGCTCAACGCCACCGATGTAGGTGCGGTGCATACCGGCCCTGCCCGCCAGCTGTTCCTGCGATAGACCCCTGGCGCGGCGCTGGGAGGACACTCGCCGGCCGAAGTCGGCGAGGTGTTGGCGATCAGAGATACCGATTTTTACACCAAGCGATAACTGTGGTTCTACACCCTTTCGGTAGCAGAACCCATTTGCACCCTAAGAGTAGCGACGGTTCTCATTCCAGTCCGATGCGCACCTGTGTTTACTCTTACATTCGCAGCAAATTTTGAGTTCGGGGACGAAGGGTTTGGGATGGACGGGGACCTGTTTCTTGCGCTCACTGATATGCGCTTGCTTCAGGTTGGGCACATGCTGAATCGCTTGACGCGCGAACACCCTGGCCACGAGGAGATCAGCCATGCTGCAGAGGCGATTGCAAGCGTTCGCGACGTCATCAAGAACCTCAGGTCTACGTAGGCATTTTGCCGTTGCATCCGGTGGGCTTACGCCCTCGTGATCGCCGTGCGCGGTTTCCAGCGACCGGGATCTGTTTTCCAGCCCGGTGACCATGTGTTGCTGGGGCCGTTCGAGTTCCTGCTCGATTTCGGCCGTCCGGGGCGCTATTCGTGGGCGATCCCGTCGCGCGACATCTCGTCTGGAACCCCTCGGGATGCGAGTTGAGAAAACGGAAATCTACTCGCATTCTAAAAACATGGCGATCGTCGATCTCTCCACCGAACTAGCCGCTCCCGCACATGCCGTCTGGCACGCGGTCAAAACTCCCGGGGCATTCCGAACGGTGACGCGCGGCGTACTCACGATGCCCGTCATCAAGCACCGGGATGATGAATGGCGCGAAGGCGAGACGGTTGCGGGTTGGGTGTTTTTGTTCGGAGTCATTCCGTTCTCCCGCCACACGTTGCACGTCTGGAGGATCGACGACAACGCAATGACGATGAGCAGCCGCGAGAGCGGGGGACTTCTCCGCCGGTGGAATCACGACATTGTCGTCGCCGCCACCGGCGACTCCCGGTGCGACTATCGCGACCTCGTTGACATCGACGCGGGTGTCTTCACGCCCCTCGTCGTGCTGTATGCGCGCTGGTTCTATCGAACACGCCAACGGCGATGGCGCGCACTTGCGAGGGTGCTGGCCGCGGGGGGCCCGAAGTAACGACGTTGTCCCCTAGCTCTGTGGAGGCAGTTGGTCGGATTCTGAGCGGATGAAGCGCGATGTCGTGAAATTTCTGTGCGGTGCGGCGGCGGCGGCGTGTTACGGACATCTCGTCTATGCCCGGTGGACCGCCACAGGCAAGATCTCAGTGCCGGTCTTCAAGGGCCGGCAGTGGGGCGTCGGGAAAATGCTGACCGAAGCGGCGGTCTACGGCGCGGTCAGTGCCGCCCTCGGCTACCTTGCCTGGCGGCCTGAGGCTCGCCAGTCGCTGCAGCCCGCACATATCGGAGAGCGATGAAACGTCGTGAGTTCTACAAGTTTCTGTGCGGATTCCTCGCCGGTGCGGGCGTCGTTCATGCCAACGTGGGATTCGCTATCGCCGCCGGGATGATCAGCGAACCGCGCTACCTCGGACATACGTGGAGTGCGACGGCTTTGTGGATCGGCGCCGCCGTGTATGTGCTCGTCAGCGTCGTTTTCGGCTTACTGGGCTGGCGAAACCCTCCTGACCCATGAGTCCGTTTCTGACGCAGGAGTAACAAAGGAATCCCGGGGACCGACATCACGGTCATGACACAGCGCGGACGCCTGCTCAGCTTGCTGGCAGCCGTTGTGACTGTTCCCGTCGCAGTCGCCGGCCTATCCGTAGCGCCGGCACACGCCACGGAGCCATCTGACGCTCAGCTGGTTTCCAGCCAGCGCTCTGCCGTATCGGTTGCCGGCTCCGAGCGCGGATTGCAGATTCAGACGATCATGGCCAGACGAGCCATCGTCTCGCGATTCCCCGAGATCCGGGAGATCGGTGGGGTCCGGCCCGACAGCATGAAGTGGCACCCCGAAGGTCTGGCGATCGACGTGATGATTCCGAATTGGCAGACACCGGCCGGCAGGGCACTCGGTGACCGCATCGCCAAGTTCGTCTTCGACAACGGCCGGCGCTTCGGACTCGATAACCTCATCTGGCAGCGGATGTACATTCCCGCCGAGGGCAAGCCGTACCTGATGGGCGACGCCGGCAACCCCGACGCCAACCACTTCACCCACGTCCACATCGCCACCTACGGCGGCGGTTACCCGACCGGCCGGGAGAATTTCCTGGACTAGTCACACCTGGGTGCCGAGCATGCCCAGCAGCAGCGCCTCGGTCACCGCGGCGCGTTCGAGCACTCCCAGGTGCAGACTCTCGTTGATGCTGTGCGCCTGCGTGCCGGGGTCCTCGACGCCGGTGACCAGGATGGTGGCCTCGGGGTAGGCGGCGGCGAACTCGGCGATGAACGGAATCGACCCGCCCATGCCCATGTCGATGGCGTCGACGCCCCAGGCTTCGCGGAACGCCGCGCGGGCCGCGTCGTACACGGGACCGCTGGCGTCGATCGCGTAGGGCTGGCCGATGTCACCCGGCGTGACGGTCACCTTCGCGCCCCATGGCGCGTGTGTCTGCAGGTGTCGG
The DNA here is from genome assembly GCA_041303735.1 of Mycobacterium sp. Taxonomy (GTDB): domain Bacteria; phylum Actinomycetota; class Actinomycetes; order Mycobacteriales; family Mycobacteriaceae; genus Mycobacterium. Next base: position 4,646 of record JBFYOQ010000283.1, read on the forward strand.
CGCACCGCGTCGAGGTGTGCGCGCGCATCCCCGCCCGGGGCGACCCGGACGCTGACCTTGGCACGGGCGCTGGGTATCAGTGTGTTGGACGCACTCGCGATCGAGGTGGTGTCGATGCCGATGACGGTGATGGCGGGTTTGGCCCAGAGCCGTTGCGCGACGGTGCCCGAACCGATCTCGCTGACACCGTCGAGCAGCCCGGACTCGGTTCGAACCCAGTTCGCATCGCGGTCCACCGCCGCAGCCCTGCCCTCGTGCATACCGGCTACCGCCACGTTTCCATCGTCATCGTGCAGGGTGGCCAGTAGACGCACCAGCACGGTCAGGGCATCAGGCACCACACCGCCCCACAGGCCGGAGTGCAAGCCGTGGTCCAGCGTCGCAACCTCGACGACGCAGTCGGCCAGGCCTCGCAGCGACACCGTCAGCGCTGGGATGTCGGCGGTCCAGTTGTCGGAGTCGGCGATCACGATCACATCGGCGGCGAGTTTGTCGCGGTGCGCATCCAATAGCCGGGTCAGCGACGGGGATCCGCTCTCCTCCTCACCTTCCACGAACACCGTCACACCCACCGGTGGGTTTCCGCCGTGCGCGCGGAAGGCCGCCAGGTGGGTGGCGATCCCGGCTTTGTCGTCGGCCGTGCCACGGCCGTAAAGCCGGCCGCCGCGCTCCGTCGGCTCGAACGGTGGCGACTCCCATTGCCGGGCATCGCCTTCGGGTTGGACGTCGTGGTGGGAGTACAGCAGCACCGTGCGCGCCCCCGGCGGCGCGGGATGGCGGGCGATCACTGCGGGCGCACCGCCCTCGCTCACGATCTGGACTTCGGCGAACCCGGCGTCACGTAGCAGTGCGGCGACGGCGTCCGCGCTGCGGTGCACCTCGTCACGGCGGGCAGGGTCCGCCCACACGGATTGGATGCGCACCAGATCCTCGAGATCGCGCCGGACCTCGGGCAGGATGTCGCGGACACGGCTCACCAGATCGGTCATGGCGGTAGAGCGTAGTGACCTAGAGGGTCTCGAGGATCGCCACCGCGGCGGCGGTATCGCCATCGTGGGTCAGCGATACGTGGATGACGACGTCGGCGAGGTGCTCGGCGATGGCACCGGTCAGGCGCACCTTGGGCCGGCCCCACATGTCGGTGATGACCTCGATATCGCGGTGGATGCCCTCGGGCAGCATCGGCCGCTGGGCGAACCGCGAGCCGGACCACGCCTTGATGACCGCCTCCTTGGCGGCCCACCGAGCGGCGAGGTGGCGTGCGGCCAGCGAGCTCTTATCGGCGGCGTCGCGCCGCTCTCCGGGGGTGAAGGTCTCGGCGTACACCGTGCCGGGCTGGTCGACCTGCTCGGCGAAATCGGGAATCGACACCACGTCGATGCCCACCCCAACGATCGCCACCGCGCGACTGTAGCCGACTCTGCGACGCCGACGTCTTAGAAGCCGGTGTAGAAGCCGTCGCCGCCGAGGCGCGCCGACGAGTCGAGCAGCATGGCCGCCTCCTGAGCCTTCTCCGGTGCGTCGTGATCGAAGCGCCGGTCGGCGGGACGCTCGTAGAGCGGGCGCCCGCCCGCGATCGCCGATGCCAGCCGCCGCTGCCCGGCCAGTACCCGGGCCCGCGCACGGGCCACATAGTCCGCGCGGGCCTCGGGCTTGAGTGCGGCCAGGAACGCCTGCGGGTGCACCAGTGCGACGAGTCCGGAGACGTGGCCGAAGCCGAGGCTGGTCACCAGGCCGGCCCTGAGTCCGAACCGCTCGCCCAGATGCAGGGTCTGCCGCGGCCAGACGAAGTGCGCCGCCGACGCCATCTCCTCATCGACGCAGTCCAGGCTGCGGTTGGGCGGGATGACCCCGTCGCGCAGGATCTGGCACAGCCCCATCATCTGGAACACCGCCGCGCCACCCTTGGCATGACCGGTGAGGCTCTTCTGCGACACCACGAACAGCGGCGCGCCCGCCGAGCGCCCGAGTGCGGTGGCAAGCCGCTCATGCAGATCGGTCTCGTTGGGATCGTTGGCCAGCGTGGAGGTGTCGTGCTTGGAGATGACGGCGATGTCATCGGCCCCGACTCCGAGTTGCGCCAGCGAGCGGGCCAGCACCGAGTCACGTCCGCCGCGCCCGGCGCCGAGTGCGCCGAGACCCGGTGCGGGTATGGATGTGTGCACGCCGTCGGCGAAACTCTGCGCGTAGGCCACTACCGCGAGCACCGGCAGCCCCATCGCCAGCGCGATATCACCGC
>JBFYOQ010000284.1:0-16192 GCA_041303735.1 Mycobacterium sp.
GCGACCATATCGGCGCTGGCATACCGATTGGCCAGGACATCAGGAATGGTCACGAGGCTAAAGCTTACGGTTTGGGGCATGTACTTCGTCGGAGTCGACCTGGCCTGGGGCGAGCGCAGCCCGACCGGGGTGGCGGCGGTGGACGACGCCGGCGTGCTGCGGCACGTCGATGTGGCCACCTCCGATGAGGACGTGCTGGCACAACTGGCGCCCTATGTCGGCGGGGACTGCGTGGTCGCGATCGACGCGCCCCTGGTGGTGACCAACCCGTCCGGCAACCGGCCCTGCGAGGCCGCACTCAACCGCGACTTCCGCCGCTTCGACGCCGGAGCGCACCCGGCCAACACCGGACTGGCCTGGTTCGCCGACGGCGGCCGCGGGGCGCGGCTGTGCTCGGCGCTGGATCTTGATCTCGACCCCCGCTCCACCTCGGCGCGCCGCGCGATGGAGGTGTACCCGCACGCTGCCAGCGTCGTGCTGTTCGGCCTGCCGAAGACGTTGAAGTACAAGCAGAAACAGGGCCGTGAAGTACCACAGATCCGCTCGGAGCTGTTGCGGCTCATCGGTTTTGTCGAGGATCTTGGCACGGCGACGCCGTCGCTGGAGCTCACCGCATGCTCACAGTGGAATGCTCTGCGGGCGGCTGTGCGCGCCGCCACCCGTAAATCGGAGTTGCGGCGCGCCGAGGATCCGATCGACGCGGTGCTGTGCGCTTACATCGCCCGCTACGCGGCGACGCGACCCCAAGACGTCACCGTCTACGGCGAGACGGCGACCGGCTGCATCGTCACGCCAACCCTTAGGCCCTGAGCCCGGTCCACTCGTCATCGGTGGACGTCATAGAACTCACCTCCGAGAGGAACCGCCGCACCGTGGCCGGGTTCTCGTGGCGCTGCCAGCCGAAGGTGGTGGGACGCTGCGCCCGGTCGTGCCAGAAGTGGCCAGGCGTGGACGCCGGCCGGGTGGCCACCAGCCACACCGCGGTATCCGCGCCCTCGGCGAGGCCCCGCAGCAGTGGCCTGGTGATCAGCCGGAAGCGCGGCAGGTACTCGGCGACGCCCGGAGTGTCGACCCAGCCCGGGTGCATGCTCTCCACCCGGATGTCGGTGCCGGCCAACCGGCGCGCCCAGGAGTCCGCGAGCACGACCTGCATCCGCTTGGTGCGCGCGTAGGCGCGGACGCCGTTGTAGTTGTCCCGGCTTTCCAGGTCGTCGACCACCAGTGGCGTGCTGTACATGCCACCGGAGGACACCCACACCACCGACGCGCCGCGCGCGGCGCGCAACAAGCCCAGCAGCCGCTCGGTCATCAGATGCGGTCCCAGAATGTGGGTGGCCAGTTGCACCTCATGGCCCTGCGGCGTGAGGTGGCGCTCCTTGGGCATCAGGCCGGCGTTATGCACCAGACCGTTGAGTGCCGGCACGCGGTCGGCGAACTCCGTCGCCCAGGCGTCCACCGCATCAAGATCGGAGACGTCGCACACCTCGGCGACCACGTCGGCGCCGGGAACCTCTTCGCGGATCTGCTCACAGCACAACCGAACCTTCTCGGGGTTGCGGCCCAGCAGGTGCACCGTCGCACCGAGGCGGGCGAACTGCCGGGCCATCTCCAGTCCGATGCCCGCGGTAGCGCCGGTGACGAGCACCCGCTTGCCCACCATGGCGCTCGGCGCGGGGTCGGCCGGCCACCAGTACCGCCGCACCCCCGGTCCGATCTTGGTGTAACCCAGCACCAGGGCGCGGTCCATGGCGGCGTCGATGATGTCGGTCACCGGGCGGGTGACGGCGGGCAGTGCCATGCTCACACCCTGGTGTCGATGGGGGCCAGAACGTCAATCACATCCACCAGGGTGGCACGCGCCGTCTCGCGGGGTGCAGTCCCGTCGGCGACCAGCGCGGAGACCACCGCACCATCGACCGCGCACACCAGGGCGGTGATCATGTCCACCCGGGCCAGACGGCCGGATCGGCCCACCGCCTCGACGACGGCATCCACCCGCTGTTGCAGCAGGCGACGTTCGAGGCCGCGTAGCGCCGGGTGGCGTGCGCAGGCGATATAGCGTTCGTACCGCGAGATGAGTTGCTCACTGGTCGACTCGCCGGCCAGCAGATCCAGCAGCAGATTCGCGGTCGCGCCGGTGGACCGGCGGCGCCGTGGCAGGGCCTGCACCCGGGAATGCAGAGCCGCCGCCTCCCCGACGCCGATGTACTCGACCGCCTTGGCGAGCAGCTCGTCCAGAGAGGAGAAGTAGTAGGTCGTCGACGCCAGTGGCAGTCCGGCCCGCCGGGCCACCGACCGATGCCGAACGGCCTCGAAGCCACCCTCGCTGAGCAATTGCGCGGCCGCGCTGACGAGCGCATGGCGCCGCCGTTCCCCCTTCGGAGTCACGGCTGCGGTCACGGTCGCCATGCTGCCAGTCCGGTTGGAGACCACATCACGGTTTGCCCGAAGAAGTGACCTTTGGCAAGGATGACCTCATGGCGACCCTCTCGCGGCGCGGATTTCTCCGGGCGGGCGTCGGTGCCGCCGCACTCGCCACATGGACACCACCGCACGCAGCCGCCACACCCGCCCCCACGATGGTCACCGGGTCGTTCGTCTCCGCGGCACGCGGCGGCATCCCGACGAACTGGGCGATCGCCCGCCCACCGAATCAGGCGGGGCCGCTGCGGCCGGTCATCGCGCTGCACGGCAAGGGCAGCGACGCCGCCGCCGTGATGGCCGGCGGAGTCGAGCAGGGACTGGCCCGGGCGGTGGCAGCGGGATTGCCGCCTTTTGCAGTGGTCGCCGTCGACGGCGGCGGAAGTTATTGGCACAGAAGGGTATCCGGTGAAGACACCGGTGCGATGGTGCTCGACGAGATGATCCCGATGCTCGATCAGCAGGGGCTGGACACCTCCCGGGTGGGGTTTCTGGGCTGGTCGATGGGCGGCTACGGCGCGCTGCTGCTCGGTGCCCGCCTCGGCCCGGCGCGCACCGCGGCGATCTGCGCAGTGAGTCCGGCGCTGTGGCTCTCACCGGGGGCGAGCGCGCCGGGTGCGTTCGACGGCGCAGAAGACTTTGCCGCCAACACCGTGTTCGGCCTGCCCGCGCTGGCATCGATCCCGATACGTATCGACTGCGGCTACAGCGACCCGTTCGCTGCCGCCACCGAGGAGTTCATCGCGCAGTTGCCGACACCGCCGGCCGGCGGGTTCTCCCCCGGCGGCCATGACTCCGGATTCTGGAGCGAGCAACTGCCCGCCGAGTTGGCGTGGCTGGCTCCGTTGCTGACGGCCTAGGGCTCCAGCGTGATCCGGCCCTCGGCGGCGGCCAGGCCGATGTCGGTGCGGAAATGGCTTCCGGCCAAACCGATTCCGTCGATGATCCGGTAGGCGTCCGCACGGGCGGCGGCCAGATCGGGACCGGTGCCGACGACCGAGAGCACCCGGCCTCCGGAGGACACCACCACCCCGTCGCGCCGGACGGTGCCGGCATGCAGGACCCCGGGGGCGTCGGCGCCGGTGATGACGTCACCGACCCGTGGCCGACCCGGGTAGTTCTGCGCCGCGAGCACGACGGTGACCGCGTAACCGTCATGCCACCGCAGCGGACCGAAGTCGGTCAGGGTGCCGGTCGCCGTCGCATACAGCAGCCGGCCGAGCGGGGATTCCAGCAGCGCAAGCACGGCCTGGGTTTCGGGATCCCCGAAGCGGCAATTGAATTCGACCACGGCGGGACCGGTGCCGGTGATCGCCAGACCGGCGTAGAGGAGTCCGGAGAAGGGGCAGCCACGCGCCACCATCTCGGCGGCCACCGGCGCCACCACGTCGCGCACGATCGCCGCGGTTACCGGCTCCGGCAGCCACGGCAGCGGAGCGTAGGCGCCCATGCCGCCGGTGTTGGGTCCGGCGTCGTTGTCGCCCACCCGTTTGAAGTCCTGGGCCGGCAGCAGTGGCACCACAGTGGCACCGTCGACGAGGCAGAACAGCGACACCTCCGGTCCGTCGAGGAAGGACTCGAGCAGAACCGGGTGGCCGTCGTCGAGCAGTGCGGCCGCGTGCGCACGGGCGGCGTCGCGGTCGGGGGTGACCACAACGCCCTTGCCGGCCGCCAGACCGTCGTCCTTGACCACCCAGGCGTGCTGGCCGGCGGGCGGGCCGAAGCGGTCCAGTGCGGCGTCCAGCCTGGCCGGGTTGTCGACGATCTCGCTCACCGCGGTGCGCACCCCGGCGACGGCCATCACGTCCTTGGCGAAGGCCTTGGAGCCCTCGATGCGGGCGGCCGCGGCCGACGGCCCGAAGCAGGCGATGCCGGCGGCGCGGACCGCATCCGCCACACCGTGCACCAGCGGACCCTCCGGACCAATGACCACAAGGTCGGCCTGCAGTTCAGCGGCCAGCGCGGTGACCTGCTCGGGCGAGGAGATGTCGATGTCGTACTGCTCGGCGAGTGCGGCGGTGCCGGCGTTACCGGGTGCGATCGCCAGGTACCGGACTGCCTCGTCCCTGCGCAGCGCGGTCAGCAGGGCATGTTCGCGGGCACCGGATCCGATCACGAGGACGCGCACAGCGACACCCTAGATCACCGCCGGATTGTTCATCCTCGGCGCGACGGCCTACACCGTGGTGTTTCGCAAGCGGTGGTCAGCTAGAGCTCTTCTTCCTCTTCGCGATGACCTTCTCCACCACGTTGTTGAAGGTGGAGCCGAGCGGGAAGCCGACGTAGTGGGTGATGAACAGCGCCATCTCCCGGAGTTCGGCGGCGCTGAGTTCCTCGTTGTGCAACGCGGCGTTGACCTGGATCTCGGCCAGATCCGGCAGGCCCAGCGCGGTCACCACCGACAGTGTCATGATCCGCTTGTCGCGCATGCCCAGGCCCGGACGGCTCCAGATGTCAGCGAACAGATGGTCGACGGTGAGCGCGAAGAAGTCCCCCGGCATATCCGGCATCTCCCAGCCGTAGACCTCGTTCATCTTGGCCAGGCCTTTGCGGCGCACCTCATCGTTGCCCGGGTCCTTGTCGGGGTCCATTGCTCACTCCTTCTCGTGTGGCACGCCGAGGCCGGCGGCAAGATTGCGCAACGCCACCGCGGCGAGCGGCAGATCCACATCCAGCGAATCCCCCAGCGCGAGGGCAAGGCCGAGGTCCTTCTCCCCGAGCGCCCGGGTGTGGGTGAACGTGTCATAGAGCCAGTGGCCCGGCTCGAGGTCGTGGGTGTTGTCGCGCACCATCACCGCGCCGGGACCGCCGCTGATGGCATCGGTGTGACGCACCACCCGGCCCAGCGCCTGAACGTCCAGACCCGCGCTCTCGGCCAGTCTCATCGCCTCGGCGGCGGCGGCGAAGGAGGTGAAGGTGAGCATGTTGCGGGCCAGCTTCATCCGGGTGCCCGCGCCGGGTTCGCCGGCGTGAATCACCAGCGACGCCCACTGCTTGAACACCGGCTTGACGCGCTCGTAGATCTCCCGCGGCGCACCCACCATGGTCGCCAACTCACCCCGCTCGGCCCCGGCCGCTCCGCCACTGACCGGGGCGTCGATGACGTGGACGCCGTGCGGGGCGAACTCGGCGGCGAGTTCAGCCGCGGTCGAATCCGCGATGGTCGAGTGAATCGCAATGACGGTGCCGGGGGACCCGTGGCGGGCCAGTTCGGCGACCACTTCGCGCACCTGGGCGTCGTCGAGGACCGTCACGCTGATGACGTCGGCCGCCGCGACCTCGGCCACGTCGGCGGCCACCGTCGCGCCGGCCTCGGCGAACGCGGCCGCGGCATCGGGTCGCACGTCGTACACGATCAGCCCACCGGGCCAGCCGACCAACCGCCTGGCCTTCGGTGCACCCATGTTGCCCAGGCCGATGTATCCCAACCTCGCCTCGCTCATGAGCGGATGATCTGCCCGCCGTCGACGTTGAAGATCTGGCCGGTGATCCAGCGGGCCTCGTCGGAGAGCAGGAACAGACACATGCCGACGAGGTCGTCGGGTTGGCCCATCCGGCTCAGCGGAATGTTCTTGACGATGTCGGCCACCATCTCCTGCGGCGTGGTGGTTCGGTTGGCCTCGGTGTCGATCGGACCGGGCGCGATGGCGTTGATCCGGATGTTCATACCGCCCAGTTCGCGGGACAGCTGCTGAGTCAGGCCGTTGATACCGACCTTGGCGAGTCCGTAGTAGTTGGCGTACAGCCATGCCGCGGTCGAGGATTGGTTGATGATCGCCCCGCCACCGCGCTTGGCCATCTTCCGGTACACCGCCCGGGTGCAGGCCAGCGCACCGTCGAGGTTCACGCTCATGAACTTCTTGTAGTAGTCCCAGTCGACGGTGATCAGGAAGTCCAGCTTCATGCCGCCGAAGATGGCGGCATTGTTGATCAGGTAGTCGATGCCGCCGAACTCGGCCAGGGTGCGGTCGGCCATCGCCTTGGCCGACTCCGGGTCGGAGACGTCCACCGGCACGGCGATCGCGGTTCCGCCCTCGGCAACGATTCCGGCAGCCACGCGTTCGGCGCCGTCGGTGTTGATGTCAGCGACGACCACGGCGGCGCCCTCCCTGGCGAGCGCCTCGGCGTACGCCTGCCCGATACCGCCGCCGGCGCCGGTGACGATTCCCACCTTGTCGTCGAAGCGTGCCACGTCGTCTCCTTACATCGCTGTCGCGATCGCCTTGAGTTCGAGGTACTCCTCGAATCCGGCGATGCCCATCTCCCGGCCGATTCCGGACTGCTTGTATCCACCGAACGGCATGTCGGCGGAGTACCAGACCCCACCGTTGACGTTGACCGTTCCGACCCGCAGACGCGACGCCGCCACCTGCGCGCGCTGCGGATCGCCGCTGAACACCGTGGCGGACAACCCGTAGGGCGAGTCGTTGGCGATCCGGATTGCGTCGTCGTCGCCGTCGTGCGCGATGACCGTCAGCACCGGGCCGAAGATCTCCTCGCGGGCCACCCGCGCGTCGTTGGTCAGGCCCGCCACCACCGTCGGCTCGATGAAGAAGCCGCGGTCGCGGTCGGCGGGCCGTCCACCGCCGCAGGCGAACCGCCCGCCTTCGGCGATCGCGAGATCAAGATAGGACCCGATCCGGTCGCGCTGGCGCTCGGAAATGACAGGGCCGCAGATGGTTCCGGGGTCTGTGGGATCACCGGGCCTGATGCCGGACATGGTGGCCGCCGCGGCCTCGACGGCCTCGTCGTAGCGCGCCCGCGGCACGACGAGGCGGGTGGTGATCGCGCAGCCCTGGCCGGCGTGCATGGAAGCGGTGAAGCCGGCCATCGAGCAGGCCGCCGCAAGATCGGCGTCGTCGAGGACCAGGAAGGCCGACTTGCCGCCGAGTTCGAGAAAGACCTTCTTGATGGTGGACGCCCCGGCCGCCATCACCGCACGACCGGTCGCGGTGGAGCCGGTGAACGACACCATGTCGACGCGGGGATCGCTGGACAGCATCGCGCCGACGGAGTGGTCGCTGGAGGTGACGATGTTGAGCACACCGGGCGGCAGGTCGGTGTGCTCGGCTGCCAACTCACCGAGAATCGCCGCACACCAGGGGGTGTCGGGTGCGGGCTTGAGGACGATGGTGTTGCCGGCGCCCAGTGCGGGGCCGATCTTGGCGAGGTTGATCTGGTGCGGGAAGTTCCACGGGGTGATCGCACCGACGACTCCGACCGCCTCGCGGACCAGGGCACGCCGGGTCGGGATGCCCATCGGCTTGGCGTCGGGCAGTTCGGTGCGCCACCGGTAGGACTGGGCGGTGTCGGCGGCGAAGGCGAGGTCATCCACCGGGCCTTCGAGCTGGGCCATCGCCGTCAGCATGCGCGGGGCGCCGACCTCGGCCATGGTGATCTCGCGCAGTTCCTCGACGTGCTGGCGCATGGCTTCCCGCAATTGCCGGATGCAGCGCACCCGCAACTCGGTGTTGGTGGACCACTCGGTGGTGTCGAAGGCGCGCCGCGCGGCGTCGATGGCGCGGCTCATGTCCTCGGCATCGGCATCGGCGGCGGTGCCGATGACCTCCTCGGTGGCCGGGTTCACCGTCGGGAAGCGCCCCGCGCCGCCGGCCACCAGGTGGCCGTCGATGAACAGATCGCTGGTGCGATCGGCTGCTATGGCCATCGGTGACTCCCTGCGAACTGTAGTTGGACACCTGTCCGGTAATGCCGATCCGAACGATAGCGGGGTGCACAGGCGGGGTGCAAGGGCCTTCCCACCGGCAGTGAGTTCAGCCTGCTTTTTTACCGGCCGCCCTTGCATCCCGCGCGGATCCGACCGTACGGTGGACATGTGTCCAGTGACGGCGTGGTGACGACCCCCGAACGGGCTGAGTCGACCCGTCGGCCGCGGCAGGAGGAGACCGTCCGCAAGTTGGTGGTCGCCGCACTCGAGACGCTGCGCGAGTCCTCCTATGCCGACCTCACCGTGCGCGGGGTGGCGGCCCGGGCCCAGGTCGCACCGGCCACTGCCTACACCTATTTCTCATCGAAGAACCACCTCGTCGCCGAGGTGTACCTCGACCTGGTGCGGCAGGTGCCGTACTTCACCGACGTCAACGACACCCGGATCAATCGCGTGCAGCAGGCGCTTCGCAGCCTGGCACTGGTGGTCGCCGACGAACCCGAGGTGGCGGCGGCGTGCACCACCGCGTTGTTGAGCACCGATGCCCCAGTGACCCCGGTGCGCGAGCAGATCGGCGCGCAGATTCACAAGCGGATCAAATCCGCGCTGGGACCCGACGCCGACGCCCGCACGGTGTCCGCGTTGGAGATGAGCTACTTCGGGGCGCTGGTGCACGCCGGTAGCGGGGTGCTGAGCTACCGCCAGATCGCCGACCGGCTCGGTTATGTGGTCGGACTCATCCTCAACGAAGGCCGGGACCGATGACCGCCGACATCGTCGATCCGGTGCTCGACCCCTACGACTACCACTTCCATGAGGATCCCTACCCGTACTACAAGCGGCTGCGCGACGAGGCGCCGCTGTACCGCAACGAGACGCTGAACTTCTGGGCGCTGACCCGGCATGCCGACGTACACCAGGGCTTCCGGAACAGCACCGCACTGTCGAACAAGCTGGGCGTATCGCTGGATCCGATCTCCCGTACGCCGGAGGCCTACCGGACCATGTCCTTTCTGGCGATGGACGATCCCGACCATCTACGGCTGCGAACCCTGGTGTCGAAGGGATTCACACCGCGGCGAATCCGTGAGTTGGAGGCCCGGGTGGCAGAACTGTCCGCCGAGCACCTCGATGCCGCACTGCAGAGCGAATCCTTCGATTTCATCACCGATTTCGCCGGCAAGCTGCCGATGGACGTCATCTCGGAGTTGGTGGGCGTCCCGCAGGCTGACCGCGATCACCTGCGCGCACTGGCCGACGCGGTGATGCACCGCGACGACGGCGTCACCGATGTTCCGCAGGCCGCCCTGGTCGCGGCGATGGATCTGCTGGTGTACTACGCCGACATGGTCAGCCAGCGGCGCAAGACACCCACCGATGACCTCACCAGCGCGCTGCTGGAGGCCGAGATCGACGGCGACCGCCTCGGTGATGACGAGATCATGGCCTTCCTGTTCCTGATGGTGGTGGCCGGCAACGAGACCACCACGAAACTGCTCGGCAATGCGGTGTACTGGGCCGCGCGCAACCCCGACCAACTGGCCGGCATTTTCGCCGATCCAACACTGGTCACACCGTGGATCGAAGAGACCCTCCGTTACGACACCTCCAGTCAACTGCTGGCCCGGGTGGTGGTCTCCGACATTGAGTTGCACGGCACCACACTGCATCCCGGCGACACACTGCTGCTCTTGCCAGGCTCGGCGCACCGCGACGAGCGGGTGTTCGAGCGCCCCGACGAGTTCCGTATCGACCGCGAGATCGGCTCCAAACTCTTGAGCTTCGGCAGTGGCGCGCACTTCTGCCTCGGCGCGCATCTGGCCCGGATGGAGGCCCGCGTCGCGCTGACTCAACTGGTCGAACGCATCGGCGGCTACGAGGTCGACGAATCCGGTGCCGTTCGGGTGCACTCCAGCAGTGTGCGCGGTTTCGCCGAACTGCCTGTCACGGTGACGCCGCGCTGATGCCTCGATTCGACCCGCACCCCGCCCGACGGCCCGCATTGATCGCCGGCGCCTCGTCGGGCATCGGCGCCGCCACCGCCACCGAACTCGCCGGCCGCGGCTTCCCGGTCGCACTCGGTGCGCGCAGGGTGGACAAGTGCGAGGAGATCGCCGCGCAGATCCGCGCCGATGGCGGCGAGGCGATCGCCCTGCCACTGGACGTCACCGACCCCGATTCGGTGAAAGCCTTCGTGCGCAGCGCCACCGAGGCACTCGGCGATATCGAGGTGCTTGTCGCCGGCGCGGGCGACACGTTCTTCGGCCGATTGCATGAGATTGACACAGATGAGTTCGAGGCGCAGATCCAGATTCACCTGATCGGGGCCAACCGGCTGGCCACCGCGGTGCTTCCAGGAATGGTGCAACGCCGGCGCGGTGACGTGATCTTCATCGGTTCCGACGTCGCGCTGCGCCAGCGTCCGCACATGGGCGGCTACGGGGCGGCCAAAGCCGGACTGCTGGCGATGGTGACCAACCTGCAGATGGAACTAGAGGGCACCGGGGTGCGGGCATCGGTGGTGCATCCCGGGCCGACCCAGACCGGCATGGGCTGGAACCTGCCGCCGGAGTCCATCGCGCCGGCACTGGACGACTGGGCGAAGTGGGGCCAGGCCCGGCACTCCTATTTCCTACGGGCCGCTGATCTGGCCCGCGCCGTCGGGTTCGTCGCCGAAACCCCGCGCGGCGGCGTCGTGATCTCCATGGAACTGCAACCCGAGGCACCGCTGTCGGACGCACCTGCACAACGTCAGCAGCTGAGATACCCGGAGGAATCGTGACGGCTCGATTGAAGGAAGTGCAGCGGGTCTCCGGCGGCGAGGACGAACACGGACATCTCGAGGAGTTCCGCCACGACCCGATCGGGCTGATGCAGCGAGTCCGCGCGGAGTGCGGCGATGTCGGCTTCTTTCAGTTGGCCGGTAAGAAGGTGATCCTGCTGACCGGTGCGGAGGCGAACGAGTTCTTCTTCCGCGCCGCCGACGAGGACCTCGACCAGGCGCAGGCCTACCCGTTCATGACGCCGATCTTCGGCAAGGGTGTGGTGTTCGACGCCAGCCCGGAGCGCCGCAAGGAGATGCTGCACAACTCCGCACTGCGCGGCGATCACATGAAGAGCCACGCGGCCACCATCGAGCGCGAGGTGCGCCGCGCCATCGAGAACTGGGGCACCGACGGGGAGATCGACCTGCTGGACTTCTTCTCCGAGCTCACCATCTACACCTCGACGGCGTGTCTGATCGGGGCTAAGTTCCGCGACCAACTCGACTCGCGCTTCGCGTCGTTCTACCACCAGCTCGAACGGGGCACCGACCCGCTCTGCTACGTCGATCCCTACCTGCCGATCGAGAGCTTCCGCATCCGCGACGAGGCCCGCGTAGGCCTGGTCGCCCTGGTGGGCGAGATCATGAATCAGCGGATCGCCAACCCGCCCGCCGACAAGAGCGACCGCGACATGCTCGATGTGCTGGTGTCGATCACAGACGAGGACGGCAACCTGCGGTTCTCCGCCGACGAGGTCACCGGCATGTTCATCTCGCTGATGTTCGCCGGCCACCACACCAGTTCGGGCACCTCGTCGTGGACGCTGATCGAACTCCTTCGCCACCCGCAGATCTACGCCCGGGCGCAACAGGAACTCGACGATCTCTACGCCGACGGCCAGGAGGTGAGTTTCCATGCCCTGCGCCAGATCCCGGTGCTGGAGAACGTTCTCAAGGAGACACTGCGGTTGCACCCGCCACTGATCATCCTGATGCGCGTCGCCCAGGGTGAGTTCGAGGTGGCCGGTCACGCCATCGAAGACGGCGACTTCGTCGCCGCCTCCCCCGCCATCTCCAACCGCATCGCCGAGGACTTCCCCGACCCCGAGGCGTTCGACCCGGGCCGCTACGACAAGCCCCGCGAGGAGGACGTCATCCACCGCTGGACGTGGATCCCGTTCGGCGCCGGCCGGCATCGCTGCGTGGGGGCGGCGTTCGCCACCATCCAGATCAAGGCGATCTTCTCGGTTCTTCTGCGCGAGTACGAGTTTGAGATGGCACAGCCGGCCGACAGCTACCGCAACGACCACTCGAAGATGGTGGTCCAACTCGCCCGGCCCGCCCGCGTCCGCTACCGCAAGCGCGCCGGCTAGGGGTATCGGATGGGCAGCTACCGCGTCGAGGTCGATCTGGATCTGTGCCAGGGCCACGCCATGTGCGAGGTGGAGGCGCCCGACTACTTCCGGGTGCCCAAACGCGGCACCGTGGAGATCCTCGACGCCGAGCCGCCCGACGAGGCCCGCGCCGAGATCGAACGCGCGGTAGAAAGCTGTCCCACCCGAGCCCTGTTCATCACCGAGAAACCTGTCATCACCGAGAAGGAGTATTAGATGGTCGCGCTACCCCGTGAGCAGATGGAAGACTTTGTGCAGCGCTGGCTGGAGGTCAACGCTGAGGCCGAGCGCCAAGGCGACTGGAGCGCATTAGCGGACTTCTACGCCGACGACGCCACCTACGGCTGGAACATCGGTCCGAAAGAAGACGTCATGTGCGTCGGCCGTGACGAGATCCGCGACATCGCCCTGACGCTGGAGATGGCCGGGCTCGAGGGGTGGAGCTACCCCTACCAGAAGGTGATCATCGACGACCGCATCGGCGAGGTGGTCGGCTTCTGGAAGCAGATCGCCGGCGACGCCGACGGGGACGACAGGGAGGTCTACGGAATCGGCGGCAGCTGGTTCCGGCTGAACAGTGCCGGCCTCATCGAATGGCAGCGGGACTTCTTCGATTTCGGCCACGTGCAGAAGCTGTACCTGGAGATGATCAAGGCTGGAAAGCTGTCGGCGGGCATGCAGCAGCGCATCGAGCGCAGCCTGGCCGGCGAGAAACTGCCCGGCTACTACCCCATCGGGGAAGCACCGGTGCCCATCTGGTGACTCGACACCTGTCAGGTCCTAGGATGATCCCAACGTGATCAAGACCACGTTCTCGGTCGACCACAGCCATTACTCGAAAGCCAAGCGGAGGTTGAAATGAAGACAAAAGGCGCGCTCATCTGGGAGTTCAACCAGCCGTGGACGATCGAGGAGATCGAGATCGGCGATCCCGCCCCGGGCGAGGTCAAGGTCCAGATGGAGGCCTCCGGCATGTGCCACTCCGATCACCACCTGGTGACCGGCGGCATCCCGATGCTGGGCTTCCCGGTGCTGGGCGGCCATGAGGGCGCGGGCATCGTCACCGAGGTCGGCGCCGGTGTGGATAGCGTGGCGCCCGGCGACCACGTGGTGATGTCGTTCATCCCCTCCTGCGGCAAATGTCCGTCATGTCAGGCCGGCCTGCGTAACCTCTGCGACCTGGGTGCGGGCCTGCTCGGTGGCGTCGCCATCGCCGACGGCACCCACCGCATCACCGCCAAGGGTCAGCCGGTGTTCCCGATGACCCTGCTCGGCACCTTCTCGCCGTACATGGTTGTCCATGAATCCTCCGTGGTGAAGATCGACCCGTCCGTCCCGTTCGAGGTGGCCTGCCTGGTCGGCTGCGGTGTCACCACCGGCTACGGGTCGGCGACCCACACCGCACAGATCAAGCCTGGCGAGGACGTCGCCATCGTCGGCGTCGGCGGGGTCGGTATGGCCGCGCTACAGGGCGCGGTGATCTCCGGCGCGCGCAACATCTTCGTCATCGAACCGGTGGAGTGGAAGCGCGACGCGGCGCTGAAGTTCGGCGCCACGCACGTCTACCCGGACATGGATGCGGCCATGATGGGCGTCGCCGACGTAACCCAGGGCTTGATGGCCAAGAAGGTGATCGTCACCGTCGGTGAGGTGCACGGCGCCGACGTCGACAACTATATGAACCTGACTTCCAAGGCCGGCACCTGTGTGATGACCGCCATCGGCAGCATGCTCGACACAGAAGTCACGCTGAACCTGGCGATGCTGACCCTGATGCAGAAGAACCTGCAGGGCACCATCTTCGGCGGCGGCAACCCGTACTACGACATCCCGCAGATTCTGTCGATGTACAAGATGGGCAAGATCAACCTCGATGACATGATCACCCGTCAGTACCGCCTGGAGCAGATCAACGACGGCTACCAGGACATGCTGGAAGGCCGCAACATTCGCGGCGTCATCCGCTACACCGACGAAGACCGCTAACCCGTGTCCACACAGCAGACCACCGATCTGACGCCCGCCCTGGCCGCCTCACAGGCGTCCTGGCGGTGCGTGCAGACCCATGACCGTGAGGGCTGGCTGGCGCTGATGGCGGCCGACGTGGTCATCGAGGACCCGATCGGGAAATCGGTCACCAACCCCGACGGTCAGGGTGTGCGCGGGAAGGAGGCCGTCGCGGCCTTCTACGACACCAACATCGCCGTGAACGACCTCACCGTCACCTGTGAGGAGACATTCCCGTCGAGTTCACCCAATGAGGTCGCGCACATCCTGGTGCTGCGCAGCAAGTTCGACGGCGGGGTCACCAGCGCGGTGCGCGGGGTGTTCTGCTATCGCGTCGACGACGACGGTCTGATCGCGAACATGCGCGGCTACTGGAACCTCGAGGGCATGCAGTTCGGCCAGGTCTCCTAATCGCGTGACCGACCAGCCACTGGCCGGTCAGGGTGCGGTCGTCGTCGGCGGATCGCACGGGATCGGTGCGGCGGTGGCCGCCCTGCTCGCCGAACTCGGCGCCGGTGTCGTGGTGAACGGACGCGACGGCGACAGCGTGGACGCGGCGGTGGATGCGATCACCGCCGCCGGCGGCAGTGCGGTCGGCTTGTCCGGCTCCGCTGCCGACGACACGCTGGCCGAGGCACTGATCACCCTGTGCGAGAACGAATTCGGTGCCATCAACGCGCTGATCAACTGCGCCGGCACCGCCGAGCCACCCGGGTCGTCCATCCTCACCGTCAGCCGCGGCGAGTTCAACGCGCTGATCGAGACCCACCTCGGCACCGTGTTCGCCACCTGCCGCGCCGCGGCCCCGCGCATGGTCGCCGCCGGCGGTGGATCAATCGTCAACACCAGTTCATTCGCCTACCTCGGTGACTACGGCGGCACCGGGTACCCGGCCGGGAAGGGCGCGGTCAATTCGCTCACGATGGCGATCGCCGCCGAGTTGGCCCAGCACCGGGTGCGGGCCAATGTGGTGTGCCCCGGAGCCAAGACCAGGCTGTCCACCGGGCCGGACTACGAACAGCACATCTGGGCACTGCACCATCGGGGCATGCTCGACGAACTCAGCGCCCGCGGCGCACTCGACGCCGCACCGCCGGAGTACGCCGCCCCGATGTACGCCTATCTCGCCAGCGATCTCTCCGCCGGTTTGACGGGCCAGATCTTCATCGCCGCAGGAGGTTTCGTCGGCCGATTCGACCGGCCGACCCCCACCGTGGTGGCCTACCGCGACCACCGCGACAGCGAGCCATGGTCGTGTGCCGAGCTCGATGCCGCGCTGGCCGCGGGCAGGGGATGAGCCAGCTGTCAGGCAGCGGACTTCTCGGCTGCCCGACGAGTCGACGAGGAGGCCTTGACCGGCGCGTCGGCGGACCCGGCGTCGGACTCATCCGAGTCCGACGAACCGGCACGCCGGCTGGACTCTGCGGCCGCCTTGGGCGGCGCGGCGGTGTCGTCGTCGCTCGCGGTTGCAATGTCGGCGGCTGCCGCGGTGCGGGCCTTGGAACGCGCTGAGATCCGCGGGGCGTCATCGGAGCGAACGGCGGCCGTAGCAGCGTCGGCGATGGAGACAGCGTCAGGCTCCGTCGCCGCGGGAACCTCGGCGGCCGCGGCCACGGGCTTCACCGATGCCCCCGTGACCGGCGGCGTCGACTCGGCCGCACCGGGCAGCACGCCGATGATCGCGTTGACGATGTCGGTGACGCTGTTGACGACGAAGTCCACTCCGGCCCGAACGACGCTGACCACACCGTCGACCACCGCGACCAGGATGTTCTGCAGGTTGAAGGTCCCGATCGCCTGGACCACGTTGTACACCGCGGTCTGCGGCGCCACGATCAGGTCGCGGGCGTTGACGAACAGCTGGGTGAACAGACCGGGATCCTGGCTCACCGGCATGCCGGCGTAGCTCTGCATCATCCAGCCGTCTTCCTCATTGCC
>JBFYOQ010000285.1:0-2817 GCA_041303735.1 Mycobacterium sp.
TGAAATTCCGCATCGACGGTGATGACTGGTTCGACGTCGACAACGCGGACATCCTCACCTATCGCCAGAACCTGGATCTGCGCCAGGCCGAACTGACCCGCGAGTTCCGATTCCGCGACGCCGGCGGTCGCACCACACGCGTGATCCAGCGGCGGATCGCCGCCATGCACCTGCCGCACGCGTGCGCACTGGAGACCACGGTGTTCGCCGAGGACTGGTCGGGCACCCTCGAATTCCTGTCGATGGTCGACGGCGATGTCCGCAACAGCGGCGTGGAGCGCTACCAGGCGCTGTCCGACGACCACCTGGTGGCCACCTCGACCCGGGAACTCGGGGATGACTCGGTGTTGCTGATGTGCCAGACGGTGCAGTCGCGGATCCCCATTGCGGTGGCCGCCCGCACCACGGTGTGGCGCGGGGAAGCGCCGCTGGCCGCGGAGGTCCGCTTCGTCGACGAGCCCCGGCGAGCCGGGCACACGCTGACCGTTACCGTCGACGCCGGCGAGTCGGTGACCGTGGAGAAGACGGCCGCCATCTTCTCCGGGCGTGATCACGCCATCTCCGAACCCGGCGACGCCGCGGCGCGACTACTGCCGACCATCGGCCGCTATTGCGACCTGCGCGACGGACACGTTCGCGAGTGGGCGCACCTGTGGGAGCGGTTCGACATCGCCTTCGACGGCAGCCCGGACGCGCTGCGAGTCGCCCGGCTGCACATGCTGCAACTGCTGCAAACCGTGCCCAACCGCGACGAGGACCTCGATGCCGGACTGCCTGCGCGCGGCCTGCACGGCGAGGCGTATCGCGGCCACATCTTCTGGGACGAGTTGTTCGTCTTCCCGGTGCTCAACATGCGTTCACCGTCTAGCACCCGCTCGCTGCTGCGCTACCGGTACCGGCGCCTGCCGCAGGCCCGGCGCGCCGCCCGGGAAGCCGGGTACGACGGCGCGATGTTCCCCTGGCAGTCCGGCAGCGACGGCCGCGAGGAGAGCCAGAAACTGCACCTGAACCCGAACTCCGGGCGGTGGAATCCCGACGCCAGCGCGCGGGCGCATCACATCGGCATCGCGGTGGCCTACAACGTCTGGCAGTACTACCAGGTGACCGGCGATCTGCGCTATCTCATCGAGAGCGGCGCGGAGATGCTCGCCGAGATCGCGCGGTTCTGGGTGAGCCGTGCGGAGTTCGACGACACCCGGGGCCGCTACGTGATCCGCGGCGTGATCGGGCCCGACGAGTTCCACTCCGGGTATCCCGACCGGCCGTATGACGGCATCGACAACAACGCCTACACCAACGTCATGGCGGTGTGGGTGATCGTCCGCGCGCTCGACGCACTCGACGCGCTGCCATTGCGCACCCGCCTCGATCTGATGGAGACCCTCGGCATCCGCGGCCGCGAACTCGACGTCTGGGACGACGTCAGCCGGCGGATGTTCGTGCCGTTCCACTCGACCGCGACCAACCACGACGTCATCAGCCAGTTCGAGGGCTACGCCGACCTCGAGGAGCTGGACTGGCACGGCCTTCGCGAGAAACACGGCAACATCGCCCGGCTGGACCGGATCCTGGAAGCCGACAACGACAGCGTCAACCGGTACAAGGCCTCCAAGCAGGCCGATGCGCTGATGCTGTTCTACCTGCTCTCCGCCGATGAACTGCGGGAGTTGTTCGCGCGGATGGGCTACCGGTTCACCCCGGAGCAGATTCCGGCCACCGTCGACTACTACGTGCACCGCACCTCGCACGGTTCCACGCTGTCCTCGGTGGTGCACGCCTGGGTTCTGGCTCGCGGCAACCGCGACCGGGCGATGCGCTACTTCCAGCAGGTACTGGCCTCAGATGTGGCCGACATCCAGGGCGGCACCACCGCCGAGGGAATCCACATCGCCGCGATGGCCGGCAGCATCGACCTGCTGCAACGCGCCTTCACCGGTCTTGAGACCCGCGCCGACCGACTGATCCTCAACCCCATGTGGCCGGAAAGCCTTGGTGCACTGAGGATGCCGATCCATTACCGCGGCTACCAGCTGCACCTGACCATCATCGGCCGCAGCGTCGAGGTCAGCGTTGATCCGTCCGACCACCGGCCGATCGTGATCGAGTGCCGGGGCCGGATGCATACGCTGACGCCGGGCAGTTCGTTGCGCTTCGACTAGACGAACTCTCCTAGCCCCTGCAGCCAGTCGGTCACATCCGCCAGCGGGCGGCGAGGGGGTTCGGGCAACGGCTCCGCGTCGAACGCAGCCCAGCCCATCCGGACCATCATCTGCGGGTGGCCGTCGCCGCCGAACACGTCAGCACGGACTGCTTCGCGGGTCCGCGGAACCTCCAGCGGCTCGGTGACCGGGCAGCTGGCCAGTCCCATCGCGGTGGCCGACAACAGCACCAGGCTGGCGGCCTCACCGGCGCGTAGCCGCGCCAGCGCGTCGTCGGTGCCGGTACCGAGCGCCACCACGACGGAGGTGTCGTCACCGGGTGCGACGAGGGCCGCGTCCTCGGAGTCGATCCGGCGCAGCATCACCCCGGCCCGGGCGGCACGGGCGCCCATCACCGCGATATCGCCCCAGACAACCGGGGACGACCCGAACCTGCGCGGGTCGCTGCGCCGCCGCCCGATCGCCGAGGCGAGGGCAACGTCGAGGTCATCGGCCGGTTGGGCGTTCACTTCGACCCGTGCCAGGTGGTCGGAATCGCATCCGTGCGCCAGGCGCGCCACGGTGGCGTGCCAGCCCGTGGCGGCCAGGGCCACCACACAGTGGTGCAGGGCCGCCCCGCAACTGAGCAGCACCGCACGCCGGACGAGGTCCTGGTCGC
>JBFYOQ010000286.1:0-5435 GCA_041303735.1 Mycobacterium sp.
CTGGGGTGTGCGCAAAGCGTCTGCGGTGCAGGACTTCTGCCGCGGCCGCGGCGTCGAACTCTCGCGCAGTTACTTCTACGCTGATGGTGACGAGGACGCCCCGCTGATGGAGCTGGTCGGCTACCCGCGGCCGGTCAACCCGCGCCCCGGGCTGGCCGCATTGGCCGCCGCGAACGGCTGGCCGGTGCTGCGCATCGCCGCACCCCGCCGCCGACGCTGAGCGGGCCTGTCCAAGGGGTGCCGCGCTGGCTACATCGCGCGGTGCGGCACGTCGGTGATGAGACCACCGTCGACGACGTATTCGGAGCCGGTGGAGAACGACGACTCGTCGCTGGCGAGGAACACCACGAAGGTGGCCACCTCTTCGGGAGTGCCGGCCCGGCCCATCGGAGCGGTCACCATGTCATCGGGCAGGTGCTTGGTCATGGGCGTGCGGATGAATCCGGGGTGAATGGAGTTCACCCGGATCTTCTCCGGTGCCAATTCCAGGGCGGCCGACTTGGTCAGGCCGCGCAGACCCCATTTGGAGGACACGTAGCTGTGCACCCAGGCCGCGCCGCGCATCCCCTCGATTGAGGAGATGTTGATGATGGACCCGCCGCCGGCGGCGATCATCGGCTCGATGACCGCCTTGATTCCGAGCATCGGCCCGGTGAGATTGACGTCGAGGACCTTCTGCCACTTGGACACATCGAGGGTCTTCAGCGGTCCCACCTGAACGATCCCTGCGTTGTTGACCAGGACGTTGAGTTTGCCGAAGGCCCCCACCGCGGTGTCGACGGCAGCCTTCCAGTCATCGGGACTGGTGACGTCGAGGTGTACGTAGCGGACGGCGTCGCCGAGTTCGGCGGCCAGGGCCGCACCCTCGTCGTCCAGGATGTCGCCGATCACCACCTTGGCCCCCTGCTCCACCAGCATCTTGGCGCTGGCTCCGCCCATGCCGCGCGCGTGCGCGCCGCCGGTGATCAGTGCGACTTTGTCTTTGACTCGTCCGTCGTCTGCGCGTCCCATGGGGCGTCAGGTTACTAGAACCTGTTCCAGTTTCAGGCCGCAGTGCGCATACTGACCGCCATGGCCATTCGCGTCGTTCACATCGGAACCGGAAACGTCGGTCGGCTCGCGCTTGCGGAGCTCATTGCCAATCCGGCCTTCGAGTTGGTCGGGTTGTGCGTCTCGACGCCGGAGAAGGTCGGCCGGGACGCCGGTGAGCTCGCCGGGCTCGACGTGGCGACCGGTGTGAAAGCCGTTGGCGACCTGCAGGCCGTGCTGGCGGCTGAACCGGAGTGCGCGGTCTACTGCGCGATGGGCGACACCCGGATGCCTGAGGCGATGGCCGATGTTCGCACGATCCTGGCTGCCGGTGTCAATGTCGTCGGCTCTGCCCCGGGCGTATTGCAGTACCCGTGGCAGGTGATGCCCGACAAGTACATCGAGGCCGTCCAAACCGCTGGGCGCCAGGGCAATTCGAGCGTGTACATCAACGGTGTCGACCCGGGCTTCGTGACCGATCTCATCCCGCTGGCGTTCGCCAGCACCTGCCGCAGCATCGAACAGGTCCGGTGCATGGAGATCGCCGACTACGCCACCTATGACGGCGCCATCGTGATGTTCGATGTGATGGGCTTCGGCAAACCGCTCGATGAGACGCCGCTGCTCTTTCAGCCGGGGGTGCTCAGCATCGCTTGGGGGTGCGCCATCCGCCAACTTGCGGCCGGGCTCAACATCGACGTGGATGCGATCACCGAGAGTCATGAGAGTGAGCCGGCGCCGGTTGATTTCGAGATCGCCGCCGGGCACGTCGCCAAGGGCACGGTGGCCGCCGTGCGATTCGAGATCAAGGGCATGGTGGCCGGTCGTGAGGTGATCGTGGTCGAGCATGTCACCCGGCTCAGGGGTGATCTGCGGCCGGACTGGGCACAGCCCGCCCAGCCCGGCGGCTCCTACCGGGTGGAGATCACCGGAGAGCCGTCCTTTGCCGTCGACATCTGTCCGACCAGTCGCTACGGAGATCACAACCATGCCGCCATCTCCGCCGCCGCGGGCCGGATCGTCAACGCCATCCCAGCGGTGATCGCCGCCGAACCGGGCATCCGCACCACATTGGATCTTCCGGTGACGAGCAGCGTCAATCTCTTCAGCGGTGGGTGATCCGCTGTTCGCACCAGCGCGTCAACCGGCAACACCGGTTGACGGCTACCCGAAGCCCACTACAAACCCGGGATACGTGCCGCCGTTGACGTACTGCGACAAACACACCGCCCGCAGGGTTTTGCTCCCGACACTGCAGTTGAGAAGCGCCGTCTGATCCGGTGCCGATCCGAGAATGCGCGGCGGACGCTGCGGGAGCGCGCAGTTGTCGACGTACGGATTGAACGGGGTGATGCCGTTGTAGCAGGGGGCAGTCGGACTCGGACCCGGGGCGGCCGACGCCACCGTTGGCGTACCGAGAAGGGCCGTCACCGCCGAAACGACACCGATCGATGCCAGAATTCCCCCGCGGATAGCGTTCATAGCGAACACCCGACCCTTCACGCGTCCTACGTTGGACGCAATGCCCACTCTACTCCGCGCCGCGACGCGGTACCGCTGATGACGACGGGTGCGGTGGCCGCGGCCGCCGGGTTCCTGCTGGGCGTGCTCTGGATGGATCTGATGTTCGACAGCCAGGTCCGCTCCGGACGCGGTGTGCTCGAGGAGCCTGTTCTGGCGTCCATCGCCGGCTACTACCGCCGCGCGACGACCACCAGCCGGCCCCGGGGCGCGCTCATCGCGGTGGTCATGGTGGTCCTGCTCGCGCTGCTGGGTGTCGAAGCGGTGACCGGTGACCGTCCCGGCTGGCTGCTGGCGGTCTCGGCCTCGTTGGCCGGCGGACCGATCCTGCTGGCGTGGGTGCGAACGGTCGGCGATGCAGTGCGGTTGGGCACCCGCGAGGACGACGCCGACGAACAGAGCCGCCTGGCCCGGGCGATCTACCGCGACCACCTGGTATGTCTGGCCGGCATCTCGGCATTTCTCGCGCTGTGGCTGATCCCGGTACTAGGCTGAAGAAACTAGAACACGTTTCAGTCGGCAGCACCCTGGAGGAGCCGCTCATGCACACCCCACTCTGCGATGAACTCGGCATCGAGTTCCCGATCTTCGCCTTCACCCATTGCCGCGACGTCGTCGTCGCGGTCAGTAGGGCCGGCGGATTCGGTGTACTCGGCGCGGTCGGCTTCACCCCCGAACAACTCGAGATCGAGTGCGCCTGGATCGACGAGCACATCGGCGACCATCCCTATGGCGTCGACATCGTGATCCCGAACAAGTACGAGGGCATGAACACCGACATGTCCGGCGACGAACTCGCCGAGATGCTCACGAAGATGGTTCCCCAGCAGCACCTGGATTTCGCCAAGAAGATCCTCTCCGACCACGGCGTGCCCACCGCCGACGCGGACTCGAACGCCCTGCAGTTGCTCGGCTGGACCGAGGCGACCGCGACGCCACAGGTTGAGGTCGCTTTGCAGCATCCGAAGGTCACTCTGATCGCTAACGCGCTAGGCACCCCGCCGGTGGAGATGATCAAGCACATCCACGCATCCGGCCGCAAGGTGGCCGCGCTCTGCGGTTCGCCGGCCCAGGCCCTCAAACATGCCGAGGCCGACGTCGACATCATCATTGCCCAGGGCGGCGAAGGCGGTGGCCACTGCGGTGACGTCGGCTCAATCGTGCTGTGGCCGCAGGCGGTCAAGGCGGTGGCGCCGCGACCGGTGCTCGCCGCGGGCGGCATCGGCAGCGGTGAGCAGATCGCCGCCGCGCTGGCGCTGGGGTGCCAGGGCACCTGGTCGGGTTCGCAGTGGCTGATGGTCGAGGAGGCCCACAACACCCCCGTGCAGCAGGCCGCCTACGTCAAGGCCAGCAGCCGCGACACCGTGCGCAGCCGGTCATTCACCGGCAAGCCGTGCCGCATGCTGCGCAACGAATGGACCCAGGCATGGGAAACGGCGGGCAACCCCGAACCGCTGGGGATGCCGCTGCAGTACATGGTGTCCGGGATGGCCGTCGCCGCCACGAATAAATACCCCAACGAGACCGTCGATGTGGCGTTCAACCCGGTCGGTCAGGTCGTCGGTCAGTTCACCAAGGTCGAGAAGAGCGCCGCCGTGATCGAACGCTGGGTCACGGAGTACCTCGACGCCACCGGGCGCCTCGAGCAGATCAACGAAGCCGCTGCGGCGGTATGAGCCCTACGGCGTCTGCGGCGGGGTGACGATCCGGCCGTTCGCGCCGAAGCCAGACCGGAACACGCCTTCCTGCCAGCCCTGGGCGCCCATGCAGACCATGGGCAGTCCGTCCGGGGACTGCGCGGCAGCCTGCGAGCCGGGGCACGCCGCGCCGACCGTCTGGACTCCGTAGAGCTTTGGCGAGATCACCCAGAAACCGGTGAACGGCGGCGACGGCGAGCCCCAGCCGAGGTAGCCCTGGTTCGGGATCCAATGGCAGGCCATCGCCTGGCCGTCCGGCCCGCGGCCGAAGATGAACCGGTCCCACTGGAAGCACGGTGCGCTCAGGTAAGCCTCGTAGTTGATCCCCGGCACGTCGCCGTTATACGAGGGCTGCGGCTGCTGCCCGTCCGCGGCGGCCGACGGCGCGAGGGCGAACCCGCTGGCAGCCAGCGCTGCTGAGGCTGCTAGGACGAATCGGCGCACCATTTCCACCTCGGGTCGAGTATCCGGACCCGCTGAGCCTAACCGCTCGCCGGTCGCCGTCGAGGGTGAACCGGCCAGGAAACCCCCTTGCTTCCCCTACCCGAACGCGGGTCCGGGCGGTTGCCACGCCGATCGTGCCCGACGAGGCGGCCGGGCGGGCGGCGGCGCTGCTGCTGTGGGCGGTGCTTCGGTCATCCGTCCAAGCCGGAGACCCCGCCGGCCTGAGGCCGGCCGAACTGATCGGCCGAAACGCCGCGGCGCCAACGCCGGATTCACCGCGGCGGGTGGTTGGCTTGGATCACCACCACCTGCGGAGGAAGTGATGACCAGATACCGCGTCACCGCCGCTGTCGCGATGTTCACCGCCGCGGCGGCAGCCCTGGCTGCGCTCGGCGAAGCGGGTGCCGAACCGTCGACCACCACGTCGAGCTCGGCCCACCCCAGCGACCAGCGGGGCTACCTCGACTCATCGGCGCGCTGTGACACCGATCAGGTCCTGATGGCGTACGGGCGGACCGCGCGGGCGCTGGTCGCGATCTGCGTCGGCAGCGATGGCGACCTGGAGTACCGCGGCGTCCGCCTCAGCGACGAGGCGTCGGTGACGCTGCCCGCCGGGCGGGCCTCGGACGGTTCGATCGTCGCCACCAACGATGGCGTCACCTACTCGGTATCCTCGGCGGCGTTCCTGGTTTCCGAGGGCGATACCGTCCTCTACCGCGACCCGTGGGTGGAGTTCCGCGAGCC
>JBFYOQ010000287.1:0-6637 GCA_041303735.1 Mycobacterium sp.
GAGGACATCATCAGCGAACGGGGCCACCCCTACGACGATCTGGCCCCGGTGCAGTACCACCTGCTGCCGGCGGCGTTCGGCTGCTCGGGATGGCTCACCCGGAAGGTGACGACAGTCGCCGAGCTCGATGACGCCCTCGACGCTGTCGATGCCCACGACGGCGCGGCCTATCTCGAGGTGATGATTCCCGACGAGGAAAGCCAGCCGCTTCCCGACGAGGTCATCGACCGCGGCTACAAGTTGCGGACTCCGCGCAGCTGACGATTACGGACCGAAAGCCCTGAGCGCCTGCCCGCGTTGTTCGATCACCGTCGAACCCACCACCGCGGGGATCACCGCACCCATACCGGGCGGGTGCTCGAGGGGGATGAGACGCTCGTGGGCGCCGTTGGCCGGGTCGTACACCGCCAGGCCGCCCTCGACCGGGATCAGCAGCCGACCGGCCATCACCGCAGCCGGGCCCAGCGCCCGCAGCGGACCGGTGCCCTCCACGGTGTAGCGGTAGTCCAGTGTCTTGTCGAACACCATCACCGCACTGCCGGTCCACCAGGTGATCCAGTCCCCGGTGCGGGTCACCGCCGGTGCGGCGCCGGCCGGTGCGGGCGGGATGCGCAGCGGTGTGCCGGAGACCTTGCTGCCGGTCTCGTCGTAGACGGCCACCTCCGGTCTGGGGGTCGGCAGGTAGATCGCGGCGGTGGTACCGGAGACCGCCAGCACGCGGGCGTCGGAGTCGATCGCGAGGCCGGGCAGCTTCACCTGTTTGGAGTCCGGCTCGTCCTCCTCCTTGGCGGGCTTGAGCAGGTTGAGGCGCAGGTCCCGCTCTCCCCGGCAGGCCTCGAGCACGGCGGCGGAGGCGTCACTGGCCGAGGCCGACATCAGCGCGCAGCCCTCGCCCAGTCCGGTGTTGACCGGTTTCACCCGGGCGTCGATCTCGCCGTAGGACAGCATCCGCACCAGATCCGAGCGCCACATCTCCAGCCGCGTCGGCCCGTAGGACAGCACCGCGCTGCCATCGGAGGTGACGACCACCTGGTTGTCGGCGTAGCTGGTGCGAGTGGGGCCGCGCTGGCCGGTGCCGGCCTTGATCGAGCTCACCTGTCCGCAGCCGCGCACATCCGGGTAGACCGCGACGGCGAGGTCGTAGACGTAGGTCACCGCACACAGGTCGCGGTCGCGGGCGTAGAGCCAGCGGTTCTCTCCGGTCTGCGGGTCGCGTCCTTGCATGGTGCGCCCATCACCGGTCACCACGGTGCCCGCGGCGATCACCGGCGCCAGTGTCTTCGGGCTGGCCGCCGTCCAACGCGGTTGCAAGGTGCCCGGAACACCCTGTGCGGCTTTGACATTCGGTGCGGGACCGCTGGCCGGCCGGAAGGTGGTTGCCCGGGCCGAACTGTGCCACCAGAACATCGCGATCACCACCGCGATGACGGCGGCGATGGCCGCCGCGGCGATCAGGTCGCCCCTGGTGCGGCGTTCGGGTCGGACCATCGGGTCAGGTCAGTTCAGCTCAGGTGGTCGTGGCGCCGGCCCCGGCCGACTTGCGCGGTCCACGGCGACGCCGACGGCGTGCGCCGCCCTCGCCGTCGGTGCCGGCGGAACCCTCGGTGCTCGCTGAGTTCGCGGCGTCTGCCTGGGCGCCCTCGTCGGTCTTACCGCCGCGGGTGCGCTGCCGTGAGCGGTTACGCGGCGCGCGGGGCTCTGAGCGATCAGAGGAGGACGACCGCTCCGAGGACCGCTCGCCGCCCCTGCCTGAACCGTTGCCTGAACCGTTGCCCGAACCACTGCCTGAACCGCGGGCGGCCCGCGACTTGGTGCCCTGGGCGGCGCGCGCCCCGCCGACCGTCCCGCCGGCTCCGGCCGGGATGGAGAGCTCCTCATAGAAGTGCGGCGAGTTGGAGTAGGTCTCCTGCGGATCCGGGCGGTCGAGTTTGAGCGCGGTGTTGATCATCGACCAGCGGTCCAGCTCGTCCCAGTCGACCAGGGTGATGGCGATGCCGGTCTTGCCCGCGCGGCCGGTGCGGCCGATGCGGTGCACGTAGGCCTGCTCGTCTTCGGGGATCTGGTAGTTGATCACGTGGGTGATGTCGTCGATGTCGATGCCGCGGGCGGCCACGTCGGTGGCCACCAGCACGTCCACCTCACCGGCCCGGAAAGCCTTGAGCGCCTTCTCCCGGGCGATCTGGCCCAGGTCGCCGTGTACCGCGCCGACCTTGAAGCCGCGCTCGCCGAGTTCGTCGGCCACCTTCTGGGCGGTGCGCTTGGTGCGGGTGAAGACCATCGTCGCGCCGCGGCCCTCGGCCTGCAGGATCCGCGCCACCATCTCGATCTTGTCCAGCGCGTGCGCGCGGTAGGCGAACTGCTCGGTGGAGTCGTGGGTGGCCGCACCCTGTACGCCCTCGGCGCGGATGTGGGTGGGCTGTTTCATGAACGTGCGGGCCAGCGTGATGATCGGGCCCGGCATGGTGGCCGAGAACAGCATCGACTGGCGGTCGTCGGGGATGCGGCTCAGGATGCGCTCGATATCGGGCAGGAAGCCCAGATCGAGCATCTCGTCGGCCTCGTCGAGCACCAGCACCGACAGCCCGCCGAGTTGCAGGTGCCCCTGCTGGGCGAGGTCGAGCAACCGGCCCGGGGTGCCCACGACGACTTCGGCGCCGTTCTGCAGCGATTCGATCTGCGGCTCATAGGGCCGTCCGCCGTAGATGGAGACCACGCTCAGCGGCCGGCTCTTGCCCGATGTCGGCGACTGCGCGCCTCCGCCCTCGGCGGTCAGGAACTTCGCGGCGTGCTTGAGGTCCTCGTAGACCTGGATGCACAGCTCGCGGGTGGGCACCACGATCAGCGCGCGCGGGGCGCCGGAGAGCGGGCGGGTGCCGTCACCGCTGATGCGGTGCAGCAGCGGCACGCCGAAGGCCAGCGTCTTGCCCATACCGGTGCGGGCCTGGCCGATGAGATCGTCACCGGCCATCGCCAGCGGCAGGGTGAGTTCCTGGATCGCGAAGGTGTTCTCGATGCCGTTCTCGGCCAGGGCGCGGACGATCTCGTCGCGCACGCCGAGGGAGGCGAAACTGATCGGGGCGTGCTGTTCTGTCGTGTCTGTCATGAGTCCTCGTGCTTGCTTTCTTCAGTGGCAAGCGCGCACGAGTTGTCTCTTCTCTCGAAGGGCCCCACGCCGTGACGGCGGGCCGGCTTCGTGCACGCACTTTTCTTGAGAACCTCGCGGTTCCAGCTCTGATGCTACCTGGTTACAGTGACCTGATGGGCGGCGGCACGAGCGACATGGCACCGGCTCCGGTGATTCCCGCCGATCATCCCGGCATCAACGAACTGTTCTCCCTGCTGGCATACGGCGAGGTCACGGCGTTCTACCGGCTCACCGACGAGGCCCGGATGGCCCCGAATCTCAGCGGCCGGATCAACATGGCGCGGATGGCGGCATCGGAGATGCGCCACTACGAACTGCTGCACACCACCCTGGAATCCCGTGGCGTCGACGTGCTGGCGGCCATCACGCGCTACGCCCCGGCGCTGGAGAACTACCACCGGCTGACCATGCCGAGCACCTGGCTGGAGGCTCTGGTCAAGACCTACGTCGGTGACGCGATGGCGGCGGATCTGTATCTGGCGATCGCCAACTCGCTGCCCGACGACGTCGCCGACGTGGTGCGCGAGGTGCTCGGTGAGACGGTGCACTCGCAGTTCGTGGTGGCCGAGGTGCGCGCCGCGGTGAGCGCCAGTGGACGGCAGCGCAGCCGGCTGGCGCTGTGGTCGCGCCGGCTGCTCGGCGAGGCGATCACCCAGGCGCAGTACGTGATGGCCGACCACGACGAACTCGTCGACCTGGTGGTGGCCGGATCGGGGGGCTTGGGTCAGCTCACCGATTTCTTCGAGGCGATGCAGCACACCCACAACGACCGGATGCGCCAACTCGGCTTGGTGTGAGGGGCTGGGTGTGAGGGGCTGGGTGTGAGCGCTACCGGTTGCAGGTGGTGCTGGGGCTGAAGTCGGTCTGGGACACCACAGTTGAGCCCGCCGCGTCGGTGATCCAGCAGTTGAGCTGACTGCCGCGGCTGCTGGCCGTCACGTAGCTCACCGGGAAAGCCGGGGTGAGCGTCAGCGTCCACGGCAGGGTCACATTGGCAATGGTCTGCAGGGTGCCGGTCTCGTCGGCGTAGACGATGGTGACCGGGTCGTCGGGGCGCTGATTGCCGGCGACGGTGTAGATCACCTGACGCAGATCCACCATCGGCGCGGCGGCCGCGGGAGCCGGCAGGTTCACCCGCACCGGGCGCTCTACCGCCGCGGCCGGGTCGACGTTCGCGGTGACGGCCTGCGCCTCGGCACCCGGGGCGGTCTCAGTGGTGGTGGCGATCGTGGCGATGACGGTGCGCGGGGTGGATTCGGTGGTGGCCGCGGCGCCGGTTCGGATGACGTAGGTGGTGGCCAGTGCGAGGGCGGCCAGGCCGATGACGGTGAGCACCACCCGCGGCCAGCCGTTGGCGCGATCCCGCCGTCCGTCATCGCTCACAACCGCCCACGCTAGGCAGCCCAGCCGCCCCCGCCGACCGGGCGCACGGGGGTGTTGTCATGCTGTAACCGCAGCTTGACGGAACTGACGTAGGAAAGGGGCCGGTGTGGAGGTCAAGATCGGGGTCTCAGACAGCCCGCGTGAGTTGGTGTTCAACAGCACGCAGACACCCGAAGAGGTGGAAGCCCTGGTGAAGGCGGCCCTGGCGAAGGGCGCCACCGAGGTGCTGAGCCTCACCGACGACAAGGGCCGCCGGTTCCTGGTCCAGACGTCGAGGATCGCCTACATCGAGATCGGGGCGGCGGATTCGCGCCGCGTCGGGTTCGGGATCGCCTCGCCCGCCTGATCCGGCCTGTCCGGCCGGAGTGGCTTGATCCGGTCTAGCGCGCCAGCGGCACGTGCGACAGCCCGCCCCAGGCGAAGGCGACGGTGCCCTCGACGGCATCCTCCTTGGAGACCGGGCGGTCGGAGTCCAGCCAGTAGCGGGCGCAGTCCACGCTGATGCCCACCAGTCCGACCGCGATCATCCGGGCGCGGTGGGCTTCCAGGCCGGAGTCCCGGCTGATCAGGTCGAACACCGCGTCGGTGCACGCCTCGGTGGCCACTTTCACCTGGGCGGCGACCTGCGGTTCGCTGATGTAGTCGTTCTCGAAGATCAGCCGGTAGCCCTGGCTGTCGTGCTCGATGAAGTCGAAGAACGCCTGCACCGCCGCGCGCAGCCGCTGCCGGTTGTCGGTGGTGGTGCGCAGCGCCTGGCGCACGCCGGACACCAGGACGTCGACGTGCTGGGCCAGTACCGCGAGGAACAGATCCTGCTTAGACGAGAAATGCTGGTAGAGCACGGGCTTGCTGACCCCGGCCCGGTCGGCGATCTCGTCCATTCCGGCCGCGTGGAAGCCGCGGTCGACGAACACCTCGCTGGCCGCCTCGAGCAGCTGTTCGCGGCGCTCGCCGCGGGGTAGACGCCCACCGCGGCGCGCGGATTTGCGCGCCGCCGACTCGGCGAGGTCTCCCATCCGGCCGACACTACTACTCGCCGTTGTGCGGGGCTCTGAGTCGCCGGGTATGCCATCCTGGGTCGGTGACGAACGAGCCGGGGCCCCCCGGGGGCGGCCGCGCACCGGTGCTGCACAGCGACTGGAACCAGCCGCTGCGCGCCCAGCGCGACCCGCTGGCCTCCGACGTCGGCCGGCCCCGCTCCAACCGCGATGAGCACCGTGAGCTGCGCAAGCAGACCACGATCGGCAAGTTCATCACCGCCTACGGCTGGCGGGCGTACGCGTTGCCGGCGCTGGCCGTCATCACCGGCGTCGTGCTCTTTCAGACTGTCACCGGGACCCCGGTGCACACCAGCGAGACCCCGATCGAGGGTCCGCCCACCATCGGCGCGACCGGCACCACCATCGTCGGCGCCCCGCCGCGCGGGCTCACCGAGTTCGACGCCAACCTGCCCGCCGGCATCCTGCCCGCGGGCGGGCCGTTCATCGAGTCCGGCGAGCGCACCTGGCGCATCGTGCCGGGCACCACACCGAAGGTGGGCGAGGGCACCGCCAAGACGTTCACCTATACCGTCGAGATCGAGAACGGCATCGACACCTCGGGCTTCGGCGGCGACGAGGGATTCGCCCGGATGGTCACCGAGACGCTGGCCAACCCCAAGAGCTGGACGCATGATCCGCAATTCGCCTTCCGCCGCATCGATGCCGTCGACGCGGGCGAGAAGCCGGACTTCCGGGTGTCGCTGACCTCGCCGATCACCGTGCGCGAGGGCTGCGGATACGAGATCCCGATCGAGACCTCCTGCTACAACCCGGTTTACGGCGCCGAAGCGGAGCCGCGGGTGTTCCTGAACCTGGCGCGCTGGGTGCGCGGGGCGGTGCCGTTCCAGGGCGATGTCGGGTCCTACCGGCAGTACCTGGTGAACCACGAGGTGGGTCACGCCTTGGGCTACAACGCCCACGAGCCGTGCGACCGCAACGGTGCGCTGGCGCCGATCATGATGCAGCAGACGTTCTCCACCTCCGACGACGACGCCTCGCGCTTCGACCCGCAGTACGTCAAGCCCGATGGCAAAACCTGCCGGTTCAACCCCTGGCCGTATCCGATCGC
>JBFYOQ010000288.1:0-5265 GCA_041303735.1 Mycobacterium sp.
CGTTCATCCTCGGCTGGGGGCTCGCCGGATTCCTGTGGGCGACGGTCGCCGGGGCGGTGGCGTGGGTGCTGCTGCTGCTCATCTCCCCCACCGCCCGCTCGGCCGGCCGGTTACGCACCGCCGGGGGCGTGTCGTCGTTCCTGCGCGGAGCATCGCATTCGATCGCGGCGGCGGGCGCCAGTGCGATCCTGGTGATGGGCTTCCCGGTTCTACTCAAAGCCACCTCCGGGGAACTCGGCGCCGCCGGCGGCGTGGTGATCCTCGCAGTCACCCTCACCCGGGCCCCGCTACTGGTTCCATTGACCGCGATGCAGGGCAACCTCATTGCCTATTTCGTCGATCACCGGGGAGCGCGTCTGCGCGCCCTGCTCGCACCGGCGGCACTCGTCGTCGGTGTCGGGGCGGTGGGCGTGCTGGGCGCCGGACTGATCGGACCGTGGCTGATACGAACGGCGTTCGGCCCAGAGTATGAGACAGGCGGGCCGCTGCTGGCATGGCTCACCGCTGGCGCGGTGTCGGTGGCGCTGTTGACACTGACCGGGGCCGCGACGGTGGCCGCCGCCCTGCACCGGGCGTATTCGGTGGGCTGGGTCGGCGCGACGGTGGCCGCCGGGGCGTTACTCACGCTGCCGCTGGAACTGCCGGCCCGCACCGTGGTGGCGCTGCTGTGCGGGCCGATAGTCGGGATCGCCATACACACCGCAGCATTGGCCCGGGCGGACTGACGGGGAATGTAGCTTGATGGACATCAACACCGAGCACATCAGCACCGGGCACATCGACACCGGCGGGGTATGGATCGTCGTTCCCGCCTTCAATGAGAGCGCGGTCATCGGCGAGGTGATCACGCAGTTGAGCTCAGTGTTCAGCCATGTCGTATGTGTCGATGACGGCAGTTCCGACGACACCGCTGCCACCGCGTTGTCGGCTGGGGCACACGTGGTGCGTCATCCGGTCAACCTCGGCCAGGGGGCCGCCATCCAGACCGGCGTGGAGTACGCCCGCCGCCAACCGGGTGCGGAGGGGTTCGCCACTTTCGACGCCGACGGTCAGCACCGCGTCACCGACGTCGTGGCGATGATCGACCGGCTCGCCCGCGCCGGTGCCGACGCCGGTGTCGACATCGTCATCGGCACCCGGTTCAACGGCTCCGCCGTAAGCCGCACGCCAGCGTTGAAAAAGCTGATACTGCGGACCGCGGCGTGGCTGAGTCCGAGCAGCCGCCGGCTCGGACTGACCGATGCGCACAACGGCCTGCGGGTGTTCAATCGCACGGTCGCCGACAATCTGACCCTCACCATGAATGGTATGAGCCATGCTGGCGAATTCATCTCGCTGATCGACGAGAACGGTTGGCGGGTAGCCGAAGTGCCGGTGGAGATCCTCTATACCGACTACTCGATGTCCAAGGGCCAACCCCTGCTCAACGGGGTCAACATCGTCTTCGACGGATTCCTCCGAGGAAGGATGCGGCGATGAATTTCATTCAGGTGCTGCTGATAGCGGCGGTGATCTCACTGCTGGTGTATCTGTTGCGCGCCCGCACCAACGCCAAAGCCAAGGCCTGGGTCAAAGTGGGCTACGTGTTGTTCGTGATCGCGGCGGTGTACGCGATCCTGCGACCCGACGACACCACCATCGTGGCGAACTGGCTGGGGGTTGACCGCGGCGCAGACCTGCTGTCCTATGCGCTCATCATCGCGTTCGTCTTCACGACGCTGAGTACCTATCTCAGGTTCAAGGAACTCGAGGTGCGCTACGCCCAGCTGGCGCGGGTGGTCGCCCTGCAGAACGCGCAGAGACCCGAGAGTTAGACGGGCCGACCGCGGAAGTAGTCGGCAGTCCGCGCCAGGCCCTCCTCGAGGGGCACCAGCGGTCGCCATCCGAGCACCCTTCGCGCGGTATCCGCCGCCAGGCAGGACCGGGTGAGATCGCCCAATCGCGGCGGGGCGAAGCCCGGTTCATCCGGTGCTCCGACCACCGCCGCGACAGCCGTGTGCAGCGCGCGGTCGCTGGTCTGAACCCCGGTGCCGATGTTGAACCGCCGGCCCCCGCCCACCGCACCGGATGCACGCACCATGGCATCCACCACATCATCGACGTAGACGTAGTCGCGGGTATTGGTCCCGTCGCCGAACACCGTGGTGGGTTCACCGGACAGCATCGCCTGAACGAAGATTGCCACCACCCCCGCCTCGCCGTGCGGATCCTGCCGGGGACCATAGACATTCGACGGCGCGATGTGGGTGCACTCGATGCCGTATAGGCGCCGGAAGCTGTTGAGAAATATCTCGGCGGCCACCTTGCTCGCCGCATACGGCGAGGCGGGATCCACCGGTGCGGTCTCGTCGGTCGGGAGCCGCTGCGGCACTCCGTAAATCGCGCCACCGGAGGAGGTATTGACGATCTTGCGGACGCCGGCACGCCGTGCCGCCTCCGCGAGACGCACTGTGCCCAACACGTTCACCGTCGCGTCGTGCTCCGGATCGTCGACCGATCGCCGGACGTCGATCTGCGCGGCGAGGTGGAAGACCACCTCGGGCTGAATCTGCGCCAGCATGGAGTTCAGGTCGGCGCTAACGATATCGGCGTGGACGAACGCGAAGTCGCGGGTCCGCGCATCGTCGAGATTGGACTGCCGGCCACGGCTAAGATCATCAACACCGACAACACTGTGTCCGTCGGCGAGCAGCCGGTAAACCAGCGTCGACCCGATGAAGCCGGCCGCGCCGGTCACCAAAGCCCGCATGCGCGCCAACCATACCGATCCGTCTTCCCGCCGCCCCCGTACAGTCGTTCCGGTGTCGGCTGCCACACCGCGTCTGCCGCCGGTCGCAGCGGCGGCTATCGCCCTGATCGGTCTGCAACTGGCGGTGCGCGCGGTGCTGGCTTTCGGCGGTTACTTCTACTGGGACGATCTGATTTTGGTCGGCAGAGCCGGCACCCAACCATTGTTGTCGTCCGGGTACTTGTTCAATGACCACGACGGTCATGTGATGCCGGCGGCCTTCCTGCTCGGTGGGGTGATCACTCACCTGGCTCCCCTGGTCTGGGCCTGGCCCGCGATGAGTCTTGTCCTCTTGCAGGCGGCCGCATCGCTTGCGCTCCTTCGCGCGCTGCATGTGATCCTTGGTTGGCGGCCCGTGCTGCTGGTGCCGCTGACCTTCGCGTTGTTCACCCCCCTGGCGGTGCCGTCGTTCGCGTGGTGGGCGGCGGGATTGAACTACCTTCCGATGCTGGCTGCCATGGCCTGGGTGTGTGGCGACGCAGTTCTTCTGACCCGAACGGGCAACCGCCGATACGCGGTGAGCGGCACTTTGGCCTATCTGGGCGGACTGCTGTTCTTCGAGAAGGCCGCGGTGATCCCATTCGTGGCGTTCACGATCGTGGCGCTGCTGCATCACGTGGCAGGTGGGCGTCACGCGCTGAGCGCCGCATGGCGGGCCGGGGCCGCGCTGTGGGTTCCGGCGCTCGCGTGCACGGCGGCATGGGTCGGGCTGTATGTGGCCGTGGTGGATCAGCAGCGCTGGAGCCTGGACCTGTCGATGACGTGGGATCTGTTGCGGCGCTCGGTGACCCACGGCATCGTGCCGGGGCTCATCGGTGGTCCGTGGCAGTGGCAGCGCTGGGATCCGGCGTCGCCGTGGGCGGTTGCGCCATTGGCAGCGATGGTTCTCGGCTGGATCGCCCTGGCGGCCGTGATTGCGGTATCCCTGCTGCGCAAGCGGCGCATCGGCGCGGTCTGGCTGGCCGCACTGGGTTACGCGATCGCCTGTCAGGTACCGATCTATCTGATGCGGTCATCGGCGTTCACCGCCCTGGAGTTGGCCCAGACCCTGCGCTACCTGGCTGATCTGGTCTGGGTGCTGGCGCTGTTGGCGGCCGTGGGCCTGTGCGCCGCGAACCGGGCAGGCGCGCAGTGGCTGGACGCCTCCCGGCCGCGCCGCGCGGTCGTCCTCACCGCGGTGCTGGCTTTCCTCGCCAGCAGCGGGCTGTCGACCGCGACGTTCCTCACCAGCTGGCAGAACAATCCGACGAAGAGCTACCTGCACAACGCGATCGGCGGCCTCGCGCAGGCGCGGGCGCAGTCACCGTCGGCGATGCTGGACCAGGAAGTCGACCCGATGATTCTGCAACGTGTCGTCGGCCCGGAAAATCTGGCCAGCCATATGTTCGCCCTGGTTCGTGATCGTCCTGAGTTCTCCGGCTACACCGACCGGTTGCGGATGCTCGACAGCAGTGGCCGGATCGTCGATGCCGATGTGACGTGGGTGCGCAGGATGGCGCCCGGACCGCAGCAGCAATGCGGGTATTTCGTACAGCCCGACTCGCCGGCACGGATGCCACTGGACGGGCCCCTACTGCCGGCGGAGTGGACAGCCGAAGTGAACTACCTCGCCAACACCGACGGCACGCTGGTTCTGTCACTGTCCGACGGCCCGGAAACCAGGGTGGCGGTCAGGCCGGGGCTCAACCGGACCTTCGTGCGCCTCTCCGGAGCCGGTGACGCGATCACCGTGCGGGCCGCGACGACAGCACTGACGGTGTGCGTGGCATCAGGTCCGGTGGGTTACCTGGCGGGGCGCTGAGGAGTCAGGCCTCCTCGTCCTCGGACTCGTCCTGCTGGCGGGTCGCCGCGATGACGTCGGCCACCTGGGCTCGCACCTCACGGGCCGACATGGTGATCGCCACGGCGGCCATCTGGATCGCCGTATCGCGGTCGTCGCTGAGCAGATAGCTTGCGGCGGTGCCAACGATCTCGGCGAACTGCTCACGCAACATGGTCTCGACACGCGACAGCGCAAACTCCGCATGCGACAACGGCACGGCGGCGCTCAACTGTCGGAACACTGTCCTGTCGATGAGCCGGTACAGCTCCTTGGACAGCGTGCGCTTCTCCAGTTCGAGACCGCCCGGCTTGCGCAGGGTGGCCTCGTTGCACGCCAGGCGGGCGACCATCGGCTCGGTCTGGCACAGACACAGCCGGACGAAGCTGCTGGTCATCTCTACGGCGACGACAGCCGCGACCGGATCTGCCAGGTCGGCGAGGTCGGCGAGGTCGATAGCCTCCGGCGAAGGCTGGGGCGGATTCGTCTCGGGCGGAGTTGTCTCGGGCATACGGCGATCGTCCCAGGGGGGTCTGACAAATCTGCGAGACCGAACACCCGCCGCATCGGCGGGAACCGGTCCTCACCTGGACAAAACTGGAGCCGCCTGGGGGAGTCGAACCCCCGACCTATTCATTACGAGTGAATCGCTCTGCCG
>JBFYOQ010000289.1:0-7619 GCA_041303735.1 Mycobacterium sp.
CCTTGCCCACCGCGGAGCTTCCGGTGAAGGTGTATTTGTCCACGTTCGGGTTGGCCGTCAGCGCGCGTCCGGTCTCGGCGCCGCCGGGCACCACCGACAGCACTCCCTCGGGCAGACCGGCCTCGGCGAACACCTCGGCCAACGCGTTGACGCTCAGCGGGGTTTCGGCCGCCGGCTTGAGCACCACCGTGCAGCCTGCGAGCAACGCCGGCCCGAGCTTGTTGGCCGCCAGGAACAGCGGGACGTTCCAGGCCGCCACCGCGCCCACGACGCCGATCGGCTCGCGCAGCACCAGGGTCTGGCCGTAGATACCGTCCCGGATGTCTTTCCAGGTGAACTTGTCCGCTGCGGTCGAGTAGTACTGCAGGCCCGACAGCGCGGCCCCGTACTGCATCATGTCCACGATCATCTGCGGCTGACCGGTCTCGGCTTTGAGCAGGAACTTGAACAGATCGTCGCGGTCCTCGATGAGCTTGACGGCGTTGCTGATCACCGCTTGGCGTTCCTGCGGCGTCATCCGCGGCCACGGACCTTCGTCGAAGGCCTTGCGGGCCG
The DNA here is from genome assembly GCA_041303735.1 of Mycobacterium sp. Lineage (GTDB taxonomy): Bacteria > Actinomycetota > Actinomycetes > Mycobacteriales > Mycobacteriaceae > Mycobacterium. Next base: position 556 of record JBFYOQ010000289.1, read on the forward strand.
CCGCGACCGCCGCGTCGACGTCGGCCGCCGCGGCCAGGGGCACCTTACCGACGTACTCGCCGGTGGCCGGCGAACGCACCTCGATGACGTCGGCGGTCGACGGCTCGACCCACTTGCCCCCGATGAAAAGCTTGTCGTACTCGGTTTTGTAAGCGGTCTGTGTCATGGCGATCACAGTACCGACCGCTTGCCGATGAGAACAGGTTTCAGTTTGGCGGCCGCAGAACCAGCACCAGATTGCTCACCGCCAGTTCCCGTGCCCCCGGCAGTGAGGTCAGCCACCATGCCCATCTCGGGTGGTAGCGGGGGAATGCGGCGATCAGCGCACCGGTGCTCCTCGCCCAGCGCAGCCCGTCGGAAGCGGACACCGCGAACAGTGACGACCCGTAGTTGTTCTTCGGCGGATGGCCGTGCCGACGGGTGTAGCGCGCGGCGGCGCGGGCGCCGCCGAGGTAGTGCCACAACCCGGTCTCGTGACCGCCGAACGGCCCCAGCCACACCGTGTAGGACAGAATCGCCAGACCGCCGGGGCGGGTGACCCGCAGCATCTCGGCGCCCAGTCGCCAGGGCTGCGACACATGCTCGGCGACGTTGGACGACAGGCAGACGTCCACCGACGCATCGGCGAACGGCAACGCCAGCCCGGAGGCGCGCACGAACGTGCCGGGCCCGCTGCACCCGAGGTGACCGGCGGCGTGCATCTCGGACGGATCCGGCTCCACCCCGATGTAGTTCCACCCGGCGTCGGTGAACGCGGTCGCGAAGTAGCCGGGCCCGCCCCCCACGTCGAGCACCGTGGCACCGCCCGGGTGAATACCCGGATCAACACCGGGGTGAGCACCCTGATTGGTGCCGCTCCACAGATCGGCGACCATGGCCTCGGTGTCGGCGGCCAGCGGTCCGTAGAAGCGGGCCGGGTCGCTGCGTTCGTAGCGGAACCGGCCCAGTAACCGCGACGAACGGGCCAGCGTCGCGCGCCTGGCGAACAGGTCGGTGACGGCCATCGGCCACACCCTAACTCCGATACGCTGGCCACGATGTCCGCCCCGTCGTCCGCCCCCTCGCAGCCCGTTCGCTCGGTGCTGCTGCTGTGCTGGCGCGACACCGGTCACCCGCAGGGCGGCGGCAGTGAGACCTATCTGCAGCGGATCGGCTCGCTGCTGGCCGCCGCCGGGATCGACGTCACGCTGCGCACCGCCCGCTATCCCGGCGCGGCGCGGCGCGAGGTCCTCGATGGTGTCAACGTCAGCCGGGCCGGTGGACGCCATACGGTCTACGTCCTGGCCGGCCTGGCCATGGTCGCCGCCCGGCTCGGGCTGGGTCCGCTGCGACACGTCCGCCCCGACGTGGTGATCGACAGCCAGAACGGGGTGCCCTTCCTGGCCCGCCTGGCCTTCGGCCGCCGGGTGGTCGTGCTGGTGCATCACTGCCACCGCGACCAGTGGCCGGTCGCCGGCGCCGTGCTCGGCCGGTTCGGCTGGTTCGTCGAATCGTGGTTGTCACCGCGGCTGCACCGCCGAAACCAGTACGTCACGGTCTCGCTGCCCTCGGCGCGCGACCTCGGTGAGCTCGGCGTCGACGGCGCACGCGTGGCCGTCGTTCGCAACGGCCTCGATCAAGCGCCGCCGGAGACGCTGACGCCGCAGCGTTCGCCTAATCCCAGGGTGGTGGTGCTGTCCCGGCTGGTGCCGCATAAGCAGATCGAGGATGCCCTCGACGCGACCGCGATCATGTGCGCCCGGGTCCCCGGCGTGCACCTCGACGTCGTGGGCGGAGGCTGGTGGCAGCAGCGCCTGATAGCGCACGCGCACCGGCTCGGCATCGCCCACGCGGTGACCTTCCACGGCCACGTCGATGAGGCAACCAAACATGCTGTGCTGCAACGCAGTTGGGTGCATGTTCTGCCGTCCCGCAAGGAGGGCTGGGGGCTCGCCGTCATCGAAGCCGCCCAGCACGGGGTACCCACCGTCGGTTACCGCTGCTCGGGCGGTTTGACCGACTCGGTGGTCGACGGGGTGACCGGTCTGCTGGTCGATGACCGCGACCAACTGGTGGACTCCCTGGAGCGGCTGCTCACCGACCGTGTCCTGCGCACCGAACTCGGCGCCAAGGCCGCCGCCCGCAGCAGCGAGTTCTCCTGGTCGCAAAGTGCGATGGCGATGCACAAAGTCCTGGAGTCGGTGCATAGCGGGAAGAGGATCAGCGGTGTCCTCTGAGGGCGCGCCGGGGCGATTGGCCTACATCGCCTACTGCTACGGCAAAGTACTGCCCGCCGAGTACGACGACTGGGTCCGTAACGATCTCACCGGCCGGGGCGCGTGGCGGCGCAACCTCGTCCGGATCAGCGTTCCCGCCGTGCTGGTGGTGGCGCCGCTGTGGCTGATCCCGGCCGGCGTCGGGATGCACCTCGCGATGTCCCTGCTACTGCTGCTGCCGTTCGTCTACTTCGCCCACGCGCTGGACAAGATCTGGCGGGCGCACCGGCTGCGCCAGCACGGTCTCGATCCTGGTCTCGTCGACGAACGGGAACGGGAACGGGATGCGGGCATCCGGGAGGATTACGAGCGCCGGCACGGCCGGCGGACGGACTGAACCGCCACCACCGCCGCTGCGCCGAGCAGCATCCCGGCCCACAGTAGATGAGCGCCGATGATCACCGCCCGAGTGCCCGGCGCGGCACCGGGACTCGCTCCACCGGCCCGGTAGAGGGCCAGATCGCCGTCGCGGTAGACCAGCGGGAGCCGACGCAGCGTCTTCTCCGCCGATCCCGTCGTGCCGGGCGTGCCGGTCTCCATCACCACCCAGCCCACTCCAGCCCCCGCCAGCAGTGCGGGGTCGGCACCGGATAACAACAGCCGCTGCGCCGCACGGGCCCGGTCGCCCTCGCCGGGAACCGTCTGACCGCCGACGAGCAGATCACCGGTGGACAGCACCTCGGCGCGCACCCACCGGGGCAGCGGGTCCAGCACCGGTGCGGGACCCGCCCAGCCGAACCGGCGCATACTTTCGGCCGGCAGCACCAGAACCGGCTGTGGATCGGCGTTGATGTGCGCCGCCACCCGCTCCCAGGCGGGCGGGTAATGCACCGGCCGGACCTTCCCGCCCACTCCCCAGGCCAGGTCGGGCAGAACCGCGATCAGCGCGACGCAACATGTCACCGCCCACGCCACCGGACGGATCCGGTGCCGCATCGTCAGCACCGAGGCCGCCGCTGCCACCGCGTAGCCGGGCATAGCCAGCGCCACCCACTTCTGGCCGTCACGCAACACCGCCAAGCCCCCCGCCGCGTCCACGATCACCCGCAGTACCGATAACCCCGGACCGGTGGCCATGGCCGCGGGTGCCAGCACGCTGACCACAGCCAGCAGCAGAAGCGGCCGCGCAGTCGGACTCCGCCACAGTGTCGCAACGCCGAGTATGACGACGGCCAGCAGCACGGTGGTGGCCACAAGCGCGAAAAGTGTTGTGCGCGTGACGGGCAGAGCCTCGGCATTCCAGAGCCCGCCGAGGCCGGCCAGGGTGCCCACAGTGCCGAGGCCGGGTTCGGCCCGGGCCGCGAACGGCGCGACGCCGGCGGATTGCGCGTCGCCCAGCGCATCGCCGAGGCCCGAGGCGAGCAGCCACGGTGATGCGGCCAGAACCGCGATCGTCGTCACCGCCGCGGCACACCGCAGCCTGGCGACACCGGCACCGGGCACTGACGCGCACGCCAGCCCGACCACGGCCGCCAGGATCAGGCCCGTCGGGGTGAGCCCGGCGAGTGCGATCCATCCGACCAGGGCGGCCCAGTCCACCGCGGCCGGCGGGCCGGTGCGCAACCGCACCACCGCCGCCGCCACCCACGGCAGACAGCCGTAGCCCAGCAGCAGGCTCCAGTGGCCCTGCAGAAGCCGTTCGGCGACATAGGGATTCCAGATCGCCACGGTGGCGGCGATGAACCGGCCCGCCCACCCCGCCTCGCCGACGATCAGCGCCGCCAGCCGTGCCGCCCCGCACCCGGCCAGCACCAGGGCCGAGATCACCAGTGCCGTGACGATGACGCCGCCGTCGACCACGGCGGACAGGGCGGCGATGGCGAAATCCTGGGGCACCGCCCGTGGCGCGACCCCGCCGAGTCCGAGCGCGGAATCGGAGAGATAGGACCGCGGCGTCGAGACCGCATCACGAAGGAGCAGATAACCGGGCGCCAGCAGCGGGCCGGTCACCGCCAGCGCCAGCGCCAGCGCGTACCCCGGTAGGGCCCACCGCAGCGCGAGTCGGCGGGCCCCGCTCATGGCTGGGTCACCGGCGTCACCGAGCCGCTTGCGGGGGCTCCGGTCGCCGGGTGGGGATCTTCTCGGTGGGTGCCTGCGCGGCCGGCATCGGACCGGTCTCGTCCCGGCCGAACAGGCCGAGGTCGAGATCGCTGTCGTCCTCACCCGGACCGGCCACCGCTGATTCGATCCGCATGCTGAAAAGGCCCAGCGCTATTCCGCCGATGAGGGCCACCAGCCCGGCGGCGGAGAAGCTGATCGGCAGGATCCGTGACCACAGCGCCACCCGGTCACGCTCGTCGCGCGCGGCGGACACCTGCGATTCCACCGTCTGCTCGGTAGATGTCACCTTGTAGTCGGCCAACGCCATCTCCGGGCGCAACGGATCACGCGCGTAATAGTGGTTGGCCCGTTCGGTGGCTTTGACGATCGTCCCGGACACCGGATCGACCCAGAAGGTCCGCTGGGCCGCGTAGAACCGGGTCATCGTGATCGGCTCGTCGGGGTCGCCCTCGAGGCCCCACAGGCCGGCCCGCGCGGTGACGACACCGTCCTCGTCGTTGTCGTAGAGCGAGGCGTACTTGATCGGCTCGACGAGATTGCCGTCGGCGTCGTAGCCCACGTTCTGGGTGAATCGGAAGGTGGTCAGCCCGTTGACATCGTCCTCGCCGTCATAGTTGGCGTCGAACGGTTTCTGGGCGATCGGGTCGAACAGCGGGTACGACTTCTTCTCGGTCTGGAACGGGAACCGGTAGGACAGGCCCTCGTGCGGCAGTGCGACGTTGGTCGCCGGCTTGTCGTCGCCGATACTGCGCGGCTTCTGCACCGATCCGCCCGGACGGTCGTCGTCCGACACCGCCTCGGCGGTGCTGCGGTTGACCGTCACCGTGTCGACCATGGCCAGCAGCAGACCGTTCTCCTGCTGCTTGTCGCTGCGCCGCACAGTGGTTCCGACCTGAAGGGTGACAACCTCGGCGTTGGCGGGAGCCTCGACGGTGATGGCCTGCTGGGAAGTCAGTGGCACGTCCCGGTCGATGATGAACCTCTCGCCGGACAGCGATGCGGGGTCCAGCGCGGTTCCGGTGCCGGCCGACACCCATGTGGTGTCGATGTCGAGCGGGATCTTGCGGATCTTGCCGGCGGTGTAGGTCGAGAGCAGTAGCGCGGCGATGAGAAGGGCGGCGCCAAGGCCGATGATGCCGCAGGCCACCAGACGCAACATGCTCGCGCGGTTCACGCTGACCTGGCCTCCCTCATCCGCCTCCCTCGCGCTTTTGACCGTCTGACCCTAACAGCAGAGAGAGGGGGTCACCGGCGGCCCGGCGCGCAGCGCTCCGGTACCCGCTTTCGCTGCAGCGTCATCCACCGGCAGACTGGCAGCCATGACACCGGCCGATCAGGTGGGCGGCACCCGCGGCTTCCTGCCGGCGGTCGAGGGCATGCGCGCCTGCGCGGCGATGGGTGTGGTGCTGACCCACGTGGCGTTCCAGACCGGGACCTCCGACGGTGTGCTCGGCCGGCTGCTGCACCGGTTCGACCTGGCGGTGGCGGTCTTCTTCGCACTCTCGGGATTCCTGCTGTGGCGCGGTCATGCCGCGGCGGCTCGCGATCTGCGGCACCGCCCGCCGACCGGTCACTACCTGCGCTCCCGGCTGGTCCGGATCATGCCCGGCTACCTGGTGGCTGTTGTCGTGATCCTGACCCTGCTGCCGGAGGCCAACCACGCCAGTCCCACCGTGTGGCTGGCAAATCTGACGCTGACTCAGGTGTATGTGCCGTTGACGCTGACGGCCGGGTTGACCCAGATGTGGAGCCTGTCGGTGGAGGTGACGTTCTATCTGGCGCTGCCGATCCTGGCCTGGATGGCCTACCGCCTACCGGTGCGGGCCAGGGTTCCGGCGATCGCCGCGGTGGCGCTGGCCAGCCTGGGCTGGGGGTTGTTGCCGATCCACACCGCCGAGGGGGTGAACTTCCTGAACTGGCCGCCGGCCTACGCGTCCTGGTTCGCCGCCGGGATGCTGCTGGCCGAGTGGACGGTCAGCCCGCTGAGCTGGCCGCACCGGCTGGCGCGCACTCCGTGGGCGATCTACGGGATCGCGCTGGGGGCCTACCTCATCTCGGCCTCGCCGCTGGCCGGACCCGAGGACCTTGTTCCCGCCACGCTGGGCCAGTTCGTGATCCGCACCTCCATGGGAGCGATCGTCGCCTGCGCGCTGTTGGCGCCCCTGGTGCTCGACAAGCCGGAGACGCGGCACCGGATCCTGGGCAGCGCGACGATGGTGACTCTGGGCCGGTGGTCCTACGGGTTGTTCATCTGGCACCTCGCCGCGCTGGTGATGGTGTTCCCGATGATCGGCACCTTCATCTTCAACGGCGACCTGGTGGTGGTCTTCGTTCTGACCACAGTGCTGGGCTTCGCGATGGCGGCGGTGAGCTACGCGCTGATCGAGTCCCCGTGCCGCAATGCGTTGCGCCGCTGGGAATACCGCCGGGCCGCCGGCTCCCACCCGGTTCCGGTACCGCCGCTGGACAGTTCGGTCACGGATTCGCCCGAACCCCTCATCGCCCGCTAAGCCGCGCCCTGTCAGATGAGCCCACCGGCCGTCCGGCGGGCTATCACTTCCTCGCGGACCGCTGTCCGACGCGCCTTGCCGGCGTCGTCGCGCAGCGGGGTGTCCACGAACTCCACACTGCGGGGCACCTTGTAGTCGGCCAACCGCTCGGCGACGAAGGCGGCGACGCCGGCCTCGTCGAGGACTGTCCCGTCGAGACCTAAGTCGCCGGAGGCGTGCACCAGTGCGTGCGGGACCT
>JBFYOQ010000290.1:0-3524 GCA_041303735.1 Mycobacterium sp.
ACGATCGCCGGCGCCGACAGCCGCACCGCATAGCGGGTCACCGCGCCGGGATCGCCCGACCAGGCTGAGACGAATCCTGACCCCAGACCCATGGTGAGCATGCCGTGGGCGATCACATCGGGGAGTCCGGCCAGCTTGGCGATGTCCTCATCCCAGTGGATCGGGTTGGCGTCACCGGCCACCCCGGCGTAGTTCACCAGATCGCCGCGGGACAGCCGGGTGTGGTGCACGGGGAGTTCATCGCCGACGGTGAGGTCGTCAAAATTCGCGGTCGCCGGCGTACGCGCTGAGCCGTCGGCAATCCGCACCTCGACCTCGGGGCGCACCGTCTTGACATAGTCGGCGTCAGAGCCACCGACTCCCATGATGTCGACGTCGTGCATCATCGTCTTTTGCACGGCCTCCTTGACAGCCGGGTTGATGTCCTCGGACGTCACACCGACGACGGTGGTGTGCAGGGTGTGCACCCGCTCGCCGGCGGCGTCGGTGAAGGTGTTGGTCACGGTGATCAGATCCCGGCCGGCGATCCGGCGCACCGACGTCAGTTCCACATCGATGTGCAATTCGTCGCCGGCCACGATCGGTCGGTGCTGCTCGAAGACTTCTTCGGTCTGCACGTAGGTGTGATAGCCGACGACGATCGACTCGAACATCCGCCGGTTGCAGGACATGCCGGGTGTGGAGGTGAAGGTCAGTGGCGCCACCAGTTCGGGGTAGCCCAGCTTCGCGGTGGCGTCGAGGTCCCAGTGCGCGGGGTGGTAGTCCTGCACCGCGCGGGCGTACTCGCGCACCTTCTCGCGGCCAACCAGATAGGTGCCATCCATCTGGTAGTAGTGGCCGACCCGGGCTTCGAGCGCGGGGGCCTCTGATGCGTCGGTCATGAATTCGCCCTACTGTTCGGCCAGCCGGTTCGCCGAGGCTGACGGAGAACACCCTAATGCGCGGCGCGAGCGCGGCTGCGTTGCTGCGACGATAGGGCCTATGACCGCAACGCTCGTCGCCAAGGATGTGGCCGGCGGGTACGCGCACCGCACCCTCTTTGAGGGAGTCGATCTGACGGTCGCACCCGGTGACGTCATCGGGGTCGTCGGCGCCAACGGCGCGGGCAAGAGCACCCTGCTGCGGATCCTGGCCGGGGACCTCGCGCCACTTGAAGGCACCGTGAGCCTCGCCCCGGCGGACGCGTTCGTTGGGTGGCTGCCGCAGGAGCACCAACGCATACCGGGGGAGACGGTCGCGGCTTATATCGCCCGCCGGACGGGGTGCGCTGCGGCGACCCGGGCCATGGATGAGGCCGCCGCGGCCCTGGCGGATGGCGCCCCGGTAGGCGGGCTGGACCCGGCCGACGTCTACTCCGCAGCGCTGGACCACTGGCTGGCGACGGGCGCAGCCGATCTCGACGAACGGCTGCCCGCCGTACTGGCCGATCTCGGACTGGACGTTGATGCCGTGCCGCCGGATACGACGCCGATGACCGCTCTCTCGGGGGGACAGGCGTCACGGATCGGCTTGGCAGCACTGATGCTGTCGCGGTTCGACATCGTGCTGCTCGACGAACCGACCAATGATCTGGATCTTGACGGTCTGGCCCGGCTGGAGGACTTCGTCCGTGACCTGCGTGGTGGTGTGGTGCTGGTGAGCCATGATCGGGAGTTCCTCGCCCGCAGTGTGACTCGGGTGCTGGAACTCGATCTGGCGCAGAACACCACCACGGTGTTCGGCGGCGGCTATGACAGCTATCTGGCAGAGCGGGAGGTCACCCGCCGGCACCGCCGCGAGGAATATGATGAGTTCGCCGACAAACGCGACGACCTCGTGGCCCGCGCACGCACGCAGCGGGAGTGGTCGAGCCAGGGTGTTCGGAATGCGATACGCAAGTCTCCGGACAACGACAAGATCCGTCGCCGCGCCGCCACCGAGTCCAGCGAGAAGCAGGCGCAGAAGGTGCGTCAGATGGAGAGCCGGATCGCCCGACTCGAGGAGGTCGCCGAACCGCGCAAGGAGTGGGCACTGCAATTCACCATTGGAGCCGCGCCACGGTCGAGTTCGGTGGTCGCCACCCTCGACAACGCCGTAGTGCGGCAGGGTGACTTCGTCCTGGGTCCGGTGTCGCTGCAGGTTGATGCCGGCGAACGGATCGGGATCACCGGTCCCAACGGAGCGGGGAAGTCGACGCTGCTGCGCCTGCTGCTGGGCCGCCGATCACCCGATGAGGGCCGCGCAAGCCTGGGCGCCAATGTCGCCATCGGTGAAATCGACCAGGCCCGCGCCGATCTGGCCGGGCCCGGCCGGCTCGTCGAGCGCTTCGAGCAGCGGGTTCCGACGTGGACGACCGCCGACGTGCGCACCCTGCTCGCGAAGTTCGGACTGCGCGCCGATCACGTAGAACGCCAAGTCGACGAACTCTCGCCCGGCGAGCGAACCCGCGCCGGACTGGCACTGCTGCAGGCGTGCGGCACCAATGTGCTGGTACTCGACGAACCGACGAACCATCTCGACCTGGCCGCCATCGAACAACTCGAGCAGGCACTGGAGAGCTACGACGGCGCACTGCTTCTGGTGACCCACGACCGCCGCATGCTGGCCAACGTCAAGGTGGACCGATCGTGGGCCGTCGAGAACGGCCGCGTAGCTCAGCTGTAGCGGCGCCGATGTCGTTACGCTCACCACGATGACGACACAGTGGTCGGTGAGCCGACTCGGCAACCTCAGCGGAACCCGCATCATCGTGACCGGCGCCACGAACGGCGTGGGGCTGGGCACCGCGACGGCACTCGCCCGGGCCGGCGCGCACGTGATCCTCGCGGTGCGCAATCTCGAACTGGGTGCCCAGCGCGCCGCCGAGATGGGCGGCGACACCGCGGTGGTGAAACTCGACCTCGCCGACCAGGCGTCGGTGCGGGCGTTTCCGGATCTGCTCGACGGCGACGTGGACATCCTGATCAACAACGCCGGTGTGGTCGCCCAGCATCGAACCGAGACGGTCGACGGGTTTGAGACCACGTTGGGCACCAACTTCCTCGGGCCGTTCGCGTTGACCAATCTTCTGTTTCCCCGGGTGCGTTCGCAGATCATCAACGTCGGCTCCGACGCGCACAAGACGGCCACCTTCGCCTTCGATGACCCGCACCTGCGCACCCGTAAATGGTCGGCGCTGTCCGCTTACGGGCGTTCGAAACTGGCCACGATGTTGTGGGGGCTCGAACTCGATCGGCGGCTGCGGGCCGCCGGTTCGCCGGTGAGCAGCTACCTGACCCACCCCGGATGGGTGGCGTCGAACCTGTCGAACGTCTCCGATCACGGTGTGATGGCGGCCTTCCACACCGTGGTCAAGGCGGCGGCGGGTGCACTTGCCAACGACATCGATGCCGGCGCGGCGCCCACGCTGTACTGCATCACCGAACCGATCCCGCCGGGCAGTTATGTCGGCATCGATAGCCGGTTGGGCCTCAAAGGTGGCCCGACGCTCAGCGGGCGGGCAGCGGGTGCCTGTGACTACGAAGACGCCGCGCGGCTGTGGGAGT
>JBFYOQ010000291.1:0-13379 GCA_041303735.1 Mycobacterium sp.
CTTCCAGGCCACCAGCGCGGCCACCGAGCGTGCGCCGGTGGCCCCGCAGAGCTCCTCGCGATCCATCTCTGCGACGATCTCGACGATGCGTCCATCAATCGCGTTACGCTGGCCGGCCATCTCCGCCAACTCCTCGAACAGCACCTCGAGGCGCTGATCAGGCGGGGCGGCCATCGGAATGGACAGGGACATAACGCCATGATCTCAGCCGGGTACGACAAATCACCGGCACCGTCGACTCGACTCAGCCCTCAGTCTCAATCCTCCGGGTTGTAGCCGAGGTTGGGAGCGAGCCAGCGCTCGGCTTCGGCCAGGGTCCAGCCCTTGCGCCGCGCGTAGTCGGCGACCTGGTCCTGGGCCATCCGGCCGACCACGAAATACTGCGACTGCGGGTGCGAGAAGTACCAGCCGCTGACCGCAGCGCCGGGCCACATCGCCATCGACTCGGTCAACTCGATACCGGTCCGCTCCTTGACGTCCATCAGCTCCCACAGCGTCGCCTTCTCGGTGTGCTCCGGGCAGGCAGGGTAGCCGGGGGCGGGGCGGATTCCGCGGTACTTCTCGCCGATGAGTGCGTCGTTGTCAAGCTTCTCGTCGGGCTGGTATCCCCAGAACTCCTTGCGGACCCGCTGATGCATCCGTTCGGCGAACGCCTCCGCCAGCCGGTCGGCGAGCGACTCCAGCAGGATCGCGCTGTAGTCGTCATGCTCCGCCTTGAACTCGACGATCTTGTCTCCGCTGCCGAGCCCCGTGGTGACGGCGAAGGCGCCGACGTAGTCGGCCAGACCGGTGGACTTGGGCGCGACGAAGTCGCCGATGCTCCGGTTCGGGATGCCGTCGCGGTGCTCGCCCTGCTGGCGCAGGTTGTACAACGTGGTCAGCACCGTGGTTCGGGTCTGGTCGGTGTAGACCTCGATATCGTCGCCCACGGCATTGGCCGGGAAGAACCCGATGACCCCGTTGGCGGTCAGCCACTTCTCCTTGATCAGGGTGTCGAGCATCTCCTGGGCGTCGTCGTACAGCTTGCGGGCGGCCTCGCCCGACGCCGGGTTGTTGAGGATGTCGGGGAACCGGCCCTTCATCTCCCAGGCGTTGAAGAACGGCTGCCAGTCGATGTATTCGCGTAGCTCCGCGAGGTCGTAGTCGAGGAACTCCCGCACACCAACGCCCTGGGCGGGCACCGGCGGGGTGTAGCCGTCCCACTCGATCGGGGTTCGGTTGGCGCGGGCCTTCTCCAGCGTCAGCATCGGCCGCTCGTTCCTCTGAGAGTGCCGTTCCCGCAGCGATGCGTAATCCTTCTCGGTGGCCTCCAGCAGCGCCGGCCGCTGCTTGTCATCGAGCAGCGCGGCAGCCACCGGCACCGACCGGGACGCATCCTTGACCCAGACCACCGGGCCGGAACGGCGCGGCGATATCTTCACGGCCGTATGGGCGCGCGAGGTGGTCGCGCCACCGATCAGCAGCGGGATCGTCAAGCCCTCGCGTTCCATCTCGACGGCAAAGTTGACCATCTCGTCCAGGGACGGGGTGATCAGGCCGGACAGCCCGATGATGTCGGCGTTGTGCTCCTTGGCCGCGGCCAGGATCTTGCTCGCGGGCACCATCACACCGAGGTCGATCACCTTGTAGTTGTTGCACTGCAGGACGACCCCGACGATGTTCTTGCCGATGTCGTGGACGTCGCCCTTCACCGTCGCCATGATGATCGTCCCGTTGGTGTCCTCTTCCGAGGTGTCGCCGGCCGCCAACTTCTCCGCCTCGATGTAGGGCAGCAGGTAGGCCACGGCCTTCTTCATCACCCGGGCGGACTTCACCACCTGTGGCAGGAACATCTTGCCGGCGCCGAAGAGGTCACCGACGACGTTCATACCGTCCATCAGCGGGCCCTCGATCACCTCGATCGGGCGGCCCCCGGCGGCGGCGATCTCGGCCCGCAGTTCCTCGGTGTCGGCGTCGACGTCGGCGTCGATCCCCTTCACCAGGGCGTGGGTGATCCGCTCGCGGACCGGGAGGCTGCGCCATTGCGCTGCGACTGGATCTTCGGCCTTCTCCGAGCTGTTGAACCGTTCGGCGATCTCCAGGAGCCGCTCGGCCGCATCCTCGCGGCGATTCAGGACGACGTCTTCGATGCGCTCGCGGAGCTCGGTGTCGATGGAGTCATAGGGCACCAGCGCACCGGCGTTGACGATGCCCATGTCCAGGCCGGCCTTGATGGAGTTGAAGAGGAACACCGCGTGGATCGCCTCGCGGACGGGATTGTTGCCCCGGAAGGAGAACGACACGTTCGAGATACCGCCCGAGATGTGCACCCCGGGCAGGTTCTCCTTGATCCAGGCGCAGGCGTTGACGAAGTCGATGCCGTAGGTCGCGTGTTCCTCGATCCCGGTCGCCAACGCGAAACAGTTCGGGTCGAAGATGATGTCCTCGGCCGGGAAGCCGACATCTTCGGTCAGGATCCGGTAGGCCCGGGAGAAGATCTCCTTGCGGCGCTCCAGGTTGTCGGCCTGCCCTTTCTCGTCGAAGGCCATCACGACGACGGCGGCGCCGTACTTGCGGCACAGCCGGGCCTCGCGGACGAATTTCTCCTCGCCCTCCTTCAGCGAGATCGAGTTGACGATCGGCTTGCCCTGAACGTTCTTCAGGCCGGTCTCGATGACCTCCCACTTGGAGGAGTCGATCATCACCGGGACGCGGCTGATGTCCGGCTCGGCCGCGATCAACTTGGTGAACCGGTCCATCGCGGCGACGCCGTCGATCATGCCCTCGTCCATGTTGATGTCGATGACCTGGGCTCCGACCTCGACCTGCTGCAGGGCCACCGACAGCGCGGTGTCGTAATCCTGCGCCTTGATCAGGTTGCGGAACCGGGCGGAGCCGGTGATGTTGGTGCGCTCGCCGATGTTGACGAACAGGGACTCGTCGGTGATGTTGAGCGGCTCCAAGCCGGCCAACCGGGTGGCCACCTTGATCTCCGGCAGTTCGCGGGGCGGCGCGCCCTCGACGGCGCGGGCGATCTCAGCGATATGCGCCGGTGCCGTTCCGCAACAACCACCAACGAGGTTGACGAAGCCGGCCTCGGCGAACTCGGCGAGATAGCCGGCCTGGCGCTCCGGGGACTCGTCGTATTCACCGAAGGCATTGGGCAGGCCGGCGTTCGGGTAGCAGGAGACGAAAGTGTCCGCGATCCGCGACATCTCGGCGATATAGGGCCGCATCTCCGGTGCGCCCAGGGCGCAGTTGAGGCCCACCGCGATCGGGTTGGCGTGTCTGATCGAATTCCAGAATGCTTCGGTGACCTGACCGGACAGCGTCCGCCCCGAGGCATCGGTGATCGTGCCCGAGATGATCACCGGCCAGCGGCGTCCGCGCTCCTCGAACAGCGTCTCGATCGCGAACACCGCCGCCTTGGCGTTCAGCGTGTCGAAGATCGTCTCCACGATGAGAAGATCGGCACCCCCGTCGATCAGGCCGTTGGCGGCGTCGAGGTAGGCCGCGACCAACTGGTCGTAGGAGACGTTGCGGGCGGCCGGGTCGTTGACGTCCGGCGAGATCGACGCGGTCCGCGTCGTCGGCCCCAGCGCCCCGGCGACGTAGCGGGGCCGCTCCGGCGTGCTGAACTCGTCACAGGCCTTACGTGCCAGGGCCGCGCCGGCGTAGTTCAGTTCGTAGCTCAACTCGGCCATGCCGTAGTCGGCCAGCGAGACCGAGTTCGCGTTGAAGGTGTTGGTTTCCAGGATGTCCGCACCCGCCTCGAGGTACTCGCGGTGAATCTCGGAGATGATCTGGGGCTGGGTGAGGGTGAGCAGGTCGTTGTTGCCCTGAAGGGCGCTCGGCCAGTCGGAGAACCGCTCGCCGCGGTAACCGGCCTCGTCCGGCCGGTCGCGCTGGATCGCCGTGCCCATCGCGCCGTCTATCACCATGATCCGCCGGCGCAGGGTCGCCGTGAGTTCGTCGGTGCAGTCGGGGCGGATATTGGGTGAAAAAGTTATGACGTCAGCGCTCACACACACTCCTTCCTCGCGGAAGGCGTCCTTAACTCTGCCGAGCGTGGCGGATACCGGCACCAAGCCGGATCCGTTGCAACGCCTCTCGACCCGATGAGTCTACGGTGTCGCCCGTTGGACACGCATGCCCTACGGCTGACCTGCTCACCAGCCGCCCGGCGGGTCTTATCCGGCTCATCGCAGCCAGGCAGGGCTTAGGCTGGTGAAGTGACCTCGTGGACCTTGGGCGGCGAGCTGCCGGAACTCCACAACGCGATCATCGTGGCTGCCTTCGAGGGCTGGAACGACGCCGGTGACGCCGCCAGCGACGCCCTCGAACACCTGGATTCCACCTGGGAGGCCCGGCCGATCCTGGAGATCGACGATGAGGCCTATTACGACTATCAGGTGAACCGCCCGGTGATCCGCCAGGTCGACGGTGTGACCCGTGAGCTGGTGTGGCCGTCGATGCAGATCTCCTACTGCCGCCCCCCCGGATCGGACCGCGACATCGTGCTCATGCACGGGGTGGAACCCAATATGCGGTGGCGAAGTTTCTGCGCCGAGCTGCTCGCCATCGCCGACAAGCTCAACGTCGACACCGTGGTGATCCTGGGCGCGCTGCTCGCCGACACCCCGCACACCCGGCCGGTCCCGGTGTCCGGGGCCGCCTACTCCCCGGAGTCGGCGCAGTTCTTCGGTCTGCAGGAGTCGCGGTACGAGGGACCCACCGGGATCGCCGGGGTGTTCCAGAACGCCTGCGTGGCCGCCGGAATCCCGGCCGTCACGTTCTGGGCGGCGGTTCCGCACTACGTCTCCCAGCCGCCCAACCCGAAGGCCACCGTGGCCCTGCTGCGCCGGGTCGAGGACGTCCTCGATATCGAGGTGCCGCTCGGGGATCTGCCGGCCCAGGCCGAGGAGTGGGAGCAGTCCATCACCGAGATGACCGCCGAGGACGAGGAGATTGCCGACTACGTCGCCAGCCTCGAACAACGCGGTGACGCCGAGGTGGATGTCAACGAGGCGCTCTCCAAGGTCGACGGGGACACCCTGGCCGCGGAGTTCGAGCGCTACCTCCGTCGCAGGGGCCGCTGACCGGGGGCGTATATCTATACGCATGAAACTGGCACTGAGCGATGCCGATGTGGCGTTCCGCAATGAACTTCGCGAGTTCTTCACCAACACGTTCCCGGCGGATATCCGGGAACGCGCCCGCAACGAGAATCTGAACTACCCCGAGGACGTCGTCACCTCGATGCGCATCCTCAACGAGGCCGGTCTGGCGGTGCCCAACTGGCCGACTGCGTGGGGTGGCAAGGACTGGTCGCCACTGCAGCGCCAGATCTGGGCCGAGGAGATGCGGATGGCGTGTGTGCCCGAACCGCTGGCGTTCAACGCCAGCATGGTGGGCCCGGTCATCGCGCACTTCGGCTCGACTGAGGTCAAGGAGCGCTTCCTGCCCCCGACGGCCAACTGCGACATCTGGTGGGCACAGGGCTTTTCCGAGCCCGAGGCCGGCTCGGACCTGGCCTCACTGCGCACCACCGCGGTGCGCGACGGCGACCACTACGTGATCAACGGGCAGAAGACCTGGACGACGCTGGGACAGTTCGCCGACTGGATCTTCGTGCTGGCCCGTACCGATCCGGACGCCCCGAAGAAGCAGGCCGGGATCTCCTTCATCCTGGCCGAGATGAACACACCCGGCATCACCGTGCGCCCGATCAAACTGATCGACGGCAGCTACGAGGTCAACGAGGTGTGGTTCGAAGACGTCCGCGTTCCGGTGAATCAGCTTGTCGGGGAGGAGAACGCCGGCTGGAGTTACGCCAAGTTCCTGCTGTCCAATGAGCGCACCGGTATCGCCCGGGTGGGCACCACCAAGGTGTGGCTGACCGAGGTCAAAGAGCGCGCCGCCAAGACCCCGGTCGGTACCGGCACGCTCATGGAGGACCCGCTGTTCGCGGCGCGGGTGGCCGAGGTGGAGAACGAACTGCTGGCCCTCGAGCTGACCCAGCTGCGGGTCGCCGGTGACGAGGCCGACGGCACGCCGAATCCGGCGTCATCGATCCTCAAGCTACGTGGCACCCAGCTGCAGCAGGCCGTGACCGATCTGCTGGTCGAGGTCGCCGGGCCCGACGCGCTCCCGTTCGACGCCGGGGACACCGTCGACTCCCCCGGCTGGGCGCAGCACGCCGCACCGCGCTACCTCAACTACCGCAAGACATCGATCTACGGCGGCAGCAACGAGGTGCAGCGCACCATCATCGCCTCGACCATCCTCGGACTCTAGGAAACAAGGCCGCACATGAACTTTGACCTGACTGACGAGCAGCAGCTGCTGGCCGACACCACCCGGGATGTGCTGACACGCGCCTACGACAACACCGAGACCCGCAACAAAGTCGTCGACTCCGATCCGGGCTGGAATAGGGATGTCTGGGGCCAGCTCGCCGAGATCGGCATCCTGGGCCTCGGCCAGGACGCCGAAGAGTCCGGTCCGATCGAGGTCATGGTGGTGATGACAGAGATCGGCCGCCGGCTGGCGCCCGAACCGGTGGCGGCCGCCGCGCTCATCCCCGCCGCGACGATCGCCGAGCACGGCTCCGCCGAGCAACGCGCACTGCTCGATGAGGTGGCCGCCGGCGAGCGGCTGCTGGCGTTCGCGCATACCGAACCGGGACGGCGCGGTGCCGCCGAGTTGGCCACGCGGGCAACCGAACAGGGCGGAAGCTGGACGCTGACGGGTCGCAAGAACCCGGTGCTGGCCGGGGACGGCGCCGACACCCTGCTGGTCTCGGCTGCCTTGCCGGGTGGCGGCAGCGGGCTGTTCCTGGTGGACGGATCCGGTGATACCGCCACGGTGACCCGGCACGGCTACCGCACCTTCGACGGCCAACGGGGTGCGGCGATCGCGTTCGACAACGCACCGGCCCAGCCGCTGGGCTCCGGCGGCGACGCGAGCGACGCCATCTCGGCGACGGTGATCCGGTACCAGTCGGCGCTGTGCGCCGAGGCAGTCGGGGTGATGGACGAATCCCTGCGCTTGACAACGGATTACCTCAAGAGCCGCAAGCAGTTCGGGGTTCCCCTGAAGGCTTTCCAGACGCTGACTCAGCGGGCCGCCGATATGTATGTGTCACTGGAACTGGCTCGCAGCATGAGCTACTACCTGGCGATGTCGGTGGACGACAAACGGTTCGATCCGATGATCGCGGCCCGGGCGAAACTGCAGATCGGCCGGTCCGGCAAGCACATCGCCGAGGAGTCCATCCAGTTGCACGGCGGCATCGGGGTCACCGCGGAGTATCCGATCGCCCACTACGCCGCGCGGCTCACCGCCATCGAGGCCACCTTCGGATCGGCGACCGACAACCTGCGCTACCTGGTCGGCCAGGTTGGCAGCTACGGCACCGCGGTTCTGTAGCTGGAACTACAGCGCCACGCCCAGCAGTGCGTCGACCGCAGTGGCCACCAGACCCGGAGCGGCGGTGTTGCGGCCGCCGAACTCCGCTGCGTCCTGCGCCCACCCGTCTACGGCGGCAAGCGCTTTGGGGGTGTCTAGGTCGTCGGCCAGATAGCGGCGCACCCGCCCGATGAGATCGGTCGCATCGGGGCCGGCGGGCAGTGATGCGGCGGCGCGCCAGCGCTGCAACCTCGCATCGGCCTCGGCCAGTACCTCATCGCTCCAGAACCGGTCGCTGCGGTAGTGGCCGGCCAGCAGTCCCAGCCGGATCGCGGCCGGATCCACACCGTCGGAGCGCAACCGCGACACCAGAACCAGGTTGCCCCGGCTCTTCGACATCTTGTGGCCGTCCCACCCGATCATCCCGGCGTGAACGTAATTGCGGGCGAATCTGCGCTGTCCGGTGGCGCACTCGGCGTGCGCGGCGGAGAACTCGTGGTGCGGAAAGATCAGGTCGCTGCCGCCGCCCTGCACGTCGAACCCGAAACCGATGCGGCTCACCGCGATCGCCGAGCACTCGACGTGCCAGCCCGGGCGGCCCGGCCCGAACGGGGAATCCCAGCTCGGTTCACCGGGGCGGTGGCACCGCCACAGCAGCGCGTCGAGCGGATCGGCCTTGCCCGCGCGCTGCGGGTCTCCTCCGCGCTCGGCGAAGAGGCCCATCATCGTGTCCCGGTCGTAGCCGGACTCGTAGCCGAACTGTGCGGTCGCGTCGGCCCGGTAGTAGAGGTCCGGGTACTGCGGGTCGTCGATCGCGTAGGCGGCACCGGAGGCCAGCAGCTTCTCCACCAGTTCGATGACTTCGGCGATCGCCTCCGTCGCCGCGACGTAGTCCTGCGGCGGCAGCACCCGCAGTGCAGCCATGTCGTCGCGGAACAGGTCGGTTTCCCGGGTGCCGAGATCCCGCCAGTCGATACCGTCGCGCTGGGCCCGCTCGAACAGCGGATCGTCGACGTCGGTGACGTTCTGCACGTAGTGCACCCGGTGGCCGTTGTCACGCCAGACCCGGTTCACCAGATCGAACGTCAGGTAGGTGGCGGCGTGCCCGAGGTGGGTGGCGTCATACGGGGTGATTCCGCAGACGTACATCGTCGCGCATGCACCCGGCGCGGTGGGACGAACCTGGCGGTCGGCGCTGTCGAAGAGCCGCAATCCCGGTCCGCTACCGGGCAACTCCGGAACGCCGGCGGCCGGCCAGGCCCGCATCAGCTGACCTTCCACATGGCATCCAGCAGCAGTTCGGCGACCTCGGGGCGGCACATCAGCAGATCGGGCAGATAGGGGTCGGGCTGGTTGTAGCGCAGCGGCGAGCCGTCGATGCGGGTGGCGTGCATCCCGGCGGCCTGCACGACGCCCGCCGGGGCGGCGTTGTCCCACTCGTACTGGCCACCGGCGTGGATGTAGGCGTCGGCGTCACCGCGGACCACCGCCATGGCCTTGGCACCGGCTGATCCGATGGCCACGAACTCGATGTCGAGGCGGTCGCGCAGCAGCCACAGCACCGCCGGAGGACGGTTGGAGCTGGCGGTGATGCGGATCGGACCCGGATGCTGGGGCGGGGGCGCGCTCACCTGGTCGCTGCGGTGCACCTCACCAAGGGCCGGCAGCGCCACCGCGGCATCGGTGATGACACCCTCGCCGTCGTCTCCGGTGCGCTGCCAGAGCGCCACATGCACCGCCCAGTCCTGTCGGTAGGGAAGCGAGTATTCGCGGGTGCCGTCCAGCGGGTCGATGATCCACACCCGGTCGGCGTGCAGCCGCTTGAGGTCGTCGTGCGCCTCCTCGGAGAGAACCGCGTCGCCGGGGCGTTCGGAGCGCAGGCGTTTGAGCAGCAGCGCGTTGGCGTGCACGTCACCGGCCTCGCCGAGTGCGTACGGGAAGTCGTGGCCCACGTCCTCGCGTACCGCGAGCAACAACCGGCCGGCTTCCTCGGCCAGGTCGGCGGCCAGCTCGGCGTCGGTGAGACTCACCTGGCAAGTATCGCCGACGACTAGATTCGCAGAGTATGCGGATGACGATCATCATGGCGACCGTTGCGCTGGCGGCTACCGGCTGCGGACCAGCGAGTGCCGCCGACCCGTTGACCGGCACATCCTGGCAACTGGTGAGCATCGAGTCGATGGCCCCGGACGAACAGCCCAGCACCGCGATCGACGATCCTTCGAAATACACCGTGACGTTCGGCGGCGACGGCCGGGCCTCCTTCACCGTGGACTGCAACCGGGGCAGCTCCACCTGGCAGGCCGATGCGGCGGCCCCGGACTCCGGCAGCCTCACCTTCGGGCCCGTCGCCCTGACCCGGATGTTCTGCCCGCAGCCCTCAGCCGACACCCAGGTGGCCGCCGCCCTGGGCCGGGTGCGCAGCTTCCTGCTCTCCGATGGTCAGTTGCACCTGTCGCTGGAGGTCGACAGCGGCATCATGCACTGGCGGCCGGCGCCGTCCTAGCGTCCTAGAAGGCGGGCCAGGGCAACGGCCGTCGGCCCTCAGGCGCGGGCATCACCGGATCGTCGAGCAACCCGCGGATGCGCTCGCGCAGGGCGGCGAGTTCAGCGGCGGTGATGTGCTCGCGGATCCGGGTGCCCAGCTCCCCGCCGAGTCGGCCGTGCAGCGCCTCGATGTCGGCCATCGTCTCGTCGTCGATCGGCGCCCCGGCCCATCCCCACAGCACGGTGCGCAACTTGTCGTGGACATGCAACGACACTCCGTGGTCGACGCCGTACACGCGGCCGTCCACCCCGGCGAGAATGTGGCCGCCCTTTCGGTCAGCGTTGTTGACGATGACGTCGAATACCGCCATCCGGCGCAGCTGCGGATCATCGGCATGGACCAGCGTCACCTCGTCACCGGAGTAGTCGTAGGCGGTGAGCACCGAGATGTATCCGGGCGGAACCAGATCAGCGGCACACAGGTCCACCAGCCCCACACCCACACCGCCCTCGGTGCCCTCGGGTTGATCCACCCACAGCTGAACCATGCCCGGTCCCGCCGGCCCCTGCCGGATCACTGTGTACGGCACGATGTTCCAGCCGAGTCCCGCCGACACCAGGAAGGCGCCGAATTCCCGACCGGCCAGCGTGCCGTCCGGGAAATCCCACAGCGGCTGTTCGCCGGCGACGGGTTTGTATACACACGTAACGGTGCGATCGTCGTGAACCGCCTCGCAGAGGAAGGTGGCGTTACTCGCGGTGCGGATCCGGCCGACGACCGTCAGCTCGCCGCACAACAGGACGTCCTGCCGCTCGTCGGGGTCGGTCACGGGTCCGATTCGCCCACATCGTCCCCGGCGTCATCGCCGGAATCGTCGAAGCCGAACAGGCCGCCGCGCCGGTAGCCGTTCGTGCGCACGCACAGGTGGCCCGCCGGGTCCAGGGGTTCGTCACACAGGGGGCACGGCGGCCGGCCCGCCGAGATGACGAGATCCGATCGGACGGCGAACTGCCGCGCCGACTCCGGGGACAGGAACACCCGGACCGCGTCCGGGCCCTCCTCGGCGTCGTCGAGGATCAGCGAGGCGTCGATGGCCGTCTCACTCACCGCCAGCAGTTCCACCACCACGCACTGCGCCTCGGCGTCCCACCCCAGTCCCATGGTGCCGACCCGGAACTCGGAGTCGACCGGCATGACCAGCGGACCCGAGTCGGAGATGGCGGTCTCCGGCGGCAGTGGCGTGCCGAACCGCCGGTGCACCTCGTCGAGCAGGGCGGTGATCCGCTCGGCCAGCACGGCCACCTGCTGCTTCTCGCACATCACCGAGATGACTCGCTTGTCGTGGACGGCCTGCAGATAGAACGTCCGGTTCCCGGGCTGACCGACGGTTCCGGCGATGAACCGGTCGGGGGTGCGGAAAACGTGAATTGCGCGGGTCATGGTCGCCACCAAACTACCGGCTGACTCGGATCAGTCCGTCGACCCGCCGACCACCGCGTCGGCCTCGCCGCCATCGGGCTGCGTCGGCGCTGCGCTCAGCGCGGAGGCGAGTTGCGCCCCGGTGTGATTGACGTGCAGCACGAACGGCCGGACCTTGGTGTAGCGGATCACACTCATCGAGGCCGTATCGGCGGTGATCCGCTGGAAGCTGTCCAGGTGAGTGCCCAGGGCGTCGGCGACAACGGCCTTGATCACGTCGCCGTGCGTGCACGCGATCCACAGCGCATCGCCGCCGTGCTCGGCGCGCAGTCGGCGATCGTGCTCGCGCACCGCCGCGACCGCCCGCGCCTGCACCTGCGCCAGGCCTTCGCCCCCGGGGAACACCGCCGCGCTGGGCTGCTGCTGCACCACCGACCACAGTGGCTCTTTGACGAGTTCCTTCAGTTCCCGGCCGGTCCAGGCCCCGTAGTCGACTTCGGCGAGCCGCTCGTCGACCATCGGCTGCAGGCTCAGGGCGGCGGCCAGCGGCTCGAGGGTGAGCCGGCAACGCAACAGCGGCGACCGCACCAGCGCCTTGATCGGCAGGCCAACGAGGCGGCCGGGCAGATCTTGCGCCTGCGCAAAACCCTTCTCGTCGAGTTCGACGCCCTCGGAGCGGCCGGCCAGCGTGTGCGCGGTGTTCGACGTCGACCGACCGTGGCGAAGCAGGATGACTGTCATGCGGCTGCCACCGTACCGGTTGCCAGCAGTGCCATCACCGTCAGCGCCAGCACCACGCGGTAGCCGACAAACCAGTACATCGCGTGATGGGTGAGGAAGCGCAGTAGCCATGAGACGGCGATGAAGCCGACCACGAACGAGATCACCACGCTGACCGACAGCTGCAGACCCGTGGCACTCATCCCCTCACCCGACGGTGTGAATGCATCCGGCAACGAGTACAGCCCGGAGGCGAAGACGGCCGGGATGGCAAGCAGGAAACCGAATCTGGCGGCCAGCGCGCGGTCCAGACCGAGCAACAGCCCGGCGCTGATGGTCGCCCCCGAGCGGGACACCCCCGGCACCAAAGCCAGACATTGGGCCAGGCCCACCAGCAGGCCGTCGCGCCAGCGCAACTGCTCAACGTGGCGATCCTGGCGGCCGACGTACTCCGCGACGGCGATGACGACCGAGAACACCAGCATCGCGGTGGCGATCACCCATAGGTTGCGCACCTCGTTGCGGATCGCGTCCTTGAAGGCGAAACCGAGCACACCGATGGGGATCGATCCAATGATCACGTACCAGCCCAGCCGGTAGTCGACGTTATCGCGGCGGGCACGATCAATCAGCCCGCGCGACCACGCCACCACGATGCGGCCGATGTCGCGGGCGAAGTACACCAGAACCGCGGCCTCGGTGCCCAGTTGCGACACGGCGGTGAACGATGCTCCAGCGTCGCCGGAGAAGAACAGCCGAGAGGTGATGGCCAAATGTGCCGACGAGGAGACCGGCAGGAATTCGGTGAGCCCCTGCACCACGGACAGCACCACCACCTGCAGCCAGGACATCCCTGTCACGTCCACCGCGTGACCGTATCCGATGGCGCCGTCGGCGATCGCCTCAGCGCCGAGGGTGTCAGCGCTGAGCGTCTCAGCGCACCGGCTCCGCTGAGGCGATCGCGTCGCGCACGGCCGCTGACAGGCTGCGCGCATCGGTGAGGTCCAGATCGGCCAGTCCCCGGTTGGCGGTGGCGACGACGTCCTCGGGTTGCGGGATGGGAGCGGCGGGGCGGGCGCGGTAGATCTCCACCGTCAGCCGGCCGCGATGGACGCGGAAGGAGAACCGGCGGCCGTCGCCGAGGTGGCCGAAACCACTGGCGGCGACCCCGGTGGTGATGTCCTCGACGACGAAATCGCCCTCGTCGGCGCCGGAGGTGTCGGCAACCGTCATCGGTCTACCATAACCCCAGTTAGGGATGGGTCGGGGCGATGAGCCGACCCCCTAGACTCCACAGACGATGCCCATCCACGGATACCGCTGCGCCACTCGGCGCCTCGCCGTCCTGCTGGCGCTGACGACC
>JBFYOQ010000292.1:0-12128 GCA_041303735.1 Mycobacterium sp.
GCCAAAACCACCAAGGCAGCACCGGCCAAGGCGACCAAGGCGGCCGCGAAATCAGCACCCGCCAAGACTGCGCCGGAGAAGCCGGCCGGCGGCCGCGCGAAGAAGGCCGCCGTCGCGGCCCCGGTTGCCGGAGCCGACGCCGCGGTTCTGCTCGATGAGATCGACACCGACCTGACCGTCCACGCCGAGATCGACGTCACCGATGTGATCGTGATCGACGATCTCGAGGAGACCCCTCCGCCGGACGCCGTCACCGGCGACGAAGAGGTCGCTGAGCCGTCCGACAAGGACAAGGCCTCCGGCGACTTCGTCTGGGACGAGGAGGAGTCCGAGGCGCTGCGCCAGGCCCGCAAGGACGCCGAACTCACCGCGTCAGCGGACTCGGTGCGCGCCTATCTCAAGCAGATCGGCAAGGTGGCCCTCCTCAACGCCGAGGAGGAGGTCGAGCTGGCCAAGCGCATCGAGGCCGGCCTCTACGCCACCCAGAAGGTGACCGAGCTCACCGAGGGCGGTAAGAAACTGCCGGTGCAGCAGCGTCGCGATATGACGTGGATCTGCCGCGACGGCGAACGCGCGAAAAACCATCTGCTGGAAGCGAACCTGCGTTTGGTGGTGTCGCTGGCCAAGCGCTACACCGGCCGCGGGATGGCGTTCCTGGACCTCATCCAGGAAGGCAATCTCGGCCTCATCCGCGCGGTGGAGAAGTTCGACTACACCAAGGGCTACAAGTTCTCCACCTACGCCACCTGGTGGATACGCCAGGCCATCACCCGCGCCATGGCCGATCAGGCACGCACCATCCGCATCCCGGTGCATATGGTCGAGGTCATCAACAAACTCGGCCGCATCCAGCGCGAGCTGCTCCAGGACCTGGGCCGGGAGGCCACTCCGGAGGAGCTGGCCAAGGAGATGGACATCACTCCGGAGAAGGTGCTGGAGATCCAGCAGTACGCCCGCGAGCCGATCTCGCTGGACCAGACGATCGGCGACGAGGGCGACAGCCAGCTCGGCGATTTCATCGAGGACTCCGAAGCGGTGGTGGCCGTCGACGCCGTGTCCTTCACGCTGCTTCAGGATCAGCTGCAGTCGGTGCTCGAGACGCTGTCGGAGCGCGAGGCCGGCGTGGTGCGACTACGGTTCGGCCTCACCGACGGCCAGCCCCGCACGCTCGACGAGATCGGCCAGGTCTACGGAGTCACCCGCGAGCGGATCCGGCAGATCGAGTCCAAGACCATGTCGAAGTTGCGCCACCCGAGCCGCTCACAGGTTTTGCGCGACTACCTCGACTAGGCGACTCTCCGTAGCAATGTCGTACGCAGGGATTTTCCTGAAGTTGCGAAGCTGATGGACGGTTCGTCTGTTCGCCCCGGTTCCGCGGATCAGTTCGATCAGTATCCAGCGCGAAGCACCGTTCGCCGGGCTGAATCGGTTTAGGTCCGTCGGAATGACGCGCTGCTAGATTTCGACGATGCCGAAGTTAACCGAGTGGCGTTCCCTTTACCTCTATGCGGTCTGCTTCGTATGCGTCGTTGTGGTCATCTTCACCACGCTGTCCCTGGTCGACAACATCATGAGCCTGGTGTACCCCAGTCCGCCCTACATCGACTCCTACAGCGCCCAGCCGGTTGAGGTCGACCGGAAGTTGCTCGAGGAGCAGAACCGGCTCAGCGAGCACCGATCCGGCGTCGTCGGCATAGTGGGCAATCTGACCGCCTACCTGCTGGTGATTCCCCTGTTCTGGTTTCACTGGAAACAGGCAAACAAACCGGCACCGGCACAAGGATAGGAACCGTAGGTCGAACGGTCGGACTGAACGGGGCCACCCGCCATTCCGCGCCGCAGCTGGAGTGCGGTGTTATCCGGCCAGCTGAGATCCCACAGGACTAGCCTCGCTCGCATGCACCAGTCATTCCCGGGCCGCTACACCGCGCGGAGCAGTCCCGGCACCGTCGTGTTCGGTATCGGTATGCGCATCAACCGGCTGTGGGCGGTGCACCGTTGGCTGCGGCCGACGATCAACACCGTGCGGATGTGGTGGTACATGCAGCATGACCGGCCCGACGGCTATCTCAACGGCTATCTGTACGTGTACTGGCGAGGCGTGGGGATGATGCAGTACTGGCGGGATTTCGAGTCGCTGGAAGCTTTCTCGCACGACAACTCCCAACCCCACCTCGCGGCGTGGCGCCAGTTGGCCGCGCTGACGAAAACAGATCAGACTTTCGGTTACTGGCATGAGACGTATCGCATCGAGCCGGGAGGCTACGAGGCGATCTACGGCAGCATGCCGCGCTTCGGTCTGGCCGCGGCCGGCCAGCACATCCCGATCGCCGATGCCACCCACGCTGCCCGCTCCAGACTTACCGACGGGTCCGAAGCCAGGTAGCTGGACTGGGAAATCTCAAGCGGCGAATCGGGTTAGATCATTGCGTGACCACACGCCGGAATCTGAGCCTCTCGGTGGCCGCCGCGTGTGCGGTGATCATGACCGCCGGTCTGGCCCTGGTCGGCTCCGACCGGCTGGCGTCGCACTCCCCTGGGTGGAGCAATGCCATCAGCGGCCCCTACGGCCGGCTGCTGGCCGAGTCGACCGACCTGGGGCCCGCCCACGGTCATCGGGTGCAACTGACCGCTGCGCTGCATCGCCGATCCGAACCTGTACTGCTCAATGCCTGGGCACGTGCGCACGATCTGTCGGTGCAGTGGCGCGACGGTGACGACTGGGCCGTCATCGAGGGTGATCCCGCGGCGGTCGCCGGTGCGTTCGGCGTCGCTGTCCGCGACTACCGGGCCACCGACGGGCCGGATACCGGACGCGTCTTCTACGCCTCGCCGCAACAACCCGACACACCACCGGAGGCCCGCACCGAGGTAGCCGGCGTCGGCCGCATCCTCAGTTACACCCCGACCCGCGAGGCGCTGCCCATGCTGCCGCGGGAGGTGCCCGACGGCGGCCTCTCGCCGACGCAGCTACTCAACGCCTACAACGCGACCCCGCTGGTGAAGGAGGGCCTCGCCGGGGAGGGCCAGACCGTGGTGGTGTTCGCCTTCGACGGCTTCCTGCAGCAGGACATGGACGCCTTCACCAGGACCTCCGGGCTGCCTCCGCTGGAGGTGGAGGTAGTGGGGGGAATGCCTCAGCGGCGCATCGGTGAGGCCAATATGGACCTGCAGGTCATCCACGCCATCGCTCCGGAGGCGAAACTGGTTCTGGTCAACGCGCGGTCGACTACCGACAACTCCGGCGGCGGAGCGTTCGTCAAGCTCGGCCGGCTGATGGAGTCGGTGGATCAGCAGTTCCCCGGGGCGATCTGGAGTTTTTCCATCGGCTGGGGTTGCGACCGCCTGTTCACAGCGGCCGATTTAGCTCCGGTGCGGGCGGCATTGTCCGCCGCACTGCGCAACGGCACCACGGCGTTCAACGCCACCGGAGACCTGGCCGGTCTGGAATGCAAAGGGGGGAAACGGTTTTCCGAGCCGCCGACCCCTGATGATGTGGGCGTGGACGCGGTGGCCTCGCTGCCGGAGATGACTGCCATCGGAGGCACCAAGCTGTCCACCGATGCCTATGGCCGGTGGCTGTCAGAGCAGTCCTGGTACGACACCCCGCTGACCATCGGCACGGCCGGAGGGAGCTCGACGCTGTTCGATCGACCGGAGTGGCAGACGGTGGGCATCGGCTCCGAACTGCCCGACCGCCGCCTGGTACCCGATGTGTCGGCGGTCTCCGACCCGTTCACCGGGGTGCGGATCGTGTTCAACGGCCAGCCCACCGTCGGCGGCGGCACCTCCCAGGCGGCGCCGATCTGGGCAGGGCTGGCAGCGTTGATGAATCAGAAACTCGCCGCCCTCGGCGCCGAACCGCTGGGCGAGTTGAATCCGGTGCTCTACCGATTGCCCAGATCCTCGATAGCACCACCGGGCCTGCGCGACATCAACTACGGGGGCAACGCGATCAGCCTGTCCGGCACCACGGGCTACGACATGGTGACCGGCCTGGGCACCCCGAACGTCGACAACCTGGTGAAGAACATCCTGCTGGCCCGGGCCCGCACATGACCGACTCCACCGGCGAGACGGCGGTGTACGAGGGGGTCGGGGTCCTGCAGGGGCAATACACCGCCGAGGGAGCCGCCCGGCCCCGGTTCCTGGCGGTGCTCGGACTGCTGGCACTCGGGTTGGGTGTGGGCATCATCGTCATCACCCTGTGGGACCGGGCGGTGACCGACGCGGCGACCTAC
Organism: Mycobacterium sp.; assembly: GCA_041303735.1. Classification (GTDB taxonomy): domain Bacteria; phylum Actinomycetota; class Actinomycetes; order Mycobacteriales; family Mycobacteriaceae; genus Mycobacterium. The sequence continues at coordinate 4,242 of JBFYOQ010000292.1, forward strand.
GCCTGCCCACCGGACTGCGGACGGCCGCCGAACGCGGTGGCGGTGGCCAACCTGCCGCGGTTCACCTCCGCCGACGGAGCGTTCTCGGTGTCGCATCCGCCCGCCAGCGAGATCTACGCCGTCAGGACCGAGCCCAACGGCGTGCGGGCACGGCTGACTGCCGGCGACGGGGGTCTGCTGCGGCTGTTCAGCCAGCCCGCGCAGGGAAGGGTGGCGCGGCAACTGGTCGCTCAGCTGATGGCCAAGCAGTACCCCAACGCTGAGGTCGTCTACGAACTACCCAATACCAGCGTCGGCTATCAACTGGGCTATGGCGTGGTCGCCAACTTCCGTCAGCCGGGCATGTCGAATAGCTATCCGATGCGCGTCATCATCATGGCCGCAGTGAAGAACGACCTGGCGCTGATAGCCGTCGCCGAAGGCCCGTTCCGGCGATTCTCGCAAGACTTCGGACCTGGTCCGCCGTCGGCGGCGAACACCGAGATCGCTTTGGACATGGGCAAGTACGTCGACAGCTTCAGTTGGAAAGGCGACCCACCACGATGAATCGTCGCCACCGGCTCACCGCACTGCTTGTCATCATCGCCGTGCTCACCGCCGGCTGCGGCCGATCCGCTGAGGCCGCCACCATCACCGTCTACAGCCCCACCGGCCTCGGCGCCTGGTATCAGTCGAGGTTCGAGAAGTTCACCGCGGAGACCGGCATCAGGGTCAACCTGTTCGAAGCGGGCTCCGGCGAAGTGGTGTCGCGGGTCAATTCGCCGGCGGTCTGGGACCAGGTGGGCTCCGGCGAACCGGTCCCGCCGGCCGACCTGCTGATCACGCTTCCGCCATTCATCCAGAGGGCCGAAAAATCCGGGCTGCTCCAACCCAGCGGCGTGAACACCGCAGGGCTCTCCCCCGAGTTTGTCGGACCGGGCGGCGTGTACGTTCCGATCGTCAAGACCGCGCTGTGCTTCATCGCCAATGCGGGACTCAACCCCCTGCCGGCCACCTGGGATGACCTGCTGCGGCCGGATCTCGAAGGCAGGCTGCAGTATTCGACCCCCGGTGAGGCCGGTGACGGCACCGCACTTCTGCTGCTGCTGCAGAAGTTGATGGGTAAACAGGGCGCTCTGGACTACCTCGTGCGGCTGCAGTCCAACAACGTGGGCCCGGCGGCATCGACCGGCGCGCTCGCGCCGAAGGTCAGCACCGGCGAACTGCTGGTCGCCAACGGTGACGTGCAGATGAACCTCGCGTCGATCACCAACGACGGCCTGAAGATCCGGATCTTCTTCCCCACCATGCCCGCAAGCAAGCCCACCACCATCTCACTGGCCTACGTCGCCGGAGTGACAGCCGGCTCCGCCCACCCCGAGGAGGCCAAGAAACTGCTCGCGTTCCTGGTGTCCGACGACTCGCAGCGGTCGGTCTTCTCCGAGGCGTTCGGGATACCGGCGAAGGACGCGATCGCCGCGCAGATGAGCGGCGACGGTGTGACGCCGACAGGTCTTCTGCGCGGCGTCACACTATGGACGCCGGACTGGGATGCCGTCCTCGCTGAGATCGGCGACGACATCGCCGATTACAAGACGGCCACGGGTAACTAGGACGGGTGACCAGAGGGCAACCAGTCCGCGGACTAGCCGCCGGTGATGACGTTGCCGGGCAGCGCGGTCGGTGCCGGGCGCGCGGTGACGCTCGGAGCGAACGAGCCGAGGTTGGCCTTCTCCGTCGGCGCGACGGCTGGCGCCGAGGTCGGCTGCGAGGTCTCGGCCGGCTTGTCCTTGTCCTTGTCTGAACTGCACGCAGTCAGCGCACCGGTTCCGACGATCGAGGCCGCGCCGACAATGAGCGCCATTTTGCGAATCACATTTGAAGACATCATTGGTCTAATTCTACTCGCACGTCTCAGCCGGCCGCCCGTTGGAGTATCGGACGATTCCGGCGGCGCAGGACCCGCGACGATCGCGATGCCGCCCTGGCCGCGGCCCCGCAGCACCCGCAGAAAGCACCATCGGGCTCCACCTTCTCGCAGTACACGCAGAGAATCGGGTCATCGGTCGGCGGGTCGGGCGTTTCGTGAAGCAGCGCGATCTGCACCCCGCAGCGGACCGTGAGCAGGGCCAACACCGACAGAGCCAACTGCAGACCCAGTTCCGCCGCCCGCGGCAGGGTCATCCCGTCGACCGCCCACACGGCGATGTAGCAGCCGACCGCTAGTACAGCGCACAGGAGGACTGCCGTGCGCGGATGCACGGGTATCACTGCCGTGCGCGCAGGCAGGGCTCCGTCCTCGGAGCGCTTCTCGGGCCGGAACCACAGAACCAGCCCGACCAGTCCCCCGGCGGCCGTCGTGATGATCGGGTTGACGACACCGTTGCGGATCGAATCGTCCAGCATCCGGAGGGCGCTGTGTTCCTCGATCAGTCCCTGGACGAACTGTGGCGCCATGATCGTCGTCGTGGCCGCAGTCGCGTACCACAGCGCGCCGAATGCGCCGATGACGAACCCGTCCAGCGATTCACGCACCGGCCCGGCCATCAACCGGGCGACGACAGCGGGCACCAGCATCAGCAGTCCGCCGCCCACCGACAACAGGAACGCGGTGTTGATCGCTTCCAGTAGCACCAGACCCGAACCGGTCGAGACCCCGTAGGAGGCGGCGAGCAGTGTGACGGTCGACAGCCACCAGCCCACACCGATTGCCGCGCCGAGCACCATGGTGACCGCCAGGATCCGGAACCCGATGTCCCGAAACGCATCGGACTGCCATACGTAGAGCAGGAACAGCAGCGGCCACCCGATCGTGGCGATGACGCCCAGCGGACCGTTCACCCGTAGCAGCGCCAGCACCACGATGGCAGTGAGTACGACGACCAGCCCCACCCGGAAGGGTGCGCGCGCCCGTCCCGGAAGTCGGGGGAACAACGTGCTGCTGATCCCTGGCAGCCAAACCGGCTCGCGGTAAGCGGTGGCGTAGACCTTGGGCCGCAGCAGGACACCCCATCTGCTGACCGGTGCGCCGACATCGGCCCCGCAGTCGCCGCAGAACGCCGTCGCCACCACGATCGAGTGGCACGCCGGGCACTGCACGGTGCGCGGGTGCTGGTCGGCGTTCATCTGACCGCCGACGTTATCGCATCTTCTCCAGCCCAAGCGGGCTTCGGCCGTCGCTGACGATGCGTCAATCCAGCGGTAGCGGGTCCAGCCGCAGCAGATTGTGCTTGGGCGACTTGGTGTCCAGCGCCACCAGCGGGGTGCCGTCGGCCAGGATCACCAAGCCCTCGGCGTTCTCCGGAGCACCCGCGATGCGCCACACGGCGACGGCATCCACCTCGCCGCCGCGGGGATCGAGCACCTCGGGCATCCGCGCGATCGCCGCACCCTGATCGGACAACAGGTACAGCCGCCCGTCCGGCCCGACGGTGGCGTCACTGATGTCGGGCAGATGCTTGGCCAGCCCGTCGGCCAGCCACCAGGTGGCCAGCACGACCCAGGTGGCGTCCCCAGGCTCCGGCGGGACAACCGGGCCACCGCGCCGCCAGCCGACCGGCTCATCACCGGCAGGCCCGAACTCCAGGATCGCCGCCGGGTCCTTCTCCTTGACCACCAGCACATGGCCGCGGTCGGTCAGCACCAACGACTCGCCGCGCGAGGACCGGTCACCCAGCCATGCCTCGCGCAGCCGGTGCCCCTCGGGCACCTCCAGCAGGAGCGTGGACAGCAATTCCGGCACGCTGAGGTCCAGGTGCAGGATGCGGGCCGGCTGCTCCTGCAGGATCAGAACCGTGCCGGCGGCGGCCGGCTGCACCGCCTCGAACTGGGTTCCGCCCTCCGGCAGGCCCAGGCTCGAGAGATCGGTGCCGTGCCACCGCAACGGCCACGGTTCCAACGGGGCGCTGAACACCACCGGATCGTGGTCGCCGACGGCGAGTAACTGCTGTCCGTGCACCGCGAGCCCGGAGACCTCCCGCAGCGGGACGTCGGTGGCGTCACGAACCTCGAGCTTGGGCGTCTTGGCCATCCGAGCACCCTACGTAACCGGGGGTGGCCGGGTGCCGCGTCCAAGGATCGCGAATTGGGGGGCACGTCGCGATCCCGCGACCACCGGCCACCTGTGCGATTCGGCGACCCCCGGCCACCGGTGCGGGAGTGCCGCCGATTCCCGGGGGGAGGGAGATAACCGGCCGCGCGCCGCCCGCTCCGGGAAAATTAACAGTCGGTGACCGACGGCGACGACGTTCCGCCCGCGCCGCTGTGGATAAGTGGGGCGAAGGTGCCGTCCGACTGCGGCGGGTAGGTGCGAACCTCGACTACCGCGCTCAGCGGCAGCGGGCCGTAGAGGTGCGGAAATCGCATCGCCGGCGGATCGTCGGCCACACCGGGCTCCCACCGCACGGGTGCCTCCAGCCGCTGCGGGTCGACGTAGACCGCCAGCAGGTCTGTGCGCCCCGCGAACAGCCGGGTGGCCGGCAGATGGGCCTGCTGTTGAGTGGACAGGTGGACGAATCCGCTCGTCAGCAGCGATTCCGGAGTCAGCCGGCCGGAGCCGGCGGCAGCCTGCCAGTCCTGCGTTCCGCACAGATGGACCAGCAGTTGCGGATCGGGGTACATACCCCCACACTGCATGACACCTCAACGGCAGAACTCAGCGACGAAAGGTGAGACACGACACATCGACAGGGCGTGGGAACATCCACTCGCGCCAGAACGTCTGAGAGAGTAGACACACGCTCTACGGCGGGCCGCCGCCCAGGGAGCATGAGCACCTACGGAGGAGCCCATGAACGCAACTCTGACCACTCCCGAACTGACCCGGGCTGATCGCTGCGACCGCTGTGGTGCGGCGGCGCGCGTACGCGCGAAACTCCCCTCAGGTGCCGAACTGCTGTTCTGCCAGCATCACGCCAACGAGCATCAGGCCAAGTTGGCTGAACTGGCCGCGGTGCTGGAATTCAGCTCCACGGACTGAGGACGGCCGCGGGCGTTCACCACCGGCCGCGTCTGCCGCAGTTGCCGCCGCCGGTGAGGAATGCTGGAAGGACATGAACGGCCAACCGCCACCGAATCGCCATCACGTCTGGCGGGTCACCAAGCGAACCCTGTCCAAAAGCTGGGATGACTCCATCTTCTCGGAATCGGCTCAAGCCGGATTCTGGTCGGTGCTGTCGCTGCCGCCACTGCTGCTCGGAATGCTGGGCAGTCTCGCCTTCATCGCGCCACTGTTCGGCCCGGACACCCTTGCCACCATCCAGACCCAACTGGTCAGCACCTCGGGAAGTTTCTTCTCCCAGAACATCGTCAAGGAGATCATCGAACCGACGGTCGCCGACATCGTGCAGGGCGCTCGCGGCGAGGTGGTCTCACTCGGTTTCGTGATCAGCCTGTGGGCGGGGTCCTCGGCGATCTCGGCTTTCGTCGACTCGATCGTGGAAGCCCACGACCAGACCGCGCTGCGCCACCCCGTCCGGCAGCGGTTCTTCGCCCTCGGGCTGTACATGGTGATGCTGGTGTTCGTCATCGCCGCCGCGCCCCTGGTGGCGCTGGGCCCGCGCAAGATCGCCGAGTACATCCCGGACGGCTTCGAGAACGTCCTGCAATTCGGCTATTACCCCATGCTGGTGGCGATCCTGATCATCACGGTCACCGCGCTGTACCGGGTGTCGCTGCCCGACCCGCTTCCCACTCACCGGCTGGTATGGGGCGCCGTACTGGCGACGGCGGTTTTTCTGGTCGCCACTGCGGGCCTGCGGATCTACCTGCAGTACATCACCCGAACCGGCTACACCTACGGCGCGCTCGCCACCCCGATCGCGTTTCTGCTCTTCGCGTTCTTCCTGGGCTTCGCGATCATGATGGGGGCCGAACTCAACGCCGCCATCCAGGAGGAGTGGCCGGCCCCGAAGTCGCACTGGCGCCGCTGGCGCGACGCCCGGGAGCTACGCAGGGCCACCAAGAACGCCAAGACCGAACTGTCCGGCGCCGACGATCTGGCCGCGCCTGTCGCCGAGGGGCACCCGCAGCCCGCGGCGATCAGCCCTTCTTGAGGCTCTGGTAGATCCGCTGGCAGTCCGGGCAGACCGGTGAACCCGGCTTGGCGGCCTTGGTCACCGGGAAGACCTCACCGCACAGCGCCACGACGTGCGTGCCCATCACCGCGCTCTCGGTGATCTTCTCTTTCTTGACGTAGTGGAAGTGCTTGGGCCTGTCGGCGTCGGTGCCGTCGTCGACGCGTTCGTCGCTGTCGGTGCGTTCGATGGTGTCCGTCTGCATACCGCCATTGTGCCCGCATACCGGCCGGTCTGGTCAGACTGCCGTAAGAAAACTCCCTCGTTTCCCACGGCGGGAATGTGAAACAGTGAGGACATGGAGCACGATCTGGGTTTCGACGACGAGGGTCGCCCCGTGCTCATCACCCGCGCGGCGCTCTCCCACGAGGAACAGCATCGCGCCCGGGTTCGCAAGTACCTGAAGATCATGTCCTGGCGCATACCGGCGTTCCTCGCGGCCGCGATCGCCTACGGCATCTGGCACAACGGGCTGCTGTCGCTGGGCATCCTGGCCGCGTCGATCCCACTGCCCTGGATTGCGGTGCTGATCGCCAACGACCGCCCGCCGCGCCGGGCCGAAGAACCGCGCCGCTTCCCCGATGCCCCGGTACGCACCGCGCTGTTCCCCACCGCGGAACGCCCCGCGCTGGAAGCCGGTGTGCCACGAACAGCGCAACCTACCGGCGACGAGCGCCCCCGCTGAGCCGTGAACCCCGCCGTCAACGGCGTGTTTCTTAGCACATTCTCATCAAATCCCGCCGTTGATGCACTTCACCGGGTGTGAGACCGGTGAACTCCGGGAACTCTGGGCTCCTGTCGGGCGTTGGACAGCTTGACAGTTGCAGCCGAACGGGAGGCCGTCATGGCAAACATCACCACACGCAGGACCAGCGACCTGGACGCCCAAAGTCCAGCCGCCGACCTTGTGCGCGTGTATCTCAACGGCATTGGCAAGACCGCACTGCTGAGCGCCGAGGACGAAGTCGAACTCGCCAAGCGCATCGAAGCCGGCTTGTACGCCGCTCACCTGCTCGAGACGCGCAAGCGCCTCGGCGAGAACCGCAAGCGGGACCTGGCGATCATCGTCCGCGACGGCCAGGCCGCCCGCGGGCACCTGCTGGAGGCGAACCTGCGTCTGGTGGTCTCGCTGGCCAAGCGCTACACCGGCCGCGGCATGCCCCTGCTGGACCTGATCCAGGAGGGCAACCTCGGGCTGATCCGCGCGATGGAGAAGTTCGACTACGCCAAGGGCTTCAAGTTCTCCACCTACGCCACCTGGTGGATCCGCCAGGCCATCACCCGCGGCATGGCCGACCAGAGCCGCACCATCCGGCTGCCCGTGCACCTGGTGGAGCAGGTCAACAAACTGGCCCGGATCAAGCGGGAGATGCATCAGACCCTGGGCCGCGAGGCCACCGATGAGGAACTGGCCGAGGAGTCGGGCATCCCGGTGGAGAAGATCAACGACCTGCTCGAGCACAGCCGCGACCCGGTCAGCCTGGACATGCCGGTGGGCAGCGACGAGGAGGCCCCGCTGGGTGACTTCATCGAGGACTCCGAGGCGATGTCGGCCGAGAACGCCGTGATCTCGGAGCTGCTGCACACCGACATCCGCCACGTGCTGGCCACGCTCGATGAGCGTGAGCAGCAGGTGATCCGGCTGCGGTTCGGCCTCGACGACGGCCAGCCGCGCACGCTCGACCAGATCGGCAAGCTGTTCGGCCTGTCCCGCGAGCGGGTTCGCCAGATCGAGCGTGAGGTCATGACCAAGCTCCGCAACGGCGAACGGGCCGAGAAACTGCGTTCCTACGCCAGCTGACGACCAAGCCAGACCAAGCCAGACCAGGTGTGG
>JBFYOQ010000293.1:0-3279 GCA_041303735.1 Mycobacterium sp.
CGCACACCGCGCCCGTCGAGGGCGGCGACGTGCTGCTGCTCTCCCCCGGAGTGGTGGCCGTCGGGGTGGGGGAGCGCACCACGCCCGCCGGTGCGGAAGCGTTGGCGCGCAGCCTGTTCGATGACGATCTGGCGCACACCGTTCTCGCGGTACCGATCGCACAGCAGCGCGCGACCATGCACCTCGACACCGTCTGCACCATGGTCGACGTCGACGCGGTGGTGATGTATCCGAACATCTCCACCACGCTGTCGGCCTTCACCCTCACGCGTGCCGAGGCGGGGATCAAGATCGCAGATAAGGCGCCGTTCGTCACCGCCGCCGCCGCCGCGATGGGCATCGAGCGGCTGCGGGTCATCGACACCGGGCTGGATCCGGTGACCGCCGAACGTGAGCAGTGGGACGACGGGAACAACACCCTGGCCCTGGCTCCCGGCGTGGTCGTGGCCTATGAACGCAACACCGAGACCAACGCGCGGCTCGTCGATGCCGGCATCGAGGTGCTGCCCATCGCGGCGGGGGAGTTGGGCACCGGCCGCGGCGGCCCACGGTGCATGTCCTGCCCGGCCGCCCGCGACGCGGTCTAACCCTCTTCCCGCGAGATCCACCCCAGGGCTGTGGATCCCGCCCCGATCGCGACCGTGGGGTGGATCTCGCGGAGAACGGCGGGTGCACGAGAGCGGCGGGCCCGCGGAGAGGGGCTACCGCCAGCTGGGCAGCCACATCTCCATGTTCCAGGTGGCCTGGGAAATGGGAAGCCCGGTCAGTATCGGGAACATCCAGGCGAAGTTGGTGATCGCCAGGGCGAGGTAACAGCTCACCACCACCACCCCGAGTGTTCGGCGTTCGGCGTTGTCGGTCGGCTTGTAGAGGATGTCGCCGAGGATCAGCGCGATGGCCATCATCAGGAACGGCGCCATGGTGACCCCGTAGAAGAAGTACATCTGCCGGTCGATGTTGGCGAACCAGGGCAGCCAGCCCGCGCAATAGCCGGTCAGGACGACGGCGTAGCGCCAGTCGCGGCGAACGAAGGTCCGCCACAGCGCGTAGCCCAGCACCGGCACCGCCAGCCACCACATCGTGGGGGTGCCGATCAGCATGACGGCCTTCACGCACGACGCCGCCCCGCAGCCCGGGACATCCTGATCGTCGATGGCGTAGAGCACCGGCCGCAGCGACATCGGCCAGGTCCACGGCTTGGACTCCCACGGGTGGTGATTGCCCGCGGAATTGGTCAGTTCGGAATGGAAGTGGAACGCCTTGTAGGTGTAGTGCCACAGCGAGCGCAGCGCATCCGGCGGCTGGTACCACTGCCGCTCACCGATCGACTGGCCCGCCTCATAGCGGTTCACCGCGGTCTCCGACGAGAACCACGGCGCGTAGGCGAACAGGTACGCCGCGACCGGGATCAGTCCGAACACATAGGCCGTGGGGCCGACGTCGCGGCGCAGCACGCCGGCCCACGGCCGCGGCACCCGGTAGGCGCGTCGCGCGGCGACATCCATCGCCAGTGACATCAATCCGAAGAAGGCGATGAAATACAGCCCCGACCATTTCGTCGCGAATGCCAGGCCGAGCAGGAAACCGGCGGCGAACCGCCACCACCGCACGCCCAGCCGCGGGCCCCAGGGTGTCTCGTCGATGCGCCCCTCGAGCAGCGCGTCGTGCATCCGGGCGCGGATCTGGTCGCGGTCGACGAGCAGGGCACTGAAGGCCGCGACGACGAAGACGGTCATGAAGGTGTCGAGCAGCGCGGTGCGGGATGCCACGAAGCTCACCCCGTCGACGACCACCAGCAGCCCGGCCATCGCCCCGATGAGCGTCGAGCGGCTGATCCGGCGCACGGCCCTCACCACCAGGGCCGCCAGGATGATCCCGAACACCGCGCTGGTGAATCTCCAACCCACACCGCTGTAGCCGAACAGCACCTCGCCGGCTGCGATGAGTTGCTTGCCCAGTGGCGGGTGCACCACCAGACCGAAACCGGGGTTGTCCTCCACGCCGAAGTTGTGCAGCACCTGCCAGGCCTGCGGCGCGTAGTGCTTCTCATCGAAGATCGGCGTGCCGGCATCGGTGGGCGAGCCCAGATTCATGAACCGCGTCAGCGCCGCCAAGGCGGCCACCACGGCAGTCGCCACCCAGCCCCGCACCCGGTCGGTCGGGCCGAAGTCGGGCACCGGAACCAGCGGTGCCGGGCTGATGACGGGGGCACTGCGGGCCGGCGCGACAGGTTCGTCGGTCAGGGCAGTCATTGCCAGCAATCGTAGGCTCTGCGATGTGACCCCAGGCCGCCTGCTCCTCGGCGCAACTCCGCTGGGCCAGCCCGGCGACGCCTCCCGGCGCCTGGTCGAGGCGCTGGCCGCTGCGGACATCGTGGCAGCGGAGGACACCCGCCGGATCCGGACCCTGGCTGCCGCGCTGCACACCACCATCGCCGGCCGGGTGCTCAGCCTGTACGACCAGAACGAGCAAGCCCGGATCCCCGGTCTGGTGGAGCAGATCAGCGCCGGGGCGACGGTGCTGGTGGTCAGCGACGCGGGCATGCCGCTGATCAACGATCCCGGCTTCCGACTGGTGCGCGCCTGCGTGGATGCCGGGCTGACGGTCAGTTGCCTGCCCGGCCCGTCGGCGGTCACCACCGCCTTGGCGGTCTCCGGCCTGCCGGCCGACCGGTTCTGTTTCGAGGGGTTCGCACCGCGCAAGCAGTCTGCGCGGCGCGGCTGGCTGACTGCCCTGGCAGGCGAAGCCCGCACGGTGGTGTTCTTCGAGTCGCCGCGGCGGCTGGCGGCCTGCCTGCGCGACGCGGTCGAGCAACTCGGCGGCGACCGTGCCGCGGTGGTGTGCCGTGAGCTGACCAAGGTCTACGAGGAGATCCGCCGCGGCACACTGGCGGAACTGGCCGACTGGGCAGCCGACGGGGTGCTCGGTGAGATCACCGTGGTGCTGGCCGGGGCCGTGCCGAGCGTCGAGATCGCGGACCTGCTGACCGAGGTGGACGCACTGGTCGCCGACGGGATGAGGGTCAAGGACGCCTGCGGCGCGGTGATCGACGCCCATCCCGGCGCGCCATCGCGGCGCGAACTCTACGACGCGGTGCTGCGGTCCCGCGAGTCGTGAGCCGCGACGGCACCGACGATCGGTGCCGCCTTGTCCATGCACTCCTGCCATTCGGCCGCCGGGTCGGAGTCGGCGGTGATCCCGCCGCCCACGCCGAGCACCGCGCGCCACTGAGCATCGAACTCCACGTCGCGACCGCGCGGCTCCCACCCTGAAAGCAGT
>JBFYOQ010000294.1:0-5243 GCA_041303735.1 Mycobacterium sp.
ACCAACTCGTAGGTCTCGATCACGTCGCCCTCCTTGATGTCGGAGTACGTCACCGTCAGACCGCATTCGTAACCCTCGCGGACCTCGGTGACGTCGTCCTTCTCCCGGCGAAGCGAGGACACGGTGATGTTCTCGGCGACCACGACGCTATCGCGCAGCAATCGCGCCTTGGCGTTGCGACGCATGATCCCCGACTGCACCAGGCAGCCCGCGATGTTGCCCACCTTCGAGGACTTGAACAGGGCCCGGATCTCCGCGCGGCCCAGTTCCTTCTCCTCGTAGATCGGCTTGAGCATGCCCTTGAGGGCCTTCTCGATCTCGTCGATCGCCTGGTAGATCACCGAGTAGTAGCGGATCTCCACACCCTCGCGGTTGGCCAGTTCGGTGGCCTTGCCCTCGGCGCGCACGTTGAAGCCGATGATGATGGCGTCCGACGCCGAGGCCAGGTTGACGTTGGTCTCGGTGATCCCGCCGACACCGCGGTCGATGACGCGCAACTCCACCTCGTCGTCGATCGCGATGCCCAGCAGGGCCTCCTCGAGTGCCTCGACCGTGCCGGCGTTGTCGCCCTTGAGGATCAGGTTGAGCTGGCTGGTCTCCTTCAGCGCCGAATCCAGATCCTCGAGGCTGATGCGCTTGCGGGCCCGGGCCGCCAGGGCGTTGCGCTTGCGCGCACTGCGGCGGTCGGCGATCTGGCGGGCGATGCGGTCCTCGTCGACGACCAGCAGGTTGTCGCCGGCACCGGGCACCGAGGTGAACCCGATGACCTGGACCGGCCGGGACGGGAAGGCCTCGGTGACGTCTTCGCCGTGCTCGTCGACCATGCGGCGAACGCGGCCGTAGGCGTCGCCGGCCACGATCGAGTCACCGACCCGCAGTGTGCCGCGCGCGATGAGCACGGTGGCCACCGGGCCGCGACCGCGGTCCAGGTGCGCCTCGATCGCCACGCCCTGGGCCTCCATATCGGGGTTGGCCCGCAGATCCAGCGAGGCGTCGGCGGTCAGCAGGACCGCCTCCTCCAGTGCCTGGATGTTGACGCCGTTCTTGGCCGAGATGTCGACGAACATGGTGTCGCCACCGAAGTCCTCGGCCACCAGGCCGTACTCGGTGAGCTGCGACCGGATCCGCTGCGGATCGGCGCCCTCCTTGTCGATCTTGTTGACCGCCACCACGATCGGCACATCCGCCGCCTGCGCGTGGTTGATGGCCTCCACCGTCTGCGGCATGACGCCGTCGTCGGCGGCCACCACCAGAATCGCGATATCGGTGGCCTTCGCGCCGCGGGCACGCATGGCGGTGAACGCCTCGTGGCCCGGTGTGTCGATGAAGGTGATCAGACGCTCCACGCCGTCATGTTCGACGGCGACCTGATACGCGCCGATGTGCTGGGTGATGCCGCCGGCCTCGCCCTCGCGGACGTTGGCCTGCCGGATGGTGTCGAGCAGTCGGGTCTTGCCGTGGTCGACGTGGCCCATGACGGTCACCACCGGCGGCCGGATCACCAGATCCTCTTCGCCGCCGAAGTCCTCGCCGTAGGTCAGGTCGAAGGACTCCAGCAGTTCGCGGTCCTCGTCCTCCGGAGAGACCACCTGAACGACGTAGTTCATCTCGCCGCCCAGCAGTTCCAGCGTGTCATCGGAGACCGACTGGGTGGCGGTCACCATCTCGCCGAGGTTGAACAGCGCCTGCACCAGCGCAGCCGGGTTGGCGTTGATCTTGTCGGCGAAATCGCTCAGCGACGCGCCGCGGGCCAGCCGGATGGTCTCGCCGTTGCCGTGCGGAAGCCGCACACCGCCGACGACCGGCGCCTGCATGTTCTCGTACTCGGCGCGTTTGGCCCGCTTGGACTTGCGGCCGCGGCGGACCGCTCCGCCGGGACGACCGAACGCACCCGCGGCACCGCCGCGCTGACCGGGACGGCCACCGCCGCCACCGCCGCCGGGACGGCCGCGGAAACCGCCGGCGGGGGCACCGCCGGGAGCGCCGCCGCCGGGACCACCGGTGCGGTAGTTACCGCCGCCGGCACCGCCGGGACGGGCACCCTGACCGGGTCCGGGCCGGGCGCCGGGACCGGCGGGACGCGGAGCACCGGGCCGCGCGGGACGGGTCATGCCACCGGGCGGGCGTGGCGGCATATTGCCGGGACTGGCTCCGCCGGGCCGCGGGATGCCGGGACGCGGGATGCCCGGTCCTGCCGGCCGTGCCCCCGGCGGGCCGACGGGCGGCCGGGCGATGGGGCGCTCGACCGGCTGGGCCGAGGAGAAGGGGTTGTTGCCGACCCGGGGCGAGCGGGGCCCACCCGGCTTGGGTGCGGCCGGGCCGGGGCGCGGACCCGCCGCTTCGGTCGGAAGACCGGGCTGAGCCGGTGCGGGAGGCGCCGGCGGCGCGACCGGCGGGGCCGGTGGCGCGGGGGCCGGCGCGACGACCTGCGGGACCGGTGGCGCGGCGGCGGCAGCGCCGTTATCGGCTGCGGCGGCCACTGTGGCCGCCGGCTTCTCCGCGACCTTGGCGGGCGCGGCGGCGGGTGCCTTGGCACCGCCGAATGACTCCCGGAGTCGGCGCGCCACGGGAGCTTCCACCGTCGACGACGCCGATTTGACGAATTCGCCCTGCTCACTCAGCCGGGCGAGAACTTCCTTGCTCGTGACACCGAGTTCCTTAGCCAACTCGTGTACGCGGGCCTTACCTGCCACTACCTTCTCCATCTCTGAGAGGCGTCAGCGGGAGTACGGCCGCGCCTCGGGTTTAGCTATGACGCATGGTCATCGGGACTTCACGGTGTGCTCATGTTCTTCGCTACCTGTTTCTTCCTGTGCCGGGCGGGCGAGCGCTTCGAAGTGCTCGACCACCGCGGACGTGTCCGGTGAACCGGTGATGCGCAACGCTCGCGCGAAGGCCCGCCGCCGGATCGCTGCCGACAGGCAACGATCGACGGGATGCAGCCACGCACCCCGGCCGGGATGGCAGCCTGATGTGTCAACGGTGACGGCGAATTGACCGTTTCCCGTCGACACGGCCACCACACGCAGCAGTTCGACGGCCAACTCTCGCTCCCGGCAGCCGATACACATCCGCACCGGGGAATCGGTACGACGTTTCTCAGCGGCCGGTCTCTCGCGCTGGATCACGGCTGAGTCTACCGTCAGACCTGCTCGGACCTGCAATCGCCTGTTCGCCCGGCCGCTACTGCTGCCGCGGGACGCGCTGCGGAGCCTGCGGCGGACCGGCCACCGCCGGGCCGGGCGCCCGCTCAGGGGCACCGTCGGCCGGGTCCTGGGATTCCTCGACGTCACTGCGGATGTCGATGCGCCAGCCGGTCAGCCGCGCGGCCAGCCGCGCGTTCTGGCCCTCCTTGCCGATCGCCAGCGAGAGCTGGAAATCCGGCACGATGACCCGGGCGGCGCGTGCGGCGGCGTCGACCACCTGCACCGACACCACCTTGGCCGGGGACAGTGCGTTGCCGACGAACCGGGCGGGGTCGTCGTCGTGGTCGATGATGTCGATCTTCTCCCCGGACAGCTCGCTCATCACGTTGCGCACCCGCTGGCCCATCGGACCGATGCAGGCGCCCTTGGCGTTGAGGCCGGCCACGGTGGATCGGACGGCGATCTTGGACCGATGGCCGGCCTCGCGGGCCACCGCGACGATCTCCACCGAGCCGTCGGCGATCTCGGGCACCTCCAGGGAGAACAGCTTGCGGACCAGGTTCGGGTGGGTGCGCGACAGCTCGATGCGGGGTTCCCGCGCGCCGCGGGTCACGCCGACGACGTAGCAGCGCACCCGGTCGCCGTGCTCGTAACGCTCCCCGGGCACCTGCTCGGCAGCCCGGATGGTTCCCTCGGAGCCCTTGGTCTCGGTGCCCAGCCGCACGATGATGTTGCCGCGGGCGTTCTCCCGCGCATCCCGCTGCACCACGCCCAGGACGATGTCGCCTTCGCGGGCGGAGAACTCCCCGTAGACCCGTTCGTTCTCGGCGTCGCGGAACCGCTGCAGCATCACCTGGCGAGCAGTGGTGGCCGCGACCCGGCCGAACCCCTCGGGGGTGTCCTCCCACTCGCTGATGAGGTTCCCGTCCTCGTCGGTCTCCCGCGCCAGTACCTGCACCGTGCCGCTCTTGCGGTCGATCTCGATGCGGGCGTCCGCGGCGTGCCCCTCGGTGTGGCGGTAGGCGGTGAGAAGAGCCGACTTGATGGTGTCGAGCAGTTCGTCCACCGAGATTCCGCGATCGACTTCGATCGCGTGCAGCGCGGCCATGTCGATGTTCATGACTGTGCCTCCATTGAGTTGGTGAATTCGAGCTCCTGGGCGCTCGGTGGCGAGAACTCCACCTGCACAGCGGCGGTGACGATCTCATCGAGTGGGACGTGGCGCACGGCCCACCCGCGGCCCTGACGGACCACCAGATCGAGGGTGCCGTCGGCCACGGTGGCGACCCGCCCGGTCACCGTGGTGTCGTCACGCAGGTGGGCCTCCACTCTGCGTCCGCGCGCCCGGCGGAAATGCTTCTCCTGGGTCAGCGGCCGGTCGACCCCCGGCGAGGTCACCTCGAGGACGTAGGCGGCGTCGGTGGCGCCGGCCGAGTCGAGCGCGTCCAGCAGCGTCGAGGCCGAGCGGGACAGTTCGGCGACGGTATCGAGGTCGAGGGGAACGTCACCGTCGACGATGACCCGGATCATCGGCGGGGCGGCCCGGACGTCGATCGCGACGTCCTCTACTTCGTACCCGGACCGTGCGAACTCACCGTTGAGTAGCTCGAGCACCTGCTCTGGCGACGGTAAACCGCGTGATCGCTGCGTCACGGCGAGCTCCTCGTCTTGAGTTGTCTTCGTACGGCGCGTCGATGGGTATTCGGGGATGGCGCGGGGTCACCGCTGATGACTCCGGCTCAAACGATACGCCCAGAACGCGGGTGGCAATGGCAGGATGTGGGCGTGCTTCACCCCCCTACCGGCCGGCCCGACGGTCCGAGCGAGTTCAGCAGGCGCAGCCTGCTCGCCGGTGGCGGCCAGGGGCTGCTGGCGCTGGCGCTTCTCAGCACCACCGCGGCGGCGTGCGGATCCGCGCCGTCCGGCCCGGACCCGCTCGAGGAGCAGTTGGCCGGTGCCCGTCGCGACAGCGACCTGGCGGCCGCGGCGGCCAAGGCGGCACCGGCCGCGGTGGTGCCGGCGCTGGCCGAGATCGCCGCGGAGCGGGCCCGCCACGCCACCGCCCTGATCGAGGAACTCGCCCGCGCGGCCGGCAAA
>JBFYOQ010000295.1:0-7325 GCA_041303735.1 Mycobacterium sp.
GGCCCCAGCACCACCACATTGCGCGGCCGCACGCCGACCTCGCGGACGACCTCATGTGCCACCTGTTGCTCGATGCGGCGGATCTCCGCCGGATCCTCCCAATTGTTGGATTCGATGGCGACGGCGAAGGTCTCCCGCGAATGCCCGGCATCCAGGCGGACCGCCACCGCGCACCCCGGGCGCACCCCCTCGACGCGGCCGGCGGCCCGCTCGATATCGGTCGGGTAGATGTTGCGGCCGGCCATGATGATCACGTCCTTGACCCGCCCACACACCACGATGTGGCCCTCCTCGGTCAGATAACCGAGGTCGCCGGTGTCATACCAGCCGTTCTCGTCCTGCGCGGAGACGAAACCGCCCATGGTGACGTAACCCGGCGTCAGCGACTCCCCGCGCAGTTCGATGACACCGACACCGCGGGTGGGCAGCACGATGCCGTCCTCGTCGACGATGCGCGCCTCAAGATCGCGCAGCAGCGGGCCGAGGCTGGCCAGCCGGCGGGTGTTGCCCTTGGTCGCCGGGACCGCGCGCCGCAGTGCGGCCAGTAGGTCGGCGTCGACTTCGTCGACCACCAAGCCCGCACCGCACTCGGAGAACGACACCGCCAGGGTGGTCTCGGCCATACCGTAGGCGGGCAGGATCGCGTTCGGGCTCAGGCCGAACGGCTTGCCGGCGTCGATGAGGTCCTCGACGTCGGCCGGTTCGACGGGCTCCGCACCGGACAGCGCGAACCGAAGGGTCGACAGGTCGAACTCACCCGGTTTGGCTTGACGCCGTAAGCGTTTGGCGAACAACGCATAGGCGAAGTTCGGGGCCGCCGTCATGGTGCCCCGGTACTTGTCGATCAGCTTGGCCCACAGCAGGGTGTCGCGCAGGAAGTCCAGCGGCGTGACCTTGACCAGTTCGGCGCCGAAGTACATCGGGATGGTCAGGAAGCCCACCATCCCCATGTCATGAAAGCAGGGCAGCCAACTGACCATGACGTCGGACTCGACGTCGTACTCGGCGCCGATGAACATCGCCTCGGCATTGGAGTAGATGTTGCGGTGGCTGATCACCACCGCCTTGGGCGATCCGGTCGAACCCGACGTCAACTGCATCAGCGCGACGTCGTCCTCGCCGGTCTCCACGGGGTCGATCGGTTGCGCGCCGAGTAACTCCTCGACGGTCAGCACCGTCACCCCGCGCTCGGCGAGCACCGGCGCGGCGACCAGGAACGGCTCGGAGATGACGACGGCCTTGGCCTCGATCATGTCGATGACGTTGATGGTGTCCTGGGCCCACAGCGCCAGGTCGGTGCGCGGAGTGGGTTGATGCAGCATGGTCAGACTCGCGCCGCGCATCCACAATCCCTGCGCGGTCGGGGCGATCTCCACCGGGGCACCGGCCAGCACGCCGACAGCATCGCCCGGTCCCACGCCTGCAGCGGCCAAGCCGCCGGCGATGCAGCGTGCCCGCTCGTGGACCTCGCGCCAGGTGTGCCGAACCGGCTCGACGGGCTCCCCGGTCACCATGCCTTTGGTGCTGGTCATGGCGCTGTGGAACATCTTCTCAGTAAATCGGCTCATGACGACCTCCTCGGCGTCCGGCGCGGCGTCGACCTACGACGCGGCACCGCGGACTCTCATGCTCGCCCCCACACGGCGCGACGCATAGGCGGCGCGCCCGCGCGGGGGGAAAGCATTGCTCATCTTAGAGCTTTCTTAACCGTGCGCAAACTTCTCAACTGGTCGTCGCGGGCGTCACCCGGGCGCCGTGCACCGGCCCGCTCGCCACTCGGATCGTGCGGCAGACCCCGGCGCCGGCCAGCTCACTGGCAACCGCGATAGCGGCGTCGGCCGAGGCGCACAGGAACGCACATGTCGGCCCGGAGCCGGACACGATCCCGGCCAGCGCCCCGGCCTCCTCGCCGGCCCGCAAGGTCCGGCGCAGACCGGGCTGCAGGCTCAGCGCCGCCGGTTGCAGATCGTTGCCGAGCAGCGGTGCGAGTTGTCGGGGATTGCCGCTGGAGAGAGCGGTGAGCAGCGGCTCGGGATCGGACTGCCGGGCCGGGGCTCCGGCCTCCCGCATGCGGTCGATCTCGGCGTAGACCGCGGCGGTGGACAGGCCCTCGGCGCCGAATGCCAACACCCAGTCGAAGGTGTTGCGGGCCAGCACCGGTGTCAGCTGTTCGCCGCGGCCGGTGCCCAGCGCCGTGCCGCCGTGCAGGGCGAAGGGAACGTCGCTGCCCAGTCGCGCGGCCATCGCGTGCAAATCGCGGCGCGGCACGCCGAGTTCCCACAGTTGGTTCATCGCGACCAGGACTGCGGCCGCGTCGGCGCTGCCGCCCGCCATACCGCCGGCCACCGGGATGGACTTGTCGATGACGATCTCCACGTCCGGGGCCCGGCCGACATGGCCGGCCATCAGTTCGGCCGCCTGCCAGGCGAGGTTGCGCTCGTCGTCGGGCACCTCACCGGCGCCCTCACCGATGGTGCGCAACGACAGCACATCGGCGTCGCGGACCGTCACCTCGTCGGCCAGCGATACCGCGTGGAACACCGTGGTGAGGTCGTGATACCCGTCGTCGCGATGATCCCCCACGCCGAGGTAGAGGTTCACCTTCCCCGGCGCGCGAACTGTCACCGAACCAGTGGGAACCCATTCAGCAGCGGTGCTGCCGTTGGTGGTGGACACGGATCAGATGCGCTGTACGTCAGCTGATTTCGGCCGTCGGTACCTCGACCGACGGGACCGACTGCACCTCACGCCCGGAGCGCTGGTACAGCCGCACGAAATCGGCGATGGTCAGCGTCTCGCCGCGACGGGACGGGTCGATGCTCGCCGCGAGCAGCATTTCTGCCGAGGCGTTGCCCGATCCGGCCCATTCCAGAAACGCGTTGCGCACGGTCTTGCGCCGCTGCCCGAACGCGGTGTCGATGAGTTTGAAGACCTCGCGGCGGAATCCCTCATCGGTCGGCCAGTGCGACGTCTCGTAGCGGTCGACGCGCACCAGCCCGGAGTACACCCGCGGAATCGGCCAGAACACCGTCGGCGACACCGAACCGTAGCGCCGCACGTTGCCGAAGAACCGCACCTTGGCACTAGGCACCCCGTAATCCTTGCCGCCGGGTTCGGCGGCCAGACGTTCGGCCACCTCCGCCTGCACCATGACCGTCACAGTCCGGATCGACTCGAACTCGGCGAGCAGATGCAGCAGGGCCGGCACGGCGATGTTGTACGGAAGGTTGGCCACCACGGCTGTCGGCGGGTTCTGAAGATCCGAGCGCCGTAGGCCGAGGATGTCGCGATTGAGCACCGTCAGGCGGTGTATCTCGCTGTGCGAGTGCTCCGCCACCGTCCGGGGCAGTCGTTGCGCGAGCAACGAGTCGATCTCCACCGCGGTGACCGTCGCGCCGCGGTCCAGCAGTGCCAGCGTCAGCGATCCCAGACCGGGGCCGACTTCGAGGACGTGGTCGTTCTTGTTGATACCGGAGGCCGAGACCACCCGACGCAAAGTGTTGGCGTCGTGGACGAAGTTTTGACCCAACGATTTGCGCGGACGGAAATCAAGCTCTTTGGCTAAATTCCTGATCTCGGTGCGACTAAGCAGTCGGATGGTCACTACGCACCTCTTCCGCACACGGGCCATGCGCCCCAGCCCTGATGGGCCCGTGTCACCTCTGCGATGGCGATCTGCTCTTCTCTAGTTGCTAGGTCTGCCCTCTTAGCGTAGCGCAGTCCACCATGGCGCTCCCATGTGTTCTGGTCGAACTGCACTCCGCCGAAATATCCGTTCCCGGTGTTGATCGCCCAATTGTTGCCCGATTCGCACGCGGCGATCACGTCCCACCGCGCCCCGTTGGTCACCGGCGGCACCTCGGTACCGGGCTTGGCGCCCACCCGCAGCACCGACTCGCGGGCCGGAGTGACGATGGTGTTGGCTACCGGCAAACGCCCGGTCACCACGCCATTGACCACCGCGACCGCGAACGTCACGTCCTGCGTACCAGGCGATCCGGGGTCCTCCACCACCTGGCGGCTCATATTCATCGTCGGGTCCTCGATGCGGCGCGCGGTGGGCGCCAGCGGCACCTGTTGCGTCACCTTCTCGATCCGAATCCGGGTGACAGCGATCCGCATTCCGTCGGTGACGGGAGCGGACGCGGCGGGAACCACCGAGTCGCGCTGCTGCAACGGCGCCCCGGCCGCCTCCAGCCACGCGCCGACACTTGCGGCGGCCAGGCGCACCGTCCGGACGACGCCGCCGTCGTCGAGTTGCACCGTCTTGGCGCTGACCACCGGCAGGGCCATTCCCTTCAGCGGCACTCGGCTGCTCCGCGACGCGACGGCCGGCGCGGTGTCGGTCATCGCCAGTTGCACCAGCGCCTCGTCGATGGTGGACGCGGTGGTCCAGACATGCACGGGTTCCCGGCCGTCGAGGGAGATCTGCAGCGGCCGACTGCGGCGCAGCACGATGGTCTCGGCGTCACCGACGGACTGTCCGGCCGCCGGGATCAGCTCATCGCGCTCGCCGACGTCGAAGCCGTGCTCCTCGACGATGTCGGCGACCCGGGATTTCATGGTGCTGACCGCGACCGTCGAGCCGTCGACGTCAAGGGTGACCGTTTTGCGGGAGGTCAGCGCGACCGCACCGGCGCCGGTGAGCGCCACCAGCAGGGCGGCGAGAACCAGGCGCAGTGCAGCCGAGGACGACTGCGCAAGCTTGGTGAACGCGTTCACTTCCCGATCCATCCCGACATAAGTGACCTTACGATCACCGGACGGTAACGAACCTCGAGGGTGGGCGGCAACCGGAACGGTGAGCTCTTAGCAGACCCTCAGGTCAGGCCGTACACCGTGCGCGCGGTCGCGGTGGCGTCGGCCGCGACGTCCCGCGCGGGCCGGCCGAGGAGTTCGGCCAGCGCGCGCACCGTGTAGGGCAGGCAGTACGGCTCATTGGGCGCACCCCGGAACGGGTGCGGGGTGAGGAACGGCGCGTCGGTCTCCACCAGAAGCTGTCCGGGCGGGATCAGCGCCGCCGCCTCCCGCAGATCGCGGGCGTTGGTGAAGGTGACCGTCCCGGACAGGCTCAGCACCCAGCCGGCGTCGATGCAGGCCCGCGCCATCTGCGGCCCGGACGAGAAGCAGTGGAAGATCACCGTGTCCGGGGCGCCCTCGGCAGCCAGCACGTCGAGCACCTCGGCGTCGGCGTCGCGGTTGTGGATCATCAGCGGCTTGCCGGTGCGCTTGGCCAGGTCGATATGCCAGGCGAAGGCCTCCCGCTGCGCCGCCGGATCGGCACACCCGTCGAGGCGGCCAGGCCAGTACAGGTCCATCCCGGTCTCCCCGATCGCCACCACCCGCGGTTGCGCTGCCAGGGTTTCGATCTCGGCGCGGGCCTCGGCGGTCAGCGCACCGGCCCGGGTCGGGTGCAGGGCCACCGCGGCGTACAGCCGCTCATCCCACCCGGCGGCGGCCGCCGCCCAGCGCGCCGATGCCAGGTCGTCGGCGATGGTCACCGCCGCCTGCACGCCGACGGCTTCGGCGCGGTCGAGGATGGCGCCCACATCGTCGGCGCTTCGGGCACCGCATGCGTCGAGGTGGGTGTGGGCATCGATCAACGGCGCCAACGGCTCCGGCGGCGGCGGTGCCGGGCGTTTACTCACGCCCAAACCATAAGCGTCTACCAATAGGGTGGAGCACGACATGAGCCAGCCCTTCTACGTGACCACGGCGATCGCCTACCCCAATGGCGCGCCGCACGTCGGGCACGCCTACGAATACATCGCCACCGATGCGATCGCCCGGTTCAAGCGGCTAGACGGCTTCGACGTGCGCTTCCTCACCGGGACCGACGAACACGGGCTGAAGATGGCGCAGACCGCCGCCGCCGAGGGCATCCCGACCGCCGAACTCGCCCGGCGCAACTCTGATGAGTTCCAGCGCCTGCAGGAGATGCTCAACATCTCCTTCGACCGGTTCATCCGCACCACCGACCCCGATCACTACGCCGCCTCGAGCGCGATCTGGGAAC
Source organism: Mycobacterium sp. (assembly GCA_041303735.1). Taxonomy (GTDB): domain Bacteria; phylum Actinomycetota; class Actinomycetes; order Mycobacteriales; family Mycobacteriaceae; genus Mycobacterium. The sequence goes on from JBFYOQ010000295.1 coordinate 6,017, forward strand.
TGATGGTGCAGCGCGGCGACATCTATCTCGACAGCTACTCCGGCTGGTACTCGGTGCGCGACGAGCGGTTCTTCACCGAGGCCGAGACATCCGTCGACGCCGGGGGTGTCCGGGTGGCCACCGAGACCGCAACGCCGGTCACCTGGACCGAGGAGCAGACCTATTTCTTCCGGCTGTCGGCCTACGCCGAGCCGCTGCTGGCGCACTACGCCACCCACCCGGAGTTCATCGCGCCGGAGGTCCGACGCAACGAGATCGTCAGCTTCGTCTCCGGCGGTCTGCGCGACCTGTCGATCTCGCGGACCTCGTTCGACTGGGGGGTTCCGGTGCCCGGTGACCCGGACCATGTGATGTATGTGTGGGTCGACGCGCTGACCAACTACCTGACCGGAGTCGGGTTCCCCGACACGGAATCTGCTCTTTACCAACGGTTCTGGCCGGCAGATCTGCACATGATCGGCAAGGACATCATCCGCTTCCACGCGGTGTACTGGCCGGCTTTTCTGATGTCGGCGGGAATCCCGTTGCCGCGCAGGGTGTTCGCGCACGGATTCCTCTACAACCGTGGTGAGAAGATGAGCAAGTCGGTCGGAAACGTCGTGGACCCGGTGGCGCTGGTGCAGACCTTCGGGGTGGACGCGGTGCGCTATTTCCTGCTGCGCGAGGTTCCGTTCGGCCAGGACGGCAGCTACAGCGAAGACGCCATCATCGGCCGGATCAACACCGACCTGGCCAACGAACTCGGCAACCTGGCGCAGCGGTCGCTGTCGATGGTGAACAAGAACCTCGATGGCGCCGTGCCCGAGCCCGGGGAGTTCAGCGCAGCGGACTCCGAGCTGCTGGCGCTGGCCGACGGGTTGCTGGTGCGGGTGCGCGAGGCCTTCGATTCCCAGGCCATGCATCAGGGCCTGGAAGCCATCTGGCTGATGCTGGGCGCGGCCAACCGGTACTTCTCCGCCCAAGAGCCATGGGTGCTGCGCAAGTCGGAGGCGCAAGCCGATCAGCTGCGGTTTCGCACCGTGCTCTACACCACGCTGGAGGCGGTGCGGATCGCCGCGGTGCTGGTGGCGCCCGTGATGCCGGTATCGGCCGACCAACTGCTGGACTTGCTGGGGCAGCCGCAGGGACAGCGCGATTTCGCCGCGCTGTCTACGCGTCTGGCTCCGGGGACCGTGCTGCCGGCCCCCACCGGGGTGTTTCCCCGGTACGAAGCACCGGCCGGCTAGCGGCCCGGGCCATGCGGATCGAGCGGCTCGGCGGGCTGGGGCCGGCTCCCGGAGTGCTGCGGGCGGTCGCCGCGGGTGCGCGG
>JBFYOQ010000296.1:0-2726 GCA_041303735.1 Mycobacterium sp.
CCGGTGAACATCGCCATCTGGGCCAGACCGGTGACGATCGACGCCATCGCGCCCGCCACACACGAGATCAGGATGTCGCGGTTGTAGACATGAGACAGTTCGTGGCCGAGCACCGCCCGCAACTCGCGCTCATCGAGCAGGTTCAGGATCCCGGTGGTGCAGCACACCGCGGCGTTGCGCGGATTGCGGCCGGTGGCAAACGCATTGGGGTTGGCCGTGTCGCTGATGTAGAGCCGCGGCATCGGCTGGTGCGCGGCGGTTGCCAGCTCGCGGACGATCGCGTGGATTTCCGGAGCCTGCACCTCGGTGATGGGCTGGGCCTTCATCGCCTTCAGCGCCAGCTTGTCGCTGTTGAAATAGACGTAGATGTTCATCCCGACAGCCATCAGCACCGACAACCACAGCACCGAGCGGTTCTGGAACAACCCGCCGATGAACACGATCAGTGCCGACATGCCGACGAGCAGCATGAATGTCTTCATCCGGTTGGCGGTGGGATGCCAGGTCATCGAGGTCCTCCTATGGACGGTTCTCCGGGAGAGTAACGCCTCGCAGGGGTGCGTAAGTTCCGGATCGGATTAACCGTGTCGGTTAACCGTGTAGTCCACCAGCGAAGCCAATGCGCGGGTGCCCAGCACGTCAGGAAGCCCGGCCAACTCGGCGCGGGCCTGGGCGGCGTATTGCTGGACGGTCTCCTTGGCGGCGGCGATTCCGCCCGAGGCGCGCAGCAGAGCGAGCGCCTCAGCGACGTCGGCGTCATCGGTCACCGGCCCTTTGAGCAGTTCGCGCAGCCGGTCGGCATCCGGGCCCGTCTCGCGCAGCGCGTAAAGCACCGGCAGGGTGTGCACGCCCTCGCGCAGGTCGGTGCCGGGCAGCTTGCCCGACTCGTCGGGATCGCTCTCGATATCGATGATGTCGTCGGAGATCTGGAAGACGGTGCCGACGATCGCGCCGATGCGGCCCAGCCGTTCGGTCTGGTCGGCGGTGGCTCCGGAGTAGGTGCCGCCGAACCGACCGGCGGCGGCGATCAGACAGGCCGTCTTCTCCGAGACCACCTTCAGGTAGTGCGAGACGGCGTCGTCGTCGTCCGGGGTGCCCTTGGTCTCCCGCATCTGCCCGGTGACCAGTTGGGCGAAGGTCTCGGCGACGATCCGCACCGCATCGGGGCCCAGCCGCGACACCAGTCGCGAGGCGGTGGCGAACAGGTAGTCCCCGGCCAGGATCGCGATGTTATTGCCCCAGCGGGCGTTGGCCGACGGGGCGCCGCGGCGCATCTGGGCCTCGTCCATGACGTCGTCGTGGTACAGCGTGGCCAGGTGCACCAGTTCGATCACCGCGCCGGCGACGGTGACCTCCCAGTTGTCCGGGTCGGGGCCGACGTGAGCGGACAGCACGGTGAACAGCGGCCGGAACCGCTTGCCGCCGGCCTCGAACAGATGCAGCACGGCCTCGGTCATCAGGTCGTCGGCGCCGCGCAATTCCGCGGAGATGCACTCCTCCACGCGAGCGACGCCGTCGCGGACGCGCTGGGCGAAATCGGGGTCACCGAAGTCCACCCCCGCCACCACGCTCGCCGGTGTATTCACCCTGCCAACATACTGGGAGGCGTGCAATCGTTGTCAGCTGAGGTCATCGTCGTAGGAGCCGGGCCGTCGGGGTCGGCGGCCGCTGCCTGGGCGGCCCGCACTGGGCGCGAAGTGCTGGTGATCGACTCCGCCGAATTCCCGCGCGACAAGGCCTGCGGCGACGGGCTGACCCCGCGGGCGGTCGCGGAGCTACGCCAACTCGGACTGGCCGACTGGCTCGACGGCCGGGTCCGCCACCACGGTCTGCGTCTCGCCGGTTTCGGGTCCTCGGTGCAGGTGGCCTGGCCCGGGCGATCGTTTCCGGAATGGAGTTCGGCGGTGCCGCGCACCGAGTTGGACGACCGGGTTCGCACGACCGCCGAGGAATCCGGAGCGTCGATGCTGTTGGGCTGCAAAGCCGTTGACGCCACCCGGGACTCGGCCGGCCGGGTGAACGGGGTGGTGCTGGCTGACGGCAGGCAGGTGGCGTGCCGGCAGCTGATCGTGGCCGACGGGGCACGCTCCACGCTGGGCCGGGTACTGGGCCGGCAGTGGCATCAGCAGACGGTCTACGGGGTGGCCGCGCGGGCGTACCTGCGCTCGCCGCGGTCCGACGAACCGTGGATCTCCTCGGATCTGGAGTTGCGGTCCACCGAGGGGCAGGTTCTGCCGGGCTACGGCTGGATCTTCCCGCTGGGCAACGGCGAGGTGAACCTCGGCGTGGGTGCGCTGGCCACCGCCAAGCGGCCGGCCGAGGTGGCACTTCGCCCCCTGCTGGCGCACTACGCGTCACTGAAAAGTCAGCAGTGGGGCTTCGACGGGCCGCCGCGGGCGGTGTCCTCGGCGCTGCTGCCGATGGGCGGCGCGGTATCCGGCGTGGCCGGGCCGAACTGGATGCTGATCGGCGACGCCGCGGCGTGCGTGAACCCGCTCAACGGCGAGGGCATCGACTACGGGCTGGAGACCGGGCGGCTGGCGGCGCAGATGCTGGACTCGCGCGATCTGTCCGCCGCATGGCCGGCGCTGCTGCAGGCGCACTACGGCCGCGGCTTCTCGGTGGCCCGCCGGCTGGGTCTGCTGCTGACCCTGCCGCGGTTCCTGCCGACGACCGGGCCGCTGGCGATGCGGTCCACCCGGCTGATGGACCTCGCGGTGCGGGTG
>JBFYOQ010000297.1:0-4333 GCA_041303735.1 Mycobacterium sp.
TTACGCAGTCATGCTGTCGAAGGACAGTTGTTCTGTTCGGTGAACGGTTGGCATGGTGATCCCTCCGGCGGTAAGTCGGTAGGTGGCCAGGGGTACGCGGGAGGCGGGCGGCTTATGCCCAAGGGAGGCGTGGGGCCGTTCGTGGTTGTAGTGGTTGAGGAAATCGGTCAAGGCCTGGCGTCGCTGTTCTTCAGATGAGTACTCGCGGATGTAGGCCCATTCGCGGGCCAGGGTGCCGTTGAATCTTTCGACTTTTCCGTTTGTGCGGGGGGTGTAGGGCCGGGTGCGCCGGTGCTCGGTGCTGGTCTCGTCGACAGCGGCCGCCCAGGCGCGTGATCGGTAGCAGGCTCCGTTGTCGGTGAGTGCACGGCGGATCGTGGTGATTCCGTGTTCGGCAAAGAACCTCGCGGCCCGACGCCAGAAATCGGCGGCGGTGTCGCCTTTTTCGTCATCGAGGGCTTCGGTGTAAGCCAGCCGCGAGTGGTCGTCGACGGCGCTGTGGAGGTAGGTGTAGCCGACTCTGCCTGTGCCTGGGCCGATACGTTTGGATGTGCGGTGCGCGTCAGTTCCCCGGCCGTGAATGCGCCAGCCACCACCGGCGGGTATGCGGCCAAGTTTCTTGACATCGACGTGGATCATCGCGCCGGGGGACTCGTGTTCAAAGCGCACCACTTCGCGGAGTTGTTCGCCGGTGGGCGGGTCGATGTCACGTAGGCGGCTGATTCCCCGGCGGACCAAGATGCGATGGATGGTGGCCGGGGCCACGGTGATGGCGTGGAGGCGCTGCAGTTCGGCGGCAAGCCGCGCCGGCCCGTACTTGGTCGAGCGACGCAGAGCCTCGATGAGGTCTTCGATATCGGTCGGGGTGCGTCCCGGGGTCCGGTCCGGAGCGGAGGATCGGTCGATCAGCCCATCCGGTCCGTCTTGCTGCCAGCGGGCGTACCACTTAGCCACGCATCGACGCGACACCCCGGCCTCGGCGGCGACGTGGGCAATGGGCCGTCCGGCGTCGATCCGCTCGCACAAGCGGCGCCGCCCGGCTGGAGTCAACGGCGCATTTGGGTGCGACACCCTGTGCTCCCGCCGCACTGCCGCCATTGCCCTGCCACGGCGCCCAGTGTGCGATAGCGACACGACACCTCGGTCCCGACAAGGCGACCGCTCAATGGTGACGATCGAACAAAGCCGGAGCTCGCCCCGGGCGGGCCCGGCGCGCGGCCTGCGGGGCGGCCGCGACGAGCATGTCGACGAGGAACTGCACGATCTCCTCGAACGGCCGGTCACGCGGGATGGTGCTGCCCAGCAGGCCCTCGAACATGATGTGGGCGGTGTCGGCGATCAGGGAGACGTCGGCGGCGGCACCCAGACGCGGCCGCAGCACGTCGAGCAGTAGGTCGTCGAGCCAGGCGTGGAACTGCTCATGCACCCGGGCGACGGCCTCGCTCTCGCCGAGGCGGTCATGGACGTCGATGTGCAGACTGCGGTACCGCTCGGCGGTGGCCAGAAACCCGACCAGCGCATCCGTCGGGCCGGCACCGGCTGCCAGGGCGGCCTGAACCGATGCCCGCGACTCCTCGGCCACCCGCGACATCACCGTGGCGAACAGATCGTCCTTGGTCGGGAAGTACCAGTGCACCGATCCGGTGTTCACGCCGAGGTCCGCGGCGATGTCGGCGATGCTGGTGCCCTTGTAGCTGTGGGCCTCCAACCGCCGCCGCGCCGCGGTGACGATCGCCGCGAGGCGATCCTCGCGGGGGATGCTGCGGCGGTTCGGCGGCATCCCCAGAGGTTAGCTTCCGTTCTTGACTTTCCGTGAAGAGCGTTCTTGACTGATGACCAAGAACGGCGAAGGGAGGACGATGGCGCACGACGCCGGGGCAGCCGCGCTCTGTGCCGCGCCGCCGCGCAATCCGCTGCCGCTGCGCCGGCAACTTGCCGCGGTCCGGACGTTCAACTCCGGGCCGGAGGTTCTGCGCGACGCTGGCGGACCGGTGACCCGGCTGCGCCTGGGCCCGCGTTGGCTGGTGCCGCCGGTCGTCGTCGCGACCTCCCCGCGCGCGGCCCGCGATATCCTCAGCCGCAGTCCCAAGGAGATGGAACGCAACCGCGTCCACGACGAGATGCGTGATCTGCTGGGGCCCAACCTGTTCGACCTGCGTTACCGCGGCTGGCTGCCCCGGCGTCGCGCCCTGCAACCGGTCTTCACCAAGCACAACGTCCACCGGTTCGGCGGGCACATTGCCGAGGTCGCCGAGGCCGTGGTCGACCGGTGGCCCGACGGGGCGCGTATCGACCTCGACACCGAGGCCCGGCGGGTGACCCTGGGGGCACTGGGCCGTTCGGTGCTCGGCCTGGATCTGCAGTCCCACACCGACACGGTCGCCGACCCGGTCCGGACGGCGATCACCTACATCGCCGACCGCGGCGCCAGTCCGCTGCGTGCCCCGCGCTGGTTGCCGACGCCCGCCCGGCGACGGGCCCGCGCGGCGAGTGCAGCTCTGCACCGGCTCGCCGGGGAGATCCTGCAGGCGTGCCGGGCCGACCCAGATGCCGACGCCCCGCTGGTCCGGGCGCTGATCGCCGCACGCGACCCGGAAAACGGCCGGGAGCTCTCCGATGCCGAAATCCGTTGCGAGCTGGTCATCTTCCTGCTCGCCGGTCATGACACCACCTCGACCACGCTGGCCTATGCGCTGTGGGCGCTCGGGCACCACCGGCAGATCCAGGACCGGGTACGCGCCGAAGCCGCCGCCCTGGGCGGACGCCGGCTCACCCCGGCCGACGTCGCGGACCTGGGCTACACCGTCGCGGTGCTGCACGAGGCACTGCGGCTGTGCCCGCCGGCACCGGTGGTCACCCGGACCGCGACGGGCGACATCGACGTCGACGGCTACCGGGTCGAGGCGGGTACGGAGCTGGTGGTCGGGATCAGCGCCCTGCATCGCGACCCCGCCCTCTGGGACAGGCCGCTGGACTTCGACCCCGACCGGTTCAGCCCACCGAACTCGGCGGGCCGCGACCGCTGGCAGTACCTGCCCTTCGGCGGCGGCCCACGCTCCTGCATCGGCGACCACTTCGCCATGCTGGAAGCCACCCTGGCGCTGGCGACCATTATCCGTGGCGTCGAAATACATTCGAGCACAGCCGAGTTCCCGGTCAGCACCCCCTTCACCGCGGTCGCCGACGCACCAATCTGGGCGATCGCGAACAAGGTGGCGCCATGACGGCCGGGGACGACGGGGGGAGGACCACCGCAGCACCTCCTCGACCGCGGTGTCGATGCGGCCGTCGATGTCCTTGACCAGCAGCGCCTTCTGGTCCGGGAACTTCGAGAACGCGTAGATGGCCTGCGCGGAGGCGTGCCGGGTGGTGTCGTTGGCGGCCACGGCCAGCAGTACGAAGAATGCCCGCAGTTCGTCGTAGGTCATCGTCTTGCCGTCGACCTCGGCCTAGACCATCCAGGTCAGCAGGTCCTCGCCCGGGTGTGCGCGGCGCTGCGGGATCAGTTCGGTGGCCACGGCGTGCAGGTCCATCACCGCGCCCATGAACAGTTCCAACTCGCCCCGGTCGCCGCGGACCTTTGGATCGGTCCAGCCCAGCAGGCGCTGGGCGGCGTTGGTGGCCTTGTCGCACACCTCGCCCTCGGGCAGGCCGAAGAAGCTGCCGAAGATGCGGGCCGGCAGCTTGACCGACACCAGTTCGACGAAATCGCCCTCCCCTAGGTGCGACATCTCACCTACCAGATCTCGGGCGTGCCCACGGATCCAGCTCTCCAAGTGGCGCATGTTCTTGGGCTTGAAGGCGTCCAGCGTGATACCGCGCAACTGGGCGTGCCGGGGGGCGTCCATCGCGATGAAACGACTGCGCCACCTCCCGGGCCTCGGGTGCGAAATCCCCCATCGTGATGCCTTCGGCGGAGGAGAAGATCTCCGGATGCCGACTGGCGTAGCGGATGTCCTCCTGAGTGGTGGACGACCCCACCGGCGTCAGTCCACGAACCGATACTCGACCGCTAAGTTCAACCTGGAACCACGTTCTTGACCGATCGGTCTCAAAAAGCTAAGGACTCAAACTCCTGATTTGACGGTCGACGGGATTTCCAGCGCTCGTCGATCCAATGTCACCAACGTAGTGAGACAACACAGCTAGACGATAAGTTTGGGTCGCGTAAGCCTATTCGTGCTGGCGCGAGGTGAAGGTCCGAGGAAAGGACGCTCTAGCCAGCCTGGGCGTGATGCAGGCGCCAGTCGCGAGCGCCGATGACTCAGGCGTACCCTATTGACAAAAAAGCCCCTGAACTGGTCAAATAGGTGCCAGAAGGTCGAACTAATGC
>JBFYOQ010000298.1:0-3314 GCA_041303735.1 Mycobacterium sp.
GGGCGGGGAACCAGCCGGGACACCCGCTCCATGACGTCGGCGTACTGCGGCCGCCGTTCCAGGCTGCGCTTCTCCATCAGCGGGATGCTGGCACCGAGGAACATCGCCAGCATCACTGCCGCGCCGATCCACAGCCACCACCAGCCGGCCGGTGCCGCCGCGATGCCGAACAGCGCCATGGACACCCAGAAGCTGAGCTCACCGAAATAGTTGGGATGCCGCGACCAGGACCAGAGTCCCTGATCCATCACCGCGCCAGGCCTGGCGGCGGCCACGAACCGGCGCATCTGGGTGTCGGCGGCCAACTCCAACGTCACCGCCGCGATACCGACCGCGAAGGCGATCCAGGCCAGCCACATCCATCCCGAACCGGGCGTGGTGACGGCGACGTAGACCGGAATCATGCCGACGAACACCTGCAGCGTCGGGAACAGGTGGATACCGAAGAAGTCGGCCGCGAACTCGAACCGGCCCGCGCCGTCGCGCAGCAGCGGGTAGCGCCAGTCCTCGTGGTGCAGGCCGGCGAAGCCCAGCGCCCAGTTGTGCGTCAGGCGCACCGCCCAGTAGCCCATCACCACCGCCAGCAGCCAGCAGCGCAGCGCGCCCTCGCCGGTGATCCCGATCGGGCCCTGCCACCACCAGTACACGAACAGCAGCGGCGGGATCACACTCCAGTAGGCGTCGTAGAAACTGGAGTTGCGGTAGACCCGGCTGAACACGAACACCACCACGGTGGCCACCACATCGGCGATCAGGGTGTCCAGCCACAGCCGGCCGGTGGCCGGGCCGAAGAACAGCCACCCGGCTGCCGCCGCGACCGCGAGAATGTAGGCGAGGGTGACCAACGCCAGTGACCGGCCCTTGCTCAACCAGGCCTCCTCGAACACAGACCCCCGGTGGCGTCCCCTGAGGCGATGTTAGACGACGACGGATTCGGGTACAGCGACCCGATGACCGCGCTACCCGCCGCGCACCGAGGCTGACCGGTAACGCCCGCAGGGCGCAGTCTTGCTGGTGGGTATCGTGGCGGAATGAGTACCGCTGTCGACGCCAACCGGGTCGCCGAACTCGCCCACTCAGTGGTGGCCGAGCACGACCCCAAGCAAGTTCCCGTCACCGAATTCCTGGGCGCCTGTTACGACGCCGGACTGTCCTGGGTGAACTTCCCTGAAGGCCTCGGCGGCCTCGGGGTGTCCCGCGGTCTGCAGTCGGTTGCCGACCGCATCCTGCAAGGCGCCGGCGGCCCGGTGCCGCTGGGCCTGAACCCCATGGGCTACGGCATGGCCGCACCGACGTTGCGCGAGCACGCCCAAACCGAGGAACTCAAGAAGTTCTTCATGCGCCCGCTTGCCACCACCGAGGACATCTGGTGCCAGTTGTTCTCCGAACCCGGTGCGGGATCGGATGTGGCCGGCCTTGCCACCACCGCGGTTCGCGACGGCGACGAGTGGGTGATCAACGGTCAGAAGGTGTGGACCAGCCTGGCCCACCAGGCCCGCTGGGGACTGCTGCTGGCGCGCACCGACCCGGACGCCCCCAAGCACAAGGGCCTGTCCTACTTCGTGCTCGACATGCATGATCCCGGCGTGGAGTGCCGCCCGCTTCGTCAGTTGACCGGGCAGGCCGAATTCAACGAGGTCTACATCACTGATGCTCGCATCCCCGACATCCACCGCCTCGGCGCGGTCGGCGGCGGCTGGGGGGTGGCGATGACCACCCTGATGAATGAGCGCAGCGCGCTGGGCGCCAGTGGCAGCCGGCGCGGGGCGGGCACCATCTCCGAAGCCGTGCAGTTGTGGGCTGCGCGGCCGGACTTGCACACCCCCGTGCTGCGGGACCGGTTGACCCAGTTGTGGTTACGCGCCGAGGCGCAGCGGCTCACCTCCGAACGGTCCCGGGTCACCGCGGGTGCGGGAAGCCCCGGCCCGGAGGGTTCCATCGGGAAGATGGTCGGCGCCGAATTGAACCAGAAGATCTACGAGTTCTGCATGGATCTGCTCGGTACCGAAGGCACGCTCTATCACTCCTACGCGCTGCACGGCGCCAACGAGGGCGGCGACTGGCGCGGACCCGTCCAGCAGCGCTACCTGCGCAGCCGCGCCAACACCATCGAGGGCGGCACCTCCGAGGTGATGCGCAACATCCTCGGCGAACGGGTACTGGGACTGCCCGGCGATCTGCGCGCCGACGCCGGACCGTGGAAAGAGGTTCCCCGTGGCTGACACGGCGAGCGCGGAGTACGCATTCACCGAGGAGCAGCAGGCGTTGCGTGCCGCGGTGCGCAAATTCTGCGCCGACAACTTCGGCGAGGACACCGTGCGCCAGTTGATGGAGTCCGAGCCGCGCTATGACCGCGCCGTGTGGCGCAGGTTGGGTTCGGAACTCGGCGTGCTCGGCATGGCAGTGCCGGAGTCCGACGGCGGCGTCGGCGGATCGCTGGTCGATCAGGCCGTCGCGGTTGAGGAATTCGGCGCGACGCTGGCCTGCGGGCCGCTGTTCGGCACGGTGTACCTCGCCATCCCAGCGCTGGTCGCCTGCCCGGCCGGGGACGCCCGCGACGAGCTGCTGGCCGCCCTGGTCGACGGTGAGCGCACCGCGGCCTTCGAGCCCGAACCGCTCAGTGCCGCCGCCGGGACACTGACCGGCACCGTGGCACGGGTGGTCGACGCCGACGCCGCCGATGTCCTGCTGATCTCAGCAACCGGCTCCGACGGAGTGGGGCTCTACGCCGTCGACCTCACCGGCCCGGGAGTGCAACGCACCCCGCTGGTCACGATGGACCTCACCCGCCCGCAGGCCCGGATCGCGCTCGACGGTGCCCCTGCCACCCTGCTGGCCGGACCGGACGAGGCCGAGCGGGTGATCACCCACGCCCTGCAGGTCGGGGCGGCCCTGCTGGCGGTCGAGCAGGTCGGCGCCGCCCAGCATCTGCTGGATCTGTCGGTGGAGTACGCGAAGTCCCGGCTGCAGTTCGGCCGCCAGATCGGCTCGTTCCAGGCGATCAAGCACAAGCTCGCCGACATGATGGTGGACGCCGAGCACGCCCGCTCGACGGCGTACCACGCAGTATGGGCACTGGCGGACGCCTCGGATGATCCGGCCCTAGCGGCCAGCATCGCCCAGGCGACCTGCTCGCAGGCCTTCAGCCGGATCGCCGCTGACGCGATCCAGGTGCACGGCGGAATCGGGTTCACCTGGGAGCACCAGGCCCACCTCTACTTCAAGCGGGCGGCCACCGACGCAGCGCTGCTCGGCAGCGCCGAACAGCACCGAGACCGCGTCGCGGAGATGGTCCTCGACAACGCCGTGGGGCA
>JBFYOQ010000299.1:0-3179 GCA_041303735.1 Mycobacterium sp.
TGGCGAACGCCGTGCGATAACGCTCGGCTTCGCCGGCGATCTTGGCAGCCAGAGTGTCGGCCGGGACGCTGGGCAGCGTCGCCAGGATCTGGTTGAAGCGGTACAAACCCCAGGCGGTCAGCGCCGCGACGCCGATCAGCATCCCGGTCATCCGGGCGACCACCACCAGCGAGGAGGCGATGCCGTGCTGGGCGGCCGGCACCACCCGCAGCGCCGCCGAGGTCAGCGGGCCGATCACCAGACCCAGTCCCAGGCCGGCCAGCGCGAGATCGGTACTGAAGGTCGGCAGGCTGATCGGTCCCAAATCATGACGGGCCGAGAGCACGTCGACATTCCAGTGCGACATCAGCCAGTAGGCCCCCGCCGCGATCAGCATGCCGGCCGCCGCCACCGCCCGATCGCCGATCCGGGTGGCCAGCCAGCCGCCCACCAACGCCCCGACCGGCAGCGCGGCCAGGAAGTGCAGCAGCAGGAAGGCTGCGCCGATCTGATCCTTGCCGAGCACACCCTGGCCGAACAGTTCCACGTTGACCAGCGTCACCATCAGTGCCGCGCCCGCGCACATCGACGTGCCCAGCGATGACAGGAACGGCACGACGCGCACACCGCGCGGGTCGATGAGGCGGGTGGTGGCGAACCGCTCCCAGACCGCGAAGGCGATCGCGAAGACCGCGGCGCCGGCGATCAGGGCCGCGCCGTGCGGGGGCAGGATCTGCTTGCCGTCCGGCGCCGGGTTGTAGAGGCCCCACACCGCCAAGCCGAGTGCGATCGCCAGCAGCACGCCGCCGACGACGTCGATACGCGGTGGGTCGGCTTTGCGTTCGTGGCTGGGCAGGCTGATGTGGATCAGCACCATGGCGATCACGGTCAGCGGCACGTTGATCCAGAACACGTCGCGCCAGGTGTTGAGCAGCCACACCACACCGATGCCGTATAGCGGACCGAGCACGCTGCCGAGTTCCTGCGCCGCGCCGATACCGCCGAGCACGCCCGCGCGACTCTTGGCCGACCACAGGTCGGCGGCCAGTGCCAGCGTCACCGGCAGCAGTGCGCCGCTGGCGACACCCTGGATCACCCGTCCGATCATCAGCGTGGGCCGATCCTCGGCCAGCGCGGTCACCACCGAACCGACCGCGAAGGCGGCCAGGCTGAGTTGCAGTACCAGCTTGCGGCCCACCCGGTCCGACAGCCGGCCGAGCAGTGGCATCGCGGCGATGTAGCCCAGCAGGTACAGGGTGATGATGGGCGTGACCTGCTGGATCTTGTTCACCGGGATGCCGATGTCGGCCATGATGTCGACCATGATCGTGATCACGACATAGGTGTCGAGCGCCCCGAGCAGGACGGCGAGACTGCCGGCGCCGATGGCGATCCGCCGGCTGCGGCCGGTGGTGATCGCCGGGTCGGCGGGGGCCACCGGGTTGGTGGGCGAGTGTGTCATTACACCGCCGGCTTGGTGACCGTGACCGGCTTGTCCCACTCCGACAGGGTCAACTGAACGCTGTTGCCCTCACTCTGATCGACCTTGGCCTGCACCAGCTGGTGCGGCGCATCCCGCTCGATCCATGCGGTGGCCGGGATGGCGCCGGTGGCCTTGATCTGGGGGATCAGCTTGTTGACCGCGTCGGGGGCCACCTTGCCGGTGATGCGGACGGAGGGCACGCCGCCGATGGTCTCGAAGCCGTCGGACTTCGCATCGCTGATGTTGGCGAGCATGTTGGCCAGGCCGGTGTCGGGGTTGAGGATCACCGACGGGTCGTAGACCTCGACGGCCGGGCCCATGTCGAGCCAGCTGTTGGGGCTGAGCGCGGCGAACAGGGTGCCATCGAGCACCACCAGTTCCACGTCGACCTCGGAACCGCCCATCGAGATGGTGGCGTTGCCCTTGATCGCCACGGCGGGCACGTTGGTGAGATCGCCGGAGAGCGACGTGACCGGCAGCCCGGCGATCTTGCCGCTGACGGCGATCTCCAGGTGGGCGCTCTTGAGCAACTTGGTGGTCGCGATGGACTGCCCGATCAGCTCGGACGCGTCCGGCAACGGCTCCGTCGACTTCTTCGAGCAGCCAGAGAAGACCAGGGTGGCGGCCAGCAGGGCGGTCAGGACGGCGAGAAGTCGGCGGCTTGTCGGCATAGCTGCATGGTAGTGGGTCGGGCCGCGGTCACCCGGTCGGCGAGGCCGGGGGTTGTGCGGGCGTCACCAGATCGGTATGAGTGGGCGGATGTCTGGTGAACTGGAATTCCGGCGGGTGTCCGCAGGTGCGGGCGACGCCGCGGCACTGGTGGCGGCTATGGTCGCGGAGATGGCCGAGCTCTACGACGGTCTGGACCTCACCGCGCCCGGCATGCCGAAGGCGGGCCCAGCCGAGCTCGGTCCGCCGGGCGGGGCGTTCCTGGTGGGCTACCGCGACGGCGCGGCGGTGTGCGGTGGCGGTATCAAAGCGCTGCCGGACGGCGCCTGCGAGATCAAACGCATGTACGTGGTGCCGCACGCCCGGCGCAACGGTGCGGCCCGCGCGCTGCTGGCGGCACTGGAGGACACCGCCCGGGAACTCGGCTACCGCATCGCCCGGCTCGACACCGGGTCGCGCCAGCCACATGCCCAGGCGTTCTACGAGGCATCCGGCTACCGGCGGGTGCCGAACTTCAACAACAATCCGGCCGCCGCGTTCCACGGCGAGAAGCAGTTAGATTAGGCGGGTGTTCACCGGAATCGTCGAGGAGCTCGGCGCCGTCGTCGGCAAGGACGATCTGGGTGACGCCGCCCGGCTCACCATCGAAGGTCCGGTGGTGAGCTCCGACGCGCGCCACGGCGACTCCATCGCCGTCAACGGTGTCTGCCTGACGGTGCTCGAGGTGCTGCCGGACGGCCGGTTCAGCGCCGACGTCATGGCCGAGACCCTGAACCGCTCCAGCCTGGCGGGTGTCGCGGTGGGCAGTCTGGTGAACCTGGAGCGGGCCGCGGCGCTCAACAGCCGGCTCGGCGGTCACATCGTGCAGGGCCATGTCGACGGAACCGGCGCGGTGATCGCACGGACCCCGTCGCAGCACTGGGAGATCGTCCGCGTCTCGGTACCGTCGGCGCTGTCGCGCTACATCGTGGAGAAGGGCTCAATCACCGTCGACGGGGTGTCGCTGACGGTGTCGGCGCTGGGATCCGACTGGTTCGAAGTGTCCTTG